>JBBRLT010000001.1:0-108031 GCA_038231235.1 Terriglobales bacterium
CATGCCGGCGATCACTTACTGGATGTTCCAGTTGCCGCTGGTGGGGGGCATCGCACATCCGCAATCCGTTCCGCAGATGCTTACCAGCACGAATTTCTTCACCATGCTCGGCGTTCAACCTGCTATTGGCCGTGGATTCTCCGCAGGCGGGAACAACGGCGCGGCCACCCGCGTCGTCGTCCTGGGGGACGAGGCTTGGGGCAAGCTGTTCCAGCGTGACCGCGGCATCCTTGGCAAGAGCGTGCGGATCAACGGCGTGTCGAACACCATTGTCGGCGTGATGCCCCCTCGCTTCCGCTTTCAAGGCGGCAGCGAGCTGATCTTTTCTCCGCTGGACGTCACGCTCAAGGAACTGCAGCAGCGCGACTCCGGCGCGCTGACGGTGCTTGCGCGGCTGCGCCCAGGCGCCACTGCAGACGATGCTGCGCGCGAGTTGCAGGGCATCAAGCAACAGGCCTTGAAGAGCTATCCCGGCAAGGAGCGCGATACTCACATGGTGGTTGAGAGTTACGCCCGCTCCCTCACCCGCAATGTGCGTCCTGGTCTGCTGCTGTTGAACGGACTGGTGCTGGCGGTATGGCTGCTCGCCACCATCAACGTCGCCGGGTTGCTGCTCACTCGTACGCAGGGACGCAGGAGAGAGATCGCTGTGCGCGCTGCGCTGGGCGCCGGAAGTGGACGCCTGCTGCAGCAATTCCTGGTGGAAAGCTTGCTGCTCAGCCTAGCTGGCGGCGCGGGCGGGCTCGCCATTACGGCTGTCGCCCTGCGATTGATGCACCACTATCTCGACCACACCTTCCAGAATGGCGACATCATTCATGTCGATGCGACCGTCTGCCTGTACGTGCTGGCCGCCTCCTGCGTCTCGGCCCTGTTGTTCGGCCTGCTGCCCGCACTGCAGGCGTCGCGGCTGCCCATCCAGACTGGTTTGCGCGAGGGCTCTGCGGGCAGCGGTACCAGCCGTCAGCAAAGCCTGGTGCGCGATGGGCTCGTCACCGTAGAAGTTGCACTCTCATTGCTGCTGCTGGTCGCTGCTGGCGTCATGGCACGCACCCTCTACCAGTTGCAACGCACTCCACTTGGCTTCGACCCGGAGAAGGTAGTCACCGCCGAGTTGATGCTGCCGCAGAAGAACTACTGGTTTGTCAGTCGGGCCACAGAAAGCCCGAACATCGGGCAGACACTGGTTGACCCCATGCTGGCTCGCATCCGTCAACTGCCCAGTGTTGCGTGGGTGGGCGTCACGACTGTCCGGCCTTTGCGCTCGAACTGGACATTCCTGGACACCATCGAATTCGCCGGCAGAGCAAAACCGGACGCTCGACATCAGCAGAGCGCAAACGTCCGTGCGGCAACCCCGGATTACTTCCGCGCGATGGGCGTCAGCCTGGTTGCGGGACGGCTGTTCGAGCAGCAGGACAGTATTGGCTCGCCCCTCGCCGCGGTCGTCAATCAGGCGTTTGTACGGCAGATCACCAGCAGCACTTCGCCCATCGGCCTGCAAATCAAGACGTCCGATAAGGGACCGCATGAGTATGCCACCATCGTTGGCGTGATTGGCGACGCTCGCCAGGGTCTGGCCCAGGCCGTCGAGCCGGAGCTGTTGCTGAATCTGGAGCAGATGACCCCTGCCGATGACCTCTATCCCATCATTGCGGCATTTCATCTCGATCTGGTCGTCCGCTCCGGCATGCAGCCGGATGCGTTGATCCCTGCCATCACCCGCATCGTGCGTGAGCTGAATCCGGACGTCGGCGTGAACCACGCCGAGGCGATGCAGACCAGCGTGGCCGATACCATGGGAAGCCAGACCCTGGCCGCGCGCCTGCTCTCGCTGTTCGCCCTGGTTGCGCTCATCATTGCGGCAGCCGGCCTCTATGGGCTGCTGGCCTATCAGGTCTCGCAACAGATGCGCGACTTCGGGGTGCGGCTCGCGCTGGGCGCGCAGCGCGGCGACCTGCTGTGGCTGGTACTGCGCCGGGCCCTCATCCTGCTCGCCATCGGCGGCGCGCTAGGCATCGCTGCATCGCTGGCGTTCAGTCGTCTGGCACAACGTCTCGTGTTTGGTGTCGACACCCACCATCTCGCGCTCGTCATCGATGCAGTATCCGCGGTGCTTGCGCTCACCTGCATCACGGCCAGCTACCTGCCGGCACGTCGTGCCGCATACATTGACCCCATCCAGGCACTGCGTCACGAATAACCACAGAAGAGGGAACCACCATGATCGAACTACGCAATCTCGAACGCAGCTACAAGACCGGCGCCGGTCAGACCTGGGTGTTGCGCCGCATCGATCTCACCATTCAGCGCGGCGAGTTCATCACGTTGATGGGGCCCTCCGGGGCAGGGAAGTCATCCCTGCTGAACGCGATCGCGCTGCTGGACGATCAGTGGGCGGGCGAATACTACTTCGATGGCGAGCCGGTGCACAGCATGGGCCGCAAGCAGCGCGCGGAGCTGGCCAAGCGCAGCATGGGCATGGTCTTCCAGAGCTATCACCTGCTGGATGAGCTTACGGTTGCGGAAAACATCGACCTGCCGCTCAGCTACAAGAACATGCCGCGTGCCGAGCGCCAGTCGCTGGTGGCCGACACGCTGGACCGCTTCAACATCGTGGCCAAGAAGGACCTGTTTCCTTCGCAGCTCTCCGGCGGACAGCAGCAACTGGTGGGCATCGCCCGCGCTGTCATTCACAATCCATCCTTGCTGCTGGCCGATGAGCCCACCGGCAATCTGCACTCCGAGCAGGCCAAGGAGATCATGGAACTCTTCAGCGATCTCAACCGTCAGGGCACCACCATCCTTCAGGTCACCCACTCCGATGTCAACGCCGCATATGGCAGCCGCGTGCTCGAAGTGCGCGATGGCTGGATGGTCCGCGACACCGCACGTCCGCAGCTTGCTGCCCAGGAGTCGGCGGCACGATGAACCTTCGCTCACTAGTCACCGCTACGGTTGTATTCAGCACACTTGGGGTGTCCCCAACAGCCCCTGTCTTCGTCGCCAACGCGCAAGCGCAAACCGCGCAGCAGGGCTTCCATGTCGCGCTGCCGCGCTCACGCAATCCGTTCTCCATCTACACGCCGGTGAATCTGCCACCTCCCAATCTGGCCAATTCTCCTCGACTGGACCAATTGATCCACGATGGCAAGCTCTACCTGTCGCTCAACGATGCGGTTGAGCTGGCGCTTGAAAACAACCTGGATCTCGCCATCTCCCGCTACTACCTGCCCATTGCGAATGCTGATGTGCTGCGCACCAGCGCTGGCGGGCAGAGCTTTGGCGTCCCCACTGGCGTAGTGCAAAACACGCTGGGCGGCTCCGGCGCACCCAGCGCCACCGGATCCTCGGGCGGCGTCGGCGGCGCCGGCGGCGGCGCTGGTGGCCTGGTGCAGAACACTTTCGGACTTGGTCCGCTGGTACCCAACTTCGATCCGCGCATCGCCGGCTTCGCCAGCATCGAGCACAATACCTCGCCGCAGGTGAATCAAACCACCTCCGGCACGCCCTCGCTCAAAGTGAACACTGGCATCGTCGATGTCAGCTATCTGCAGTCCTTTCCCACCGGCACTTCGGTTGAGTTCGACTTCGATAATCAACGCACCACCATCAACAGCCCCTTCCAGACGCTGAACCCTTCGCTCAGTGCGAGCTATCGCTTCCTGATCCAACAGCAACTCTTGTCCGGCTTCGGCTTTGCCCCCAACCTGCGCTATCTGCGGCTGGCGCGGAACAACCGCAAAATCTCCGAGATTGCCTTCAAGGAGCAGGTGATCGCAACCTCCACGCAGATCGAGAACATTTACTGGGACCTGGTCAATGCCTACCAGGACGAGCAGGTGAAGGAGCGCTCGCTCGCCTTTGCCCAGAAGACGCTGGATGACGAACGCAAGCAGTTGCAGCTCGAAGCCGTTCCAGCGCTCGACGTCATGAAAGCAGAGGCGGAGGTAGCCACGCGCGAGCAGGACCTTACCGTCTCGAAGACCACCCTTCAGTTGCAGGAGTCGTTCATGAAGAACGCACTCACCCGGCGGCTGGACGAGACGCTCGAAGAGATTCCCGTGGTGCCCACGGCATCTCTCGATGCGTTTCAGCCTGAGGTGGTTCCGCCAGTGCAGGCGCTGATCGCCGAGGCCATCAAGGACCGCCCGGACATCAACACCCTGCAGATCAATCAGGACGACTATCAGATCTCCCGCAGCGCGGTGCGCAACGCGCTGCTGCCCACGGTCAGTGTCCTGGGCTACTACGCGGGAGCGGGTCTGGGCGGCCAGCCCAATCCAAACTTTTCGCTGGGCCAGAACATCGTGACCGTGCCCCCGGGCTACAGCGGCACGCTCCAGAATGCCTTCAACAACTCTTCACCCGACTATCTCGCAGAAGTGCAGGTGAACATCCCGCTGCGCAATCGTCAGGCGCGCGCCGATCAATTTCGCTCTGAACTCGAGTTTCGACAGGCCGAGTTGCAGGTGGAGCAGATCAAAAAGAATGTGCGCATCCAGGTGCGCAACGCAGCCTATGCGCTGGAGCAGGGTGGCGCACGCGTGCAGGCCGCACGCAAGGCGCGAGACCTGGCACAGCGCACCTTCGACATCAAGAAGCAGGAGCAGCAGCTAGGCGCAGGATCGAACTTCGAAACGGTCACGGCCGAACATGACCTCGCGCTTGCCAGCTCCGCCCTTGCTACCGCTGAGACGACCTACGAGAAGAGTCGGCTGGAGCTCTACAGCGCTACCGGACAAACGCTCAATCGCCTCGGCATCTCGCTCGAAGAGGCCCGCTCCGGCGTGGTCTCTGCGGCATCCTCAACCACACCACCACCCTCTGCTGCGCAGCGGCCATAGAAGCCGTGGCTTCTTCAGAAGGCACGGCAGATCAGTCCTGGGCGCGAGTCTTACATTCTCTGTCGGGCGGGCCACGATCATCCATTCAATCGCTTCTAGTAGATTGGCATTCAGCATGACCAGCAGCCGTCAACGCGCCCAGCCGGATAGCGGAGCACCCCCGGGCCAGCGCCTGAAAGCATCCGAGGAACCTTCACGCCTGCTGATCGCCGACGATCAGCAGCCCATCCTTGACGCACTCGAACTGCTGCTGCGCCCGGAGGGCTACCGCGTCGACCGCGCCGCCTCGCCGCGGCAGGTGATCGAGTGCCTGGCCAGCGAGAACTACGACGCGGTCCTGATGGACATGAACTACACCCGCGACACCACCTCCGGTGTCGAAGGCATCGACCTGCTGGCAGAGATTCAGAACTACGGCTTGCGCATGCCAGTGATCGTGATGACCGCGTGGAGCAGTATTGAGCTTGCGGTCGAAGCCATGCGCCGCGGTGCGGCAGACTTCATCCAGAAGCCTTGGGACAATGCGCGGCTGCTGAGCGTGCTGCGCACCCAGATGGAGCTGCGCCGCGCACTGCGCCAGGCCGACATGCTGGAGGCAGAGAACCGCTTCCTTCGCGCCGAGGGTCTGCCCATGCTGATTGCAGAGTCGCCGGCCATGCAGCCGGTGCTGGAGACGATCGCGCGCATCGGACCTTCCGATGCCAACGTGCTCATCACCGGCGAACACGGCACAGGCAAGGAAGTCGTCGCGCAGACGCTGCATGCACTCTCCGCGCGTGCGCAGCGCTCGCTGGTTGCCGTCAATACGGGCGCGCTGCCCGAGGGCACGTTTGAGAGCGAGATCTTCGGCCATGTGAAAGGCGCATTCACGGACGCACGTACAGACCGCATTGGCCGCTTCGAGCTGGCCGATCACGGTACGCTGTTTCTGGATGAGATCGCCAACGTGCCCATGCGCCAGCAGGCCAAGCTGTTGCGCGTGCTGGAGACGGGCGAACTGGAGCGTGTGGGGTCTTCAAGAACGCGCAAGGTGGACGTGCGGCTGCTCTCCGCCACCAATGCGGACTTGCACACGGAGTGTGAAGAGGGCCGCTTCCGCAGCGATCTGCTCTTCCGCCTGAACACTGTTGAGATTCATCTTCCGCCGCTGCGCGAACGCCGCGAAGACATTCCGCTGCTGGCCGGCCACTTCCTCACCCGCTGGGCCAAGCGCTACCGCCGGCTCCTTGCCGGCTTCGCGCCGCGCGCACTGGAGCTGATGATGCAATACGCGTGGCCGGGCAATGTGCGCGAACTGGACCATTGCATCGAGCGTGCCGTGCTGATGGCCCGTGCGGACAGGGTGGACATCGGCGACCTGAACCTGATGCCGCCGCGCGCCTCTACCTCCGCCAGCGCCCAGAGCAGCCTGGACGACATGAGTCTGGAGGCAGTGGAGAGTATCCTCATCCGCAAGGCGCTGGCGCGCGCGCACGGCAACGTGAGCCAGGCGGCGGAGGCACTCGGCCTCAGCCGCGGCGCGCTCTATCGGCGGATGGAAAAATATGCCATCTAGTGAGTCGAGCTTCATGACTTGCCCCCGCATGAGCGTCTGCAGGCCGCTGCCGCATCTACGGGAAGACTAAGCATGGAGGAGAAGCGCACCACCCCGTCAGGACAGGCAATTCATATCCACGGGTCCAGGCGTGGCGGCACCCGCGCTCGCTCTGCGCGCAGCATGAGCTTCGTCGGCCGGCTGCGTCTGCTGGCAGTGATCCTTGCCTGCTCCGGCATTCTGATCGCCTGTGGACTGATGATTGCCATGCACGCCTCGGCCACGCTGTGGTTCTCGCTGCTGGCGCTGTGGGGCTTCGCCGCGCTCATCGTCGGCAGCATGTTGATGGATCACGTCGTGCGGCCGCTGCAAACGCTGTCCAATGTCTTGAGCGCATTGCGTGAGAATGACTACGCCTTCCGCGCGCGTGGCGCCGCGACCGACGATGCACTGGGAGAGCTGGCCATTGAAGTGAACGCGTTGGCGGATATGCTGCAGGACCAGCGCGCCGGAGCGTTTGAGGCGGCCGCACTGCTGCGCCGCGTGGTGGGCGCCATGGATGCGCCGGTGCTGGCCTTTGATCCCGCTGGCGTTCTGCAGCTGTTGAACCCTGCGGCGGAGCGCGTCTTCACCTTGTCCCCGGACGCCAGTGTGGGCGCATCAGCGGAGCGATTGGGACTGACGGCGCTGCTCAACGAGCCGGATGAGGGCATCGTCGAGCTTGAGCACGATGGCCGGGGAACGCGATGGATGGTGCATCGCAGCAGCTTCCGCCAGCGTGGCGTGCCACACACGCTGCTACTTCTTTCTGACGTCAGCGCGGCGCTGCGGGAAGAGGAGCGGCAAGCCTGGCGCAGACTTATCCAGGTGCTGGGACATGAGATCAACAACTCGCTCGCTCCCATCAAGTCCATCGCGGGCAGCCTGCGCTCACAGGTTTTGGGCAACGTAGCCACAGACGAAGATCTGGACCGCGGTCTGCATATCGTCGAGAGCCGCGCTGAATCGCTCCAGCGCTTCGTACAGGCCTATCGCCAGCTCGCACAATTGCCACCGCCCCGGCTACAGAAGACGGCGCTGGGCCCGCTGCTGGAACGAACACTGGCGCTGGAGCAGCGGCTGCAGGCCCAGCTCGATCGCGGTCCTGAGCTCACGCTCACTGCCGATCCGGATCAACTGGAACAGATGCTGATCAACCTGGTGCGCAATGCGGTCGAGGCAGCATTGGCAGCGCGCGCGCGCCGTCCCCAGGTACGCGTGGGATGGCAGGTGGCTGCCGACTCCGTGGTCATCGAGATCGACGACAATGGCCCCGGCATTGCGAATGAGTCCAATCTGTTCGTGCCGTTCTACACCACCAAGACCGGCGGCAACGGCGTGGGCCTGGCGCTGGCGCGGCAGATCGTCGAAGCGCATGCCGGCTCTGTCACACTGACCAATCGCAGGATCGGTGGCGCACGCGCTACCGTGACTCTGCCGCTGCGGCCCATCGCCTAGACTATGGCTGGCTGACTTCGATGGTCTGCTGCGCCTGTGGCCCCTTACCGTCCAGGAACTCGATCATCCGCGGACCGATGCGGCTGGCGCACTGGCCTGGCGCCAGGTGTCCGCACCCGTCGTAGATCTCCAGCGCCGATTGCCGGATCTGTTGATGCAATGCGATGCCGGTTGCCAACGGCACCAGGTGGTCTTCCTTGCCCCACACAATCAGCGTCGGCATCTGCAGCCCGCCGAGCTTGCCATCCAGCAGATCGGTACCGCGAAACATGGAGCGCGCGCTGCGGTCTACCACCCAGTTGATAGCCAGAAATTTGCGCACCATCGCGGTCGCCAGAAAGTCGGGAATCTCTGTGGGGTGGGGCATCAGCAGCCGATACAGCCGGCGCACGGAGTCGACTGTAGTGGGCTCAAAATCCGCTACCTGGAAGTCGGGAGAGAAGCGGATGCCCGCCGCATCGCACAGCACCAGCCGCTCCACCCGCTGCGGCTGATCCAGCGCCACGCGCATCGCCACCCAGCCGCCCATCGACCAGCCGGCAATGCTGACGTGGTTCAGTCTGCGATCGGCGAGAAAGTCCTCCACGTATCCAGCCTCTTCCGGAATAGAGTACGTCGCATTCGTTGGCCGCGCGGAGCTCCCGTAGCCCAGCAGGTCGATGGCATAGACGTGAAAGCCAGAGCGCTTGAGCAGCGGCATAAGATTGGCCCAGTCTTCCGCGCGGCTGCCCAGGCCGTGGATCAGCAGGATGGGCCGTCCGCTGCCGCCCTCGTAGTAGTGGATCCGTTGGCCGCGAATGATGACGGACTCGTTGTGGAAGCCTTCATAGGCCAGACGTGCCCGCGTGAAGCCGTCGACCACTGCAAGCGGACGTAGCCATACCGTCAATGCGCCAATCATGGTGAGTCCAACCATCACCAGCAGGAAGTATCCGAAGGTCTTCCATTGCGACCACCCGGCTGCAATCGAAGAAGCGTTGGGGCGCATAGCAGCAGTGGTCACGGTTCCTCGCGTATCGCGCAATTTACGGGAGCGGTCCGTGCGCGTTGCGGGACGGCTCAAGGTTTCCCTTCCTTCTGCACAGTGGCAGGTAGGTCAGCAGCACTGGCCTGCTCCAGCGCCTTGCGAATCACGCTCAGCGTAAATGGTTTCAGAAGCAAAGAATCGTCCCCCGCCAGAGCAGTTGTTGTGCCGGTTGTTGCCGGCCGCTCCAATTCCTCCCAACGCGCCCACCGGACTTCTGTAGCATCACTCGAGCAGGCCAGCGCGCCACCGTCCAGCCGGCAGCGGTAGTCCACCAGCACGTAGTGGAAGCGGACGCGCTCGTCCTCGGCGCGAGAAATATGATCGAACACTGCGACAATTTCCAGCGGCGTCACCAGCAGCCCAGTCTCCTCAGCCACCTCACGGCGGATGCCGTCCTCCAGCCGCTCACCCAACTCCAGCGCACCGCCGGGCAGCGACCACTCCCCCAACCGCGGCTCTTGCCCGCGCCGTACCAGCAGAATGCGCTGCTCTTCGTCCAGGACGATTGCGCCAACGCCGACGATGGGTGCTGCAGGGAACTCTCGCTGCATGGGATGGCGGCTCACCAACCGGACGATTCGCCGCTCAAGGGCCGGCCGAACTCTTCGCCGAAGACGGTGCGCGAGGACGCGAAGCGTCCGCCAGAGAACTTGTCCGCGCCGCGACCGTGTCCCAACGCCAGCAGGGCCACGGTCGTATAACTCAGCGGCAGTTTCAGCACCTCATGCACCTTCTCCGCCTCAAAGCCTTCCATAGGCGCGGTGTCATAGCCCAGGGTCTCGGCCATCAGCAGCATATGGGTGAAGGCGATCATCACCTGGCGGTTCAGCCACATCGGCATGTTGGGATGGTCAGAAAGATAGGCGGGAATGCTGGCCTTGGCCTGTTCGGCATAGTTCTCCGGCATGCCATTCTCGCGCCCCATGCGCAGCATCTCGTCCAGGTCGCCATTGCGCCAGCCGTCCGCATCGCCACAGGCCACAATCACTGCCGAGGCCTCATCCACCTTGGGCTGGTTGTAGCAGGCGCTGCGCAGGCGGCGCTTCTGCTCCGGGGAGCGCACCACGATGAAGCGCCAGGGCTGCAGATTGTAGGCGCTGGGAGCCCGCAGACCCGCATCCAGAATCAGACTCATATCCTCTGCAGGAATGGGCCGGCCATCAAAACTGGGAGTGGCCCGGCGCTCAAGAATGGCCCGGGAGAGAAGCTTTTCCATACGTTTATCGAACTCTTTCAAGTGTAGTGCCTGTGCCAAAGCTCCTGCCAACATCGCTACAGCAGGGTCCAAACGTATTGGGCGTTGCGATTCTTAAAGTGATACTTGAAGCCTGCCCTACTGGCTTCCAGTCAGCTGCTGGATGGGCAGCTCCAGTGAAAATGGGGAACCAGCCGGCGCGTCCGCGAAGACCCACAGTCCATGGAAGGCCTCGCGCAGCTCTGGATGCAGCGCCAGCAGTGCCTTCATCACGGCGACGGTTCGAGTGCGTGCCGCGACTGGATCCGAGTTGTCTGCCGTGTCGTAGTGCACCACCAGATCGAGACCGCCCAGGGCATCGTCTGTGCGCAGGCTGGTGATTTTGGTGTCTGCTCCATTGGCGCTGACGGTCAATGGTATTTCGCCCGGCAACCCGTTGGGCTTGGCCGCCTGCTGCTCATCTACCAGCTTTTCCAGATTGGTGCTGCTGAAGAAGCCGGCAGGCTGCAGCAAATAGGCAGCGGTGGAGTAATAGAGCCACGCATTCCACGCCTGCTTCTTCTGGCCACAGAGACGGGCCTGCTTCCAGTACCACAGGCCGTCGTGGCCGGCCTCAGTCAGGGGCTTAGGGAAGAAGCCGGCCAGCTGCCACGGGCTGCCTGCGGCCTGCATCTGCAGCAGCAGGGAGAGTTGCTGCGGCTTCGCGCTCCCCGTGGCATGCACGATGGCGAAGGCGAACTGCCCCGGCGGCAGATGCTGGATGGCGAAGCTGACATGGGTACTGCTGTCCGTCGCGTCGCAGAAGAACTGCGCCTGGTCGTCACCTGGCTTGGCATCTGCTGCGTCCAGCCGGTATACCGCGTCCACGGTCAGCGTGGCGCCCGTCATCAACGGCGTTAGCGCGGCCGCAGACTGCTGGATGACGTTGAAGTTTGCGGCGACCGTTGGCACCGTCGCCGCCTTCAGGTCGGCAGAGCGGCCTGTCTGGACATCCGTCGCGATCTGCCGGGCAGCCTCGACGATCGCTGTCCGCTCCGCTTCCGCCATCGCGGCCTGCGTCTTGCAGGATGCGGCGAAGGCCGGCATGGCCACGGTCAGCAGCAAGGTCGCGACGAGTATGTGCCGCGGAGAAGGGAAGTTCATGGTTGCACCAGTCGTCGCACGCCCTACTTCATCACAACCCGTGCATGCCGCGCAAAAGCCAGCCGGTTCCCACTGTGCCAATGCTTCGTTGAGTGGCGGTCCTTCTTGCTGGCAAGATACGCAGTGATCGCATCTCCCAGTCTTTGCCCTGCTCACTGTCCTCGCGGCCTTGGGCGCGCATATGTTCGTTGGCTTCAGGACGCAACGCAGTACGCGCATACGTCACGTCCACCTTAGTATGTGTCGCGTCGGCAACATGCAAAGCGACATCGATGCTGCAGACAAACAGATCAGGCAGGAAATAGACATACTGCATGCGGCCGGCTTCCAGATCGAATCGCGTGTTTACCCATACGCTGCGGTGCTCGCCATGCTGCACCGTGAAGACGGCGCCTTCAACATCCTTCGCTGGTGTGGGGAAGAGGAAATGCGGATCCCAGTTGCCGCCCGACCATGGCCGCTCGCCCTCCGGACCGAAGAGGGGCGCCGCCTGGGCGAGCGGGGCAGGCACAGTAAGGGAGAAAGCAATGCTCACATGGACCAGCGTTGTTTCCGAGGGTGACGATTGAGCGACAGCAATCGGCGGCACGCAGATTGCCAGGGTGAGGGCGAAGTACGCGCTTTTCATGACCGCTCCTTCATTCGCTGCTAGTTTCGTTCTGCGTCGAGCGTGGCGCCCACCAGTCATCGCCGCTCCCGCAACTGATGGCTGTCTGCGGCCCGCAGGGTCAGCCCGTAGAGGACGCGGAACTGCTCGATATCTTTGAGGGTCTGCGCAGAGAAGGGCATCTTGCCCTCCAGTGCATGCAGCACGACGCCCTCCAGCAGATCGCCCAGGGTCATGTCCTTCTGCTCGGCGATGGCCTTCAGCACCTTGAGCATCCGCTTCTCCAAGCGGACACCCGTCTGTATGCGCTCGACCTCTTTCGACTGCTTGAGACTGCTGGATTCATCCATCTGCTACCAATGTACCACGGTAACTGTATTCGCGAGCGATTTCCATATTGACGCTTCTGCGCAAACACATCCCCGGGCTGTGTAGTCTATTGGGTGTAGGGGGACATCCGCGATGCCCGATGCCAAGGCGCAAAGGAAGGTCAAGTTGCATGGCGACACGCGCTGCCATGGTCGCTGCGCATGGCTGGTTCCGTGTTTGCTGTCCGGGGGAAGTTTGCTGGCTGTGGGGAGCTTGCTGGCCCTCCCGCTAGTCGCACAGATCGCACCGCAGCAATCATCCCAGACAGCACCCAGGAGGCCGGCAACGAAGACCGCCGCCGTCCCCTCTGTGGCCGCGCCGCACGCTCCTACCAACCTTCTGGAGCAGCCGCCTGTGGCCGCCACGGTAACCCAGCGCAACAATGCGCTCACAGTGAAGGCGGACAACTCCAGCCTGTCGGACACTCTGCGTAGAGTGGCATCGGCCACCGGGATGAAGCTGGATGGGCTAGGCGGGGATGAGCGGGTGTTTGGCAGCTTCGGTCCGGGAGCTCCGGGAGAGGTGCTCACCTCGCTGCTCAACGGAAGCCATTACAACGTTCTAATGATAGGCGCCCTGCCCAACGGCGCACCAAGGCAGATGGTATTGATGCGCAAGCCTGCGTCTGGATCGGCTGCGGGTTCTGCTACGGAATCGCAGCCCGCGCCTGCACAGCCCGACGCAGCGTCGCAGGCGCCGAATGCGGACGAAGAAGATCCAGGAGCAGCGGAGGAGCCGGATGGTCCCCAGCAAGCGCCATCCATTCAGCCGGCGGTAATTCCACGCCCGGGAGTACCCGAGCCCGTTCCGCCAGGGCAGCCCGTTGCTCCGGGGCAGCCACCAGGACAGCAGCCGGGGCAGCCATCAGGCCAACCCGTCGCGCCGGGACAACAACAGCCTGGGCAGCCAGATCAGCCGCAGGTGCGCACACCCCAGCAGTTTCTCCAACAGATACAGCAGCAGCAGGATCTGCCACCTGCAGAACAATCACCTGCACCACCACAGGATCAGCCGCAGCAGGGTGAGCCAGAGCCGCCCCCTGACAGCCCGCCAGAGTAATCAGCGGTGAAGGGGAGCGGGCAGCAGCGCAGCCTCAGGAGGCCTGCACCTGGATCTGCACCGAGCGATCGACGGTTGATACCGACGGCAGTCGATGCAGCGAGTGCGCATGCAGGCGCAGCACAGCGAAAAAGGCCTGGCAGCAGCTATAGGCCAGCAGTACACCAAAGGCCAGGGCAGCAAGTACAGCACAGGTAAGACCCAGTAGGTTCATCGTATCCATAGTCATCTTCCTAGAAGTTCAGCGGTGCATTGCGCTTGGACTATCTTGCTTAACTGCGGAACAGTGTTGCTGCGCGGATGATCTGTAGCTCTCAGTGTTTTCTTTTCGCCACGTTCATCTCGTTTTGTCTGGGTCAACCTCTGTCATCCACGCAGAGCGTATTACGCGTTGACCCTCATTTCTATTGCCGACTAAGATACATACAGCACTCACATGCGATGTTCGGCTTTCTGCGTCGTCCCATTCCTTTGGTGTAGTCACCCCCAGGCAACCCGAGAGCCTTCTTTCCAATCCCCACATGCCCATCACCAACATCACGGTCCGCGGTGCGCGTCAGCACAACCTGCAGGACATCAGCGTCAAGATCCCGCGTAATACCCTCACCGTAATCACCGGACTTTCCGGCTCCGGCAAATCCTCACTTGCCTTCGACACTATCTACGCCGAAGGGCAGCGCCGTTACGTCGAAACCCTCTCCGCCTACGCGCGCCAGTTTCTGGACCAGATCGAGCGCCCCGATGTCGATTCCATCGAAGGCCTCAGTCCGGCCATCTCGATTGAACAGAAGACCACCAGCCGCAGCCCCCGCTCTACCGTTGGCACCATTACGGAGATATACGACTACCTCCGCCTGCTCTACGCTTCCGTCGGCACACCGCATTGCCCGAACTGCGGCCGTTCCATCTCACGCCAGTCCGCCGAGCAGATCGTGGAGCGCGTGCTTGCTCTCCCTGTCGGCGAACGCCTGACTGTCTTCGCGCCTGTCGTCCGCGGTCGCAAGGGTGAGTTTCGAGAGTTGCTCGACGCACTCGACCAGCAGGGATTCAAGGCCCGGGTGGATGGCGAGGTACGCGACCTGGCCGATCCCATCTCGCTCGAGAAGCGCAAGAACCACACCATTGAGGCCATCGTCGACCGGGTAGTGCTGAAGCCCGGCGTGGAGAAGCGGCTGGAGGCCGCCATCGGCAAGGCGCTCCAGATGGCTAATGGTCTGGTCCTGATCGGAAACGCCGAGGGAGAGCAGCTCTACTCCTCTTCCATGGCCTGTCCCGACTGCGGACTCGATGTTCCTAAGCTGGAGCCTCGAAGCTTTTCCTTCAATAGCACTTACGGTGCATGCCCGGAATGTCATGGATTAGGAAGCATTTACGACTTCGACGCCGCCAAGGTAGTTTCCGACTGGTCGAAGCCTTTGCTCGAAGGCGCGCTCGGGCCTGGCTCAGGCTCACAGTACCTGGCCCGCCTGGTAAAGCTGGCGGCGCAGAAGTACAAGATCCCCATCCAGAAGCCCTTCGATGAGTTAACAGAGAAGCAACAGGAGCTGTTACTGTACGGTCCCGGCGCGGAGGCGCCCCGCACTGGCTTCCATGGCGTCTTCTCCTGGCTGCGTGACTCGCTTGAGGAGTCTAAGTCCGACAGCTACCGCGAGTGGCTGCTCGGCTACATGTCCGCCACGGTCTGCCCCGCCTGCCACGGCAAACGGCTGCGCCCGGCCTCGCTTGCAGTCAGGGTGGGCGAGCTCTCCATCGCCGATTTCACCGGCCTGCCCCTGGGCCGGGCGTTGACTGCCGCCCGTGCGCTCGCTTTCTCGCATCGCGATGCACTGATCGCCGAGCGCCTGCGCCGCGAGATCATCGAGCGGCTGGAGTTTTTGAATGCAGTCGGCCTCAACTACCTCTCGCTCGATCGCAACGCCGCGACCCTTTCCGGCGGCGAGGGCCAGCGCATCCGCCTGGCGACGCAGATTGGCTCACGCCTGCGCGGCGTGCTCTATGTGCTCGATGAGCCATCCATCGGCTTGCATCAGCGCGATAATATGCGGCTGATCGCGGCGCTGGAGTCGCTGCGCGACCTGGGCAATACCGTCCTCGTGGTCGAGCATGATGAAGACACCATCCGCAGCGCAGACTATGTTCTGGACCTGGGCCCCGGCGCGGGCAAGCTGGGCGGCTATGTTGTCGCCGAAGGAACCCCCGCGGACATCATGCAGTCGGCCGATTCGCTTACCGGACGCTATCTATCCGGCGCGACTGGCATGCTGCACCGCATTGAGCCGCGACCACTGGGCAAAGCCTGGATTACCGTCGAAGGCGCGCAGAGCCACAACCTGCGCAACATCACCGCGCGCTTCCCGCTGAACGTGATGACCGTGGTGACGGGTGTCTCCGGCTCCGGCAAGAGCACGCTGGTCAACGACATCCTCTATCGCGCACTCGCACGCGAGCTCTACGACTCCCGAGAAGGCCCGGGCTTGCACAAGACCATCAAGGGTGTCGAGCAGATCGACAAGGTCATCCGCATTGACCAGTCGCCCATCGGCCGCACCCCGCGCTCCAACCCCGCCACCTACACCGGCGTGCTCTCCGCCATCCGCGACATCTTCGCCATGCTGCCGGAGGCGCGGGAGCGGGGCTACAAGCCCGGACGCTTCTCCTTCAACGTAGCCGGTGGCCGTTGCGAGGCCTGCCAGGGCGACGGGCAGAAGCGCATCGAGATGAACTTCCTGCCCGACGTCTATGTGCTGTGCGACGTCTGCAATGGTCGACGCTTCAACCAGGAGACGCTCGCCGTCAAGTTCAATGGCTACTCCATCGCGGACATCCTGGACCTGGCCATCGAAGATGCGCTACCTATCCTGAAAGACATCCCGCAGGTCCGGCAGAAGCTGCAGACGCTGGTTGACGTGGGCCTGGGCTACATCCATCTGGGCCAGGCGGCGACCACACTCTCCGGCGGCGAGGCACAGCGCATGAAGCTGGCGCGCGAGCTTTCGAAGCGCCAGACCGGCAAGACGCTCTACCTGCTGGATGAGCCCACCACCGGCCTGCACTTTGACGATGTGCGTAAGCTGCTGGAGGTACTGCACCGTCTTACCGATCTGGGCAACACCGTCATCATCATCGAGCACAACCTGGACGTCATCCGCAACGCGGACTGGATACTGGACCTGGGCCCGGAGGGCGGCGAAGACGGCGGCGCTATCGTGGCCGAGGGCACGCCGGCGCAGGTGGCGCAGGTAGCCGGCTCGCACACTGCGCACTACCTGCAGCGTTACTTCCCCGCAGGCGCCGACTCACCGATGCTATCAGTGAACGGCGCCAAAAAGAAAACCGTCCGCCGCCGGTCTGCTACAGTCCAATAAAGCACTTTTCCTGATGGTGTGGAGTGCGGGGAGGTATTCCGCACGGTAGCGACCACCGTCCCTACACACCCTCCGAAAAATCGCTCTACACTCCGATGTCGATGGATCCTCGCTACCCCGCAATCGGCGATGCCCCAGTGGACCCTGCGCCGCCGCAGCCTTCACATTTGCTTTCGGCGATTTCGCCGGAGACAACTGAACCTGGCGCAAGGCAAATCAGGGTCACGCCGCACCTGGGACATACTCTGCTCTTCGGCCTTTTCGTCGTGCTCGCTGGCATCCTCAGCGGCATCGGCTTCGCGCTTTCGCTCAAGCACATCGCGCACTACGTGCATGAGACCAGCCAGCAGATGCAGACCGACCCGCGTGTGGTGATACCACTCGAAGGGATCATGTACGCAGTTGCAGCAGCCGCCAGCCTGATGGTCTTCCCGCTGCTGTGGGGCCGCACCTTCTCCCAGGGCGTGCACTGGCGCGCTGCCGTGGTCCAGCGCCGCTGGTGGTTGCTGGCCGCGATCGGCGTGGTCACCAGCATCGTGGTGCAGGTGCTCTCCAACTTCCTGCCCATTCCCAAGGAACTGCCCATCGATAAGTTCTTCACCAATCGTATCGGGGTGTGGCTGGTCGCCATCTTCGGCGTCACCGTTGCGCCAGCGTTTGAAGAGCTGGCCTTCCGCGGTTTCCTGCTGCCCTCACTCGCCAGCGCGTGGGACTGGGTAGCGCAGCACGGCGAACGCCGCCGGCTGCGCAATCAGCAGAGTGCCTTACCGCCCGAGTGGCCGCCGGCTTCTGCTGGGTACGCGCCGCTGCAATCCGCGGCAGAAGATCACGGCGTGATCGCAGAACGCTTTGACTACGGCAACTCGACCGAGCATGGCGACAGCGTTGAACGCCCCTCCACAGATCGCGATCCGCGTTGGAGCGCGCCCGCCCTGATCTTTTCCACCATCATCACCAGTATTGGCTTCGCGCTGCTGCACGGCGGCCAGCTTGCCCACTCCCTGGCGCCGCTCGCGGTCTTATTCGTAGTCAGCCTGGTGCTGTGCATCACGCGGTTGCGCTTCCAGTCGCTGGCTGCCAGCACCCTGGTCCACTCGCTCTACAACGCCACTATCTTTCTTATGCTCTTCCTGGGCACGGATGGCTTCCGCCATCTGGAGAAGCTGAACAAGTAGCTTCACTGATTCTGTAGGCAGGGCTCTCCCCGCGTATGATTACCCGGTCGCTTTCCTTCAGCGGCGATCAAGTCCTGCCGGCAAAGGAATCTTCTCCATGCGCAATCCGCTTCTTCGGCTCCTCTGCGCTCTTCTGCCGCTGTCCATTGCTTGTCTTGGCTCAGCGCAGAAGCCCGGCGTCGAGATAGCCTCACCCCTGAAGCCCTTCATCAAAGAAGACGCGCCAGTGCTCGTCCTCGAGCATGTGCGCATCATTGATGGCACCGGAGCTGCGCCGGTTGAAGACCAGCGCATCGAGATCGCCGGCGGAAAGATAACCAATGTGCAGAGCGCCAGGCTGCGCAATGCCTATCCGCCGAATGCAAAGGTGCTTGATCTGACCGGCAAGACGGTCATCCCCGGCCTCGTCGGCATGCATGAGCATCTTTTCTATCCGCTGCCCGGCCGGGTTAAAGATGGACTTCCCCTCTATGGCGAACTCGCTGACACTGCGCCACGCCTCTACCTCGCCGCAGGCGTCACCACTGCACGCACCGCCGGCACGCTTGAGCCCTACACGGACCTCACCATGAAGAACCTGGTAGATACGGGCAAGGTGCCTGGCCCCAAGTTCGACATCACCGGTCCCTATATCGGCGACTACCTGGGAAAGGTACCGCAGATGCACACACTCACCGGCCCGGAGGACGCTGCGCGGCTGGTCGATTATTGGGCGGCGGAAGGCGTGACCTCGTTTAAGGCCTACATGAGCATCAAGCCGGAGGAGCTGAAGGCCGCCATCGAGCACGCGCATGCGCATCACATCAAGGTCACCGGCCATCTCTGTGCTGTCGGATTCCGCGAAGCTGCGGCGCTCGGCATCGATAACCTGGAACACGGCATCCTTGTCGATACCGAATTCACTCCCGGTAAACAGAATGGAATATGCAACGCACGAGAGGCGGAGAAATATCTCGCCGATACGCTCGACATCGAGAGCGCGCCGGTGCAGGACATGATTCGCGATCTGGTTGCACACCATGTCGCCATCACTTCGACGCTCGCCGTGTTTGAGATAACGATACCCAACCGGCCGCCACTGGCGCGGGAGGCTCGCGTGCAACCGCTACTGACCGAGATGGCATGGGCAGAGTATCTGGCCGGGCGCGCCCGCTCTGCGGACGAACCGAACCCGCGTGAGGCTGTAGCGCTGCGCAAGGAGATGCAGTTCGAGCGAGACTTCGTCAAGGCAGGCGGCCTGCTGATGGCCGGCTGCGATCCAACTTCCTTCGCCGGCGTGCTGCCCGGCTTTGGAGATCAGCGCGGCATTGAGTTGCTGGTGGAGGCGGGCTTCACTCCGCAGGAGGCAATTCACATCGCTACCCAGAACGGTGCCGTCTACCTGGGCAAGGACGCGAGCATCGGCACCGTCGCGAGCGGCAAGCAAGCAGACCTGATAGTGCTTATCGGCAACCCCGTCGCGAAGATCGAGGACATCGAACAGGTCGAAACCGTCTTCAAGGATGGCGTGGGCTACGACCCGGTGAAGCTGGCGGACTCTGCTCGGGGCTTTGTCGGCCTTCGCTGATCGCCTTGAATTACCAGCGTATATCTTGAAAGCAGATGAAGACGACTAGCACGGCATCCGCACGCCAGCAACTGCTGACCCTTCTGGCCAAGCACTCTTTCAGGCTGGGCGACTTCCAACTCTCCTCCGGCTGTCGCAGCGACTACTACATCGACTGCCGCACCACCACGCTGCACGCAGAGGGCGCACGGCTCACTGGCATCGCCATCCTGGACCTGCTGGTCCACCATCATCTGGAGCCGCACGCCGTGGGTGGCCTCACCCTGGGCGCGGACCCCATTGTCTCAGCGGTCTCTATAGCCAGCGCACAGCGGCGCCTGGAGCAGAATGAACGGGAACAGGGTAGCGGTCGCCTCGACCATTCACGCTTAGTGCATGGCTTCCTGGTGCGCAAGGTCGAGAAGCAGCATGGCACTGGGCGTCGTATCGAAGGCTTCCAGGAAGCGCAGGCCCCCGTGCTGATCGTCGACGATGTGTGCACCACGGGGGGCTCTACCATTACCGCAATGGAAGCTGCTCGCGCAGCCGGTATGCGGGTGGTTGGAGTGGTCTGCCTGGTCGAGCGTGAAGAGGCCAAGGGCCGCCCAGCCGTCGAAGCCGCAGCCAACGGCGCGCCCTTCGTGGCCCTGTTCACTGCAGACGATGTCCGCGCCGAGCACGTCAAGCACATGCCCATGTAGCGACTCAGCAAGTCAGCGAGTCCAGCCAGTAAAGAAGAGTGTCATCCTGAGCGAAGCGAAGGACCTGCAGTTTTGTCCCTCACAACTTACGGGTGACCCATTCTGGCGAAGCCAGGGGCGGGATAGCTACTCCGCCGCGCCGGGCTTCCACACGTACGCGCCCGGCTGCGGCAGTCCAAAGTGCGCCAGCACGCGATCTACAAAGGCGCGCACCATCTCTGCCGTGCTCACCGGCTGGTGATAGAACGACGGAATCACCGGGAAGATGGTCGCCCCGGCACCCGCTGCCAGCTGCATATTGCGCAGGTGAATCTTGTTGAAGGGCGTCTCGCGCACGCACAGGATCAGCGGCCGCTGCTCCTTCAGGCACACATCCGCCGCACGCTCGATCAGGTTTCCGGCCATGCCGTTGGCGATACCAGCAAGCGTGCCCATGGAGCAGGGAATCACAATCATCCCCGCCGACGGATAGCTGCCGCTGGCCATCTGCGCGCCAACATCCTGCTCCGCGTGTTGACGGGTCTTGATGGACGGCGCGCCCAGCAGCTTCTCCACCAAATCGCTGCGGCCACTCAGGTGCAGCTCCTCCGCCATCACCCGCAGCGCGCTCTGCGAGACGACGAGATCCACAGCAGCCACCCGAGCATCCGCCTCGAGCGCACGCAGCATCTGCTGCGCCAGCGCGGCGCCACTCGCTCCGGTCACTGCAACCGTTACATTCATGGCTTCAGCACACGATTGAAGATTGCGTCCACATTCTGTAACTGCCGCTGCAGATCAAAGGTGCGCGCCAGCTGCTCCGGCGACAGCCGCGCTGTGATCTCTGCATCCTGCGCCACCAGATCGCGGAACACCAACTCCTCCCGCCAGGCCCGCATGGCATGCGCCTGCACCAGCCGGTACGCGTCCTCGCGCGACATGCCCGACTCCGTCAGATCCAGCAGCAACTGGCCAGAGAAGATCAGCCCGCCGGTGCTCTCCAGGTTGCGCAGCATGCGATGCGGGTACACCAGCAGCTTGTCGATCAGCGAGGTCGTCTTCGCCAGCAGGTAGTCGGTAAGGATGGTCGAGTCGGGGAAGATAATGCGCTCCACCGACGAGTGCGAGATGTCGCGCTCATGCCATAGCGCGATGTTCTCATACGCCGCCTGAGTGTTGGCGCGCACCACGCGCGCCAGCCCGCTGATCTGCTCGCACGTAATCGGGTTGCGCTTGTGCGGCATGGCGCTTGAGCCCTTCTGCTTCTCGGAGAAGAACTCTTCCGCCTCGCGAACCTCGGTCCGCTGCAGATGGCGAATCTCAGTAGCGATCTTGTCCAGCGTCGCCGTCAGCACGGCTAGCGTGGAGATGTAATGCGCATGCCGATCCCGCTGGATCACCTGTGTGGCCACCGGCGCCGGTTTCAATCCCAGCCGCTCGCAGATGCGCTCCTCGTTCTCTGGTTTCAGGTGGCCGAACGTTCCCACCGCGCCGGAGAGTTTGCCCACCCGCATGTCCTCTGCCGCTGCATCGAAGCGCACCAGGTCGCGATCGATCTCCGCATACCAGTTCAGCAGCTTCAGGCCAAATGTCGTCGGCTCGGCGTGGACGCCATGGGTACGGCCAATGGTCGGCGTGTACTGGAACTCGCGTGCGCGCCGCTTCAGCACTTCCTTCAGCGCGACGATGCCTTCGCGCAGCAGCGCCGAGGCCTGCTTCACCTGCAGCGCCTGCGCGGTGTCCACTACGTCGTTCGAGGTGAGGCCGTAGTGCAGCCAGCGCGCCTGGGGGCCAATCTTCTCCGCAACCGCCGTGGTGAAGGCGATCACATCATGCTTCACCTCCGCCTCGATTTCCTGAATGCGCGCCAGGTCGAAGTCACCCTTGTCGCGGATGGCGGTGGCGGCCTCCTGGGGCACAATGCCGTCTTCGGCCAGCGTCTCTGATGCGGCGGTCTCCACCTTCAGCCACATGCGGTACTTGGTCTCATCACTCCAGAGCGCGCCCATGGCCGCCCGTGTGTAGCGTGCAATCAAAGCAGATCTCCCCGGTTCGCGCGCACTTCAAGAAGGGCGCAATACACAATTCTACCGGCGCGTGCATCCTACACTGTGCACAGGAGGCCTTCATGGCGGATGAGATGAACGAAGCGATGGTGACAATTGAGCGCTACACAGACATGTTGCAGGCGGAGCTGGCAAAGGGCCGGCTGGACTCCGCCGGCATCGACAGCTTTCTTTCCGGTGAAAACGCTGGCCGTCTGTACGGCAATGGCCTGGACAGTGTGCAGCTACAGGTCGCGGCTTCGGACGAAGACGATGCCCGCGCCATCCTGAACGATCCCGGCCCGGCGGATGGCGACGTCAGCAGCGTCGCCTAAGCGCCAAAATTCAGGTGCCGACGCCCAGCAACTCGCTCATCTCGCGATGCAAGAACCCGCAGCCAGGCCTATAGGGCTGTACCCATTTCCCGTCGATGACGAACTGCGGAATCGCGCGCTTGCCCACGTGGCGAACCACCTCCTCCGCCGCGCCCGGCACCTGCTCGATATCGATCTCGGTGTACTCGATCTGATGCTGGTCCAGAAAGCGCTTGGCCTCGCGGCAATCCCGGCACCACACAGCGGAATAGACAGTCACGTGCATGCGCGGATCATAGCGCGCTCTCTACACGATTGTGAATGGCGCATAACCAAATCTGCGGGCTTCAACGGGTTACCTACGGCGGGACAGAAAAAAATTGCGCAACAGCGCGCAGCTCTCCTCCGCCATCAGGCCCCGCTCCACCACAAGCTGGTGGTTGAGCGCTGGGTGGTTCAACACCGTCAGCACGGAGCCGGCAGCGCCCGCCTTGGGGTCGTCTGCCGCGAAGATCACCCGTCCCAGCCGTGCGTGAAGGATGGCTCCTGCGCACATGGCACAGGGCTCCAGCGTCGCCACCAGCGTGCAGCCAGTCAGCCGGTAGTTTCCCAGGACCTGTGCAGCAGCTCGCAGTGCGACAATCTCTGCATGGGCGGTTGGGTCAATGTCGCGCAGGACACGATTCTGCCCGCGCGCCAGGATGCGATCCTCCAAGAAGACCACAGCGCCCACCGGCACCTCGCCTGCTTCACCCGCGGCGCGGGCCTCCTCCAAAGCCGCCTGCATCCAGTCTGTGGTTGCACCTGATATCCCGGTCATATCAGGCCGCCGGCTGCTGCTGCGTCATGCAGTGCAGCGCGCCCAGGCCCCAAATGAAGTCGACGCAGTGTATGCCCACGACACGCCGGTCGGGGAACAGATCGGCCAGTGTGTTCAACGCATGACGGTCGTTGGCGTCGTTGAAGGTGGGCACCAAAATCAGACCATTGGCGATGTAGAAATTGGCGTAACTTGCGGGCAACCGCTGGCCTTCAAAGACAACCGGCGCTGGCATCGGCAGCTCGACGATGCGGAAGGGCCGGCCATCGCGACTGCGGGACGCTCGCAGGCGATCCAGATTCTCTGCCAGGGGAAGGTGGTTCTCGTCTGCGGTATTCGCCTCCGTCACAGTGACGATCGTATCCGCATTGACAAAGCGGGTGATGTCGTCCACATGGCCGTGCGTGTCATCGCCGGCAATGCCGCGATTCATCCACAGCACCTGCTCAATGCCCAAGTAATCGTGGAACGCCTGCTCCAACTGCGCGCGGCTTACGCCAGGGTTGCGCTGCTGCACCGGGCTCAGTAGGCATTCCTCAGTGGTCAGCAGGACGCCCGCGCCGTTGGTGTCGATGCTGCCACCTTCCAGCACTAAGTGATGTTCCGTCCCGTCCGGCAGCGTAATTGCCGGTGCGAACGACGGTAAGTGCAGCAGCTCCGCAACGCGGCCCGGCAGCGCGTTGTCCTGCTCCCAGTCTGGATACTTTGCCCACGCGTTGAACTTCCAGTTCGTGACCGCGAGTGTGTTGTGTCCACTCTCGGCCCGCTTCACAAAGATCGGCCCAGAGTCGCGCGTCCACACCCGGGTGGTCGGCCAATGGTGGAAGTGCACGCTGGCCAGATTTGCATGCACCCGCGTCAGCACGCTGCGTGCGCGCCGCTCTGCCTCGGCGTTCTGCATCACGATGTGCACCTGTTCCACTGCCGCAAGCTGCCGAACGATCTCGGCGTATACCCACGGGATCGGCTGGAAGCGGCCGGGCCAGTCACTGGCATTGTGCGGCCAAGCGATCCACGTTGCCGCGTGCGGCGCCCACTCCGCGGGCATGCAATAGCCCAGCGTCTGCGGAGTTGACTGCATTGTCTCCTTCAGCATGCTCACTTGATATCCACCTTCGAGTTGAGTGGCGGATCGAGAAAGCGCTGCGTGATGGGCCCGTAGGCATCGATGCGGCGGTCACGCAGAAAGGGCCAGTTGCGCCGCTGATCTTCCAGCAGCTTCGGGTCTACCTCCGCGATCAGGATGTCTTCCCGGTCATGCGGCGCCTGGGCGAGGACGCGGCCAAACGGATCGGCGATGAACGATCCGCCCCAGAACTCCAGACCCGGCCCCTCCACACGATTGCCGCGGATGTCGCCATTTTCCCAGCCCACGCGGTTCGGCGCCGCAACATAAACGCCGTTGGCGATCGCGTGCGACCGTTGGATGGTCTGCCACGCCTCGTACTGCGCCGTGCCGTACTCTTCCTTCTCTGCCGGGTGCCAGCCGATGGCGGTGGGATAGAACAACACATTCGCGCCCTGCAGCGCGGTAATGCGCGCGCCCTCCGGATACCACTGGTCCCAGCACACCAGCGTGCCCACGCGGCCGACGGAAGTGTCCTGCGCCTTGAAGCCGAGATCGCCCGGCGTGAAGTAGAACTTCTCGTAGTAAAGCGGATCGTCCGGTATATGCATCTTGCGGTAGAGCCCGGCCAGCGTGCCATCCGCCTCAATCGTCACCGCAGAGTTGTGGTAAAGCCCGGCCGCACGCCGCTCGAAGACAGAAGCAATCACCACCACATGCTCCTCGCGCGCCACGGCAGATAGTCGCTCCGTACTCGGCCCCGGGATTGACTCCGCAAGATCGAACAGCTCGATATCCTCGCGCTGGCAGAAGTACTGTGCGCGAAACAGCTCCGGCAGGCAGACTATGCGCGCACCCGCGCGGGCTGCCTCGCGCACGCGATCCGCGGCCTTGTCCAGGTTGGCGTCCGGATCCGGCGAGCAGGACATCTGCACCAGCCCGATGCGGTATTTCAGTGCTGTGGGCATTCCTTCTCAGACTCCAAAGTATTCGATGTGCGAGGCAAGCGAAAGGCGCGAGCCGTAGGGGCCCGCGCCTCGAATCCGTGCTGCTGTGCGGGCTATTCGAAGATCAGGATGGCAGCGGCGATCACGGTCGTCCACAACCCGCGCTTGTCGCCAATAGCCGACTGCGTCACGTTGGCCGTGCGCACAATCTTGTTGGAGATGCGGTAGATCTCCTTCTTCTCATCCCAGCTCTTGTCCGGGTCGAAGTCCACGTCGAGCGTGGTGGCCAGCATCTCGGCCGCCAACTCCTCCGCGTACTCACCGGCCTGCTCTTCCGTCTCGCCAAAGCTGTGGTGCTCGCTCAGGTACCCGTAGGTGTTGCGATCTGTGGGGATGGCGACGCCGATGCTGGAAGCTACCAGCCGATGCGGCTCGCGGGTCGAATTCTCCGCCACCACGGCAAAGACGACTTCGCCGGGCGATAGATACTCCACACCTTCTTTGCGCGGAATCAGTTTGGCGTTGGGCGGGAAGATGGATGAAACGCGGACAAGATTCTGTGCCGCAATGCCTGCGTCGCGCAGCGCCAGCTCAAACGACGTCAGACGTTCCTTGTGCCTCCCAGCACCCTTGGTGAAGAAAAGGCGCCTGGGAACCATGTTTTTGGACAATTGTTGTTCCTCCGGAAGGGACGGCGGCAGCACCACTTGCCCCAGTGAAAAGTATGCAGCAGCGGAGTCCCGCCTGACGGCGCGTCCGACGAATTTATGCTGTGTTCATAGAATACGACACATCGGCCTGCAATGAGGGGGATGTGGCAGGATGAGTCGATGGCGGAAAATGATATTACCCGGGGCGATCTCGCGGACAGTCTGCGCAGCCTTCGCGTCCTTTACCTGTCGACGCTCGAGCCCGACTACTACGGCGAATACAGGCTGCGCGCGCTGCACCGCCTGCCACTCGGTTCTGTAACCACACTCGACTGCGCACGCTACGCGGGCCCTCCCGGGCTGTTAGGAAAGTTGCAGTTCCGGCTGCAGGCTGGCCCCGCCGCGCGGCGTCTGAATCAGAATGTGCTCGAAGCAGCAGAACGCGACCAGGCAAATGCTCTTCTCTGCGACAAAGTGCTTGGCCTGCGTGCCTCCACTCTTCTGGCGTTGCGCCGGCGCGGCGTCGTCAGCGTGAACTACGTCAATGACAATCCCTTCGGCCCACGGCGCGATCCGGGCTGGCGCGTCTTCAAGCAGGCGTTGCCTGCCTATGACCTGAGCGGGGTGCCGCGTGACTCCAGCATGCAGGATTTCCAGCAGCACGGCGCGCCGGAGGTGGCCCGCATCCGCTTCAGCTATGAGCCGACTGTGCACTTCGCGCCGCCCACCGGCTGGAGCGATGCAGAGCGGGACCGAGGTGTGTCGTTCATCGGCACGCCGTACGACGATCGCGCCACATTCCTCACTCGGCTATGGCGCGCCGGGGCGCCGGTGGCTATCTCCGGCTCGCGCTCACACTGGCAAGCCGCATTGCCGTCAGACGCATTCGCCGCGACCTTCCGTGTTGGCGAACTCAAAGGGAGCGCCTACCGAGAGGCCATCTGGCGCTCCCGCATCAATCTTGCTTTCGTCACGCACAGCAACGCGGACACCATCGCTCACAAGGCGTTTGAGATCACCGCATGCGGCGGATTCCTGCTGGCCGAGCGCACGGAGGAGCATCAGCAGCTCTTCCGCGAGGATGAAGAGGCAGTTTTCTTCAAGGGGTTTGAGGAGTGCCGTGCGAAGATAGCGCGCTACCTGGGAGATGAGCCGGCACGCGCCGCGATTGCAGCCGCAGGTCTGCGCCGTGCCCAGACGTCCGGCTATGACAATGACAGTGTGCTGCGTGCGCTGCTGGAGCGTGCCGCGAAGATATTAACTGAGCGGCGCCAGTCCCGAGATTAAGCGGCGATCTTCGCCTTGGGCTTGCGCGTCAGCATGTACAACATCGCGCCCAGGCCGAAGACGGATGCCATCCCAGCCAGCCCCAGCACGCGCAGCACAGATACTGTATAGCGGCCTTCTCCGGGCGAATAGCTGCAACAGTAGAGCAGAATCAGATCGGTCGCGGTGCCGATACGATGGTCACTCGCTTCAAGCAGCGCCAGCCTCAGGTCGCGTGGCTGATACTCGACGCCAGTCAGGTACTTCGAAAGCCGCCCGTCCGGAGTTGCGACCATGATCACGCTCGAGTGCGCGAACTGCGTCATCCTGCCATCCGGCCCCGGTACCCGCACATAGTGAAAGCCCACGGAACTAGCCAGCGCAGTGATGGCAGCCTGGTCGCCGGTGAGAAAGTGAATACTGCCAGCCGGCGCATTGCTGTTCAACTCGGCGATGAACTTCTGCTGCGCGATGGCCGCGTCCGCTGGTTTATCCGTCGGGTCAATGCTGGCCACGATCACGTCATAGTCCCGGCCCGGCAAATAGCCCGTCTGCGCCAGCGATGCGCTCAGGCCATGCAGCACCTGCGGGCACAGCATGGCGCAGTTGTAGTAGACCAGCGCCAGCGCCACTGGCTTCCTGGCGAAGTAGGCAGAGAGCGGCGCGTCCTGGCCATTACTGTCGCGGAAGTGCACGCCGAGCGGCATCTCGCTGCCTAGACGCTGATCAATTCCTGCATTCTTCAGGAAGGCTGGCGGCGGTGCCTGCGCAGAAACGCCCACCGGCTTGTCAGCAGAGTACTGCTGACCGAGCGCCGGTACTGCCAGCGAAATACCGAGAAGCAGGTAGCCAAGACCACGCACGATTGCGAATCACCCCTACCTTCAAGATTACGCCGTTTGCGCACTGCCGAGTGGTACCGAGCCAAGGCCGTTTTCACTGCGGAACAGTCGCGACTACTCTGCTCGTAGTGCCCGCACCGGGTTGATGGAGGCAGCGCGCTGCGCCGGAATGATGCTAGCCACTAGCGCGCACAAGCCCAGCGCCAGAATCGATCCCGCCAGCACGGCCGGGTCCCAGCCCTTCACTTGGTAGAGCTGCGCCGCAATCAGCCGCGAGCAGCCAATGGATATCGGGATGCCGATCAGCAGTCCAATTAGTATCTGCAGAAAGGCACCGCGCAATACCAGCCGGATCACGTTCATGCGATTTGCCCCCAGCGCCATCCGCACCCCAATCTCGCTGGTGCGCCGCTCCACCGTGTATGCCGTCACGCCGTAGAGTCCTACCGCGGCCAGCACCAGCGCCAGCACGCCGAAGAGTCCTGTCATGTTCGCCAGTGCGCGCCTCTGATCGAAGCTCGAATCCACCTGCGCTTGCATGCTCTGTACGTCCAGCAGGGTCAGATTGGGATCCACGTCAGCCAGCGCGCGGCGCAGCTGTGGCTCCAGGCCTTCCATGCTGCCATGCAACTGCAGCACTGCCCCTTCAATGAAGTGCGTGCTGTCCTCAACCGATTGCATCATCGCATTGCCGTAGGGCACCCGCTGCGCCAGCGGCACAAAGAACATCGGCCGCGCCTCTTGCGTGTTCTCCGGATCGTTGTACTTCGCATTGCGCACCACGCCCACAATCTCGTAGGTGTTGCTGTACTGCGGCAGATCCAGTCCGAAGTGCGAGCCCACCGGCTCCTCACCCGGCTTGAAGAAGCGCTTGACGAAGGTTTCATCCACCACAGCGATCCTTTGTGTGGTGGCAGTGTCCTGCTCGGTGATGCTGCGTCCGCGCACGATCTTCTGTCCCATGGTCTCCAGATAACCAGCATTCACATGGTCCCAGGAGGAGCCGGCAGGCTCGTCGATGTTGGGCATGCCGTGCCCCTGCCGGATGACGAACTCGCCCCAGTTATCCTGCAGCGGCGCATACTGTGCCACGGCCGCACGCGCTACGCCGGGAATCTGTGCCAGCCGATCCTGCAGCTCGCGATACATCGCGTCGAGCTTGGGCTGCGAATATGTCGAGAAGGGTCCGGTCAGGCTGATGACCACGCGATGGTCGATCGCATAGCCGAAGTCCTGATGCTGCAGCTTCTGCAGGCTCTGCGTCAGCAAACCAGCGCCCGCCAGCAGCACTACGGAGAACGTAGCCTGCACGACGACCAGAATCTTCTGCGAGAGTGATGACTTGTCATGCGTGCTGCGGTTGGCCCCGCGCAACGCCTCTGCGGGATCGGCATGCGATGCGAACCAGGCTGGCGCTGTGCCGAACAGCGCTCCGGTGACCAATGACAGCGCAAAGGCAAAGCCCAGCACCGGCAGGGAGGGCGTCGCCTCAATGGGCACGTACTTCGCTCCGTGGAAGGCAAGCGCGACGATCGCCTTCACCCCCAGGAATGCAACCGCAAGGCCTACAAATCCGCCGAACACGGAAAGCACAATGCTC
This sequence comes from Terriglobales bacterium, assembly GCA_038231235.1. GTDB lineage: Bacteria > Acidobacteriota > Terriglobia > Terriglobales > Acidobacteriaceae > KBS-83. Next base: position 29,595 of record JBBRLT010000001.1, read on the forward strand.
TCCGTCAGCGACTGCCGCACCAGCCGGGTGCGATCTGCGCCCAGCGCAATGCGGACCGCGGTTATAGTGCGGCGGGACGCGCCGCGTGCCAGCAGCAGGTTGGCGATGTTGGCGCAGGCAATCAGCAATACCAGGCAGCACACGCCCAGCAGGATGTTCAGGCTGGCTCCGTAATCGGCTTTCATCGCACCCACGCCGCCACCCGCCGGAACCACCTTGATGACCTGTTTTGGCAGACCCGCCTTGATGCCGCCCATCCACTCTGCCGGCATGCCGCTCTCGTTCACCAGCCATACCCGCAGCAGGCTGGTAAGGCGTGACGGCAATGCAGCAGGCGAGGCGCCCGGCTTCAAGCGGCCGATTACTCGCAGCCAGGCAGGGAAGCGATGCAGCAGCGAGTTGGCCGGTCCGCGAAACATCGCCTCCTGCTGCAAGGGCATCCAGAGCTCGGGCGGATCGCTGCGCAGCGTCTCCCCAAAGAAGCCCGGTGGTGTAATGCCGATGATAGTCACGGGATGGCTGTCGACGATCAAGGTCGAACCCACTATCTTTGCATCCGATCCGTACTGCTGCTGCCACACGCGATAGCTCAGCATGCCGACTGGCGTGGCAGAGGGTTGATCGTCCGCTGGCGCAATGGCGCGCCCGGCAAAGGCGCCCATACCAAAGGTGGAGAAGTAATTCCCGGTGATGTACTCGCCACGCAGCGGTTTGGACACGCGATCGTTTTCGCCGCGCCGTACGCTGAACTCCGAGCCGCCTGCCTGGAAGGCCGCCAGCTCTGCGAACTCCGGCGTGGTCTGCTGCATCCGAAGATAAAAGGGGTAAGAGAACATGCCCCAGTTTTCCTGCGGACTGCCCTCCACACAGCAATCCTGCCCCTCGCCAATCCGGTAGAGACTGCTCGGATCCACGACTGGCAGCGACTTCAGCATCACCGTATGGATCAGCGAAAATATGGCTGTCGTGGCGCCAATTCCCAGCGCCAGCGTCAGCATGGCAGTCAGTGTGAAGACGGGGGAGTGACGCATCTGGCGCAGCGCGTACGCAACATCCTGCCGCAGAGTTTCCATGATTTAGCCTCTGCGACAGGACTACGAACATGCACGCCGCGATGTTCCGCAGAATATTTTTTACTTAGGCGACTGCGATGTTCTAGTGCGGCAGCGGCGCCAGCTTCACTGTCTTGCCGCTCTGCGCGGAGCTTCTTGCTGCATCCAGTATCTGCATCACCACCATGTTGGTATCGAGCGCTGTCAGGTCGCCATGCGGTTCGAGCTTGCCGGTGAGCACTGCCACCAGGTAGTGAAGGGCATCGTCCTGCGGTGCGCTCAGCGGCGTAGCCTCGCGTTCCGCAGGCGTATCCTGGCCAGCAGTGCGCTCCAGCACCTTGTCTCTCTTGATCGTTACCAGGCTGCCAGTCGCACCGTAGACCTCCATGTCCTTGCGATCGAAGGGCCAGTTCCATGACGCCTGCAGGATGGCCTGGGCATGCGGATAGGTCAGGATGATGGTGCCTTCATCATCAACATGCGGATAGGTCTCCGGCTTAAACTGCTGCGCCACTGCGGTCACGGCCAGCGGCGCCTCGCCATGCATCAGCCAGGTGGCCAAGTCCGCACCATAGCAGCCAAAGTCAAATAGCGCGCCTGCACCGTTCTCGTGCGGATCGGTCAGCCACTTCAGGAACTCCGGCTGTACGCCAATCTCTGCCGGGCCTTTGTGCCCGTCATGCACTACCAGCTTGCGCAGCGCGCCTAGCTTGCCGCCTTCCAGCTCATCATAGGCGGCACGGTTCGAGGCATACCAGGTGGTCTCGTAGTTCACCAGCACCGGCACCTGTTGCTGGCGCGAGACCTCGCGGATGGCGATCGCATCCGCCAGCGTCGTGGCCAGCGGCTTCTCCACCATGGAAGCGATATGCCGCCGCGCGGCCTCTTCAATTGCCGCGCGATGTCCGGCGATGGCCGTGTACACCAGCACTGCCTGCGGATGCGTGGCATCCAGCATCGCTGCTTCGGTGGGGAAGAAGAGTGCCTTGTCCAGGTGATACTTCGCCGCGTACTTCTCCCGCAGCGACGCATCGGGGTCTGCGATGCCCACCAGCTGTACCTCTGTGTGCTGCGGCAGCTGGTCCAGCAGCCCGGATACATGCCCATGCACCAGCCCCACAATAGCGACGTGCACTGGCGGGGTCTGTGCGCGTGCAGCGATAGACCCACAGATAGAGATGATTAGGCAGCAGATGAAACGTCTACATGAGCAAAGCATCAAGATATCGTTCTCCTTAAAGGAAGCCGTAGGTCTGCCTCTAGCCGTTCCGTGGCTCCAGAAAGCGGCGTATTGCATTGGTATAAGAGATGCACTTCATCCCGATTGAGTTAGACCTACTCGCCGCACAAGATCTACCCAGCGTGAATCCGAGCGCAGACTGTCGAACATAGGTAGGGTCAACTCAATGATGCGAAACGTGCGCTCTTGGTAGGCAATCTCCAGGCTCTCAAATGCGGCAGTGTCATCACCGAGCCCCATGTGGACAACAGCCATATCGAAAGGAGAAACGTAACGCTGCACAGGACGACGACGATAAGAAGTGTTCAAATCGCACGCTTCGCGGCGACTATGGCTTTTCCATCGAAAGGCGTGATTCTGGCCATCCCCCGGTGTGCCGCTTCCCCCAGGCGCAGCGCTTCCGCTCCGCGGCGTGGCTCTCACTCATTTTGATGGTCAGGGGAATCTCACCCAGGTTGACCATGTGGTCGTCAATGGCGCGCCGCCACCGCAAGAATGGACATTTGGCAGCGGCCCATACTCGGTCAACCCTGACTGCACTGGAACGGCACAGATCAACACGCCTGGCAACCCCCTCTCTCCGGTCAATCTGAAGTTTGTAGTCGTGCGGCAGGGCAGGGAGATTCACACCGTCGTTGATGCGAACGGCGTCTCCAGTGTTGGCATCAAGGTCGACTAATTCTTTTACTGGATTATCGAAACTCACGAACGGCATGTCAGGTCGCGTGCGTGAAGGGGTGAGCTCGATTTCGGGGCCACACCGGCGCGACTTGCGCCAAACTGGGTGGGTGGGCTACTGGGTGACATTTGCGTCTCCGGCCGTCGCGTTGCCACCATCGGAACCCGGTGTTAGCGTGGAATGTTGTCGGCACCCGCCGCATCCCTCTTATACGGAGCACCCGGTCCTCATGCAGACGAGCTACAACGGCGTCGCCCTTCCCGCGGGCGGCGAGGCAATTCAGTATGCCAATGGCAAGTATCAGGTGCCCAATCACCCCATCATCCCTTACATCGAAGGCGACGGCACCGGCCGCGACATCTGGCGCGCCTCGCAGCGTGTCTTCGACGCAGCTGTCGAGAAGGCCTATGGCGGCAAACGCAGCATCGCATGGTTTGAGATCTTCGCCGGTGAGAAGGCCTTCCGTCAGTTCAAGACCTGGATGCCCGACGATTCTGTGAACGCTGCGCGCGACCTGCGCGTCTCCATCAAGGGGCCGCTCACCACGCCGGTCGGGGGCGGCATCCGCTCGCTCAACGTGGCATTGCGGCAGACCCTCGATCTCTATGCCTGCATCCGTCCGGTGAAGTACTACAGCGGCGTACCCAGCCCGGTGAAGCATCCGGAGAAGCTGGACGTCGTCATTTTCCGGGAGAACACGGAAGATGTCTACGCCGGCATCGAGTTCCGCCAGGGCACGCCCGAGGCGAAGAAGCTGATCGACTTCCTGAACAACGATATGGGCGGCAAGAAGAAGGTGCGCGCCGACTCTGGCGTGGGCATCAAGCCCATCTCCATCACCGGCACCAAGCGGCTGGTGCGCGTCGCCATCCAGTACGCCATCGATAACGGGCGCAAGTCCATCACGCTGGTGCACAAGGGCAATATCCAGAAGTTTACCGAGGGTGCCTTCCGTGAGTGGGGCTACGAGGTGGCTACGCAGGAGTATCGCGCCCACACCATCACCGAGCGGGAAAGCTGGATCCTCGGCAACCTGGAAGCCAAACCCAGCCTGACTGTCGAGCAGAACGCCGCCATGATCGAACCCGGCCTGGAGTTTGGCTCCGACGACTTCCGCAAGGAACTCTACGCCGAGGTGAAGCAGGTCATCGACACCATCGGCAAGACCCATGGCAACGGTCAATGGAAGCAGAAGGTGATGATCAACGACCGTATCGCCGACTCCATCTTCCAGCAGATCATCATCCGCCCGGAGGAGTACAGCGTGCTGGTCTGTCCCAACCTGAACGGCGACTACATCTCTGACGCCGCGGCAGCGCAGGTGGGCGGCCTCGGCATCGCACCCGGAGCGAACGTGGGCGATGGCTACGCAGTCTTTGAAGCCACGCACGGCACCGCGCCCAAGTATGCAGACAAGGACGTCATCAATCCCGGGTCCGTGATGCTCTCGGGGGTCATGCTGCTGGAGTTTCTCGGCTGGCCGGAGGCGGCGAAGCTGGTGGAAGGCTCGATGGAAAAGACCATCCAGCAGAAGTTCGTCACCTACGACTTCGAGCGCCAGATGCAAGGCGCAACCAAGGCAAAGACCAGCGAGTTTGCCACCCGAATGATCGAAAACATGTAAACACAGTCTGTCATCCCGACCGGAGCGCAGCGAAGCAGAGGGAGCTGCTTTCCCGCCGGTGTGAAGATGCTTACCAACACCAGTGAAGCCCTTCTGAGGGCTGCTCGAGAGAAACAGGAGAGACATGCGGAAGAAAGTCACGATTGTAGGAGCAGGGAATGTCGGCGCAACCGCCGCGCACTGGATAGCAGCCAAGGAACTCGCCGACGTGGTGTTGATCGACGTGGCCGAGGGCATCCCGCAGGGCAAGGCGCTCGATCTGCTCGAAGCGATGCCGATCGAGAAGCGTGACGTCCATGTGACCGGGTCCAACGGTTATGCGGACGCTGCGAATTCGGACATCGTCGTCATCACTGCTGGCATCGCGCGCAAGCCTGGCATGAGCCGCGACGACCTGCTGCAGACCAACTACAAGATTATGTCCGATGTGGTGGACAAGGTCGTTGCCGTCGCGCCGAACACTATCCTCATCATTGTCTCGAACCCGCTCGACGCCATGGCGCAGGCAGCATTCAAGCAGTCGAAGTTCAACCGCGAGCGGGTGATCGGCATGGCCGGCGTGCTGGACTCGGCCCGCTTCCGCACCTTCATTGCAGAGGAGATGAGGGTGTCGGTTGAAAACGTAACCGCGTTTGTGCTCGGCGGCCACGGCGACACCATGGTGCCCCTGCCGCGCTACTCGAGCGTCGCAGGCATTCCGTTGACAGAACTGCTGGACGCTGCCACCATCGAGCGTCTGGTCCAGCGCACCCGCGACGGCGGCGCAGAGATCGTGAAGCATCTAAAGACCGGTTCTGCCTACTACGCTCCCTCCGCCGCAGCGGTTGAGATGGTCGAAGCCATCCTCAAGGACAAGAAGAAGATCCTCCCCTGCGCCGCCTACCTTCAGGGTGAGTACGGTATTGATGGCTACTACATCGGCGTCCCCTGCAAGCTGGGCGAGCGCGGTCTGGAGCAGATCGTCGAGATCAAACTGACGGCCGAAGAGACCGCCGCCCTCAAAAAAAGCGCCGCTGCAGTGAAGGAGATCTGCAGCGTCATAGGCGTGTAAGGGCAGAGAAGGGGAAGGCAATGGCAGCACTGCACTTGAAGGCTTTCGTGAATACATTCGCGCTCGTCGCGCTATCGCTTTGTTCGATCTTTGGCGGCATGCATCTGTGGTGGCACCCTTTTAGGCGGAAACGTTAGTCTGCGACAATCTGCTCCGTCCTTTCGCCTAGCTATAGCCGAACTGCAGAAAGGGCGAGGCCGCAGCCTCGCCCTTTCCTCATAGCAACAACGCAATTAAGCTGTCCGCTCGATGGTCACGCTCTCCACCATCACCGGCGTCTTCGGCTTGTCCTGTGCGCCGCGGGGAACGCGGGAAATCTTCTCCGCGATCTCCTGGCCCTCCACCACCTCGCCAAAGATGGTGTGCTTGCCGGTCAGCCAGTCTGTGTTGGCCGTGGTGATGAAGAACTGCGAGCCATTCGTATTCGGCCCGGAATTCGCCATTGCCAGCTTGCCCGCCTGGGTAAAGCGATGCGGGGAGCCCTTGGTCTCATCTTCAAAGCGATAGCCGGGATCGCCCATGCCAGTGCCGGCGGGGTCGCCACCCTGAATCATGAAGTCGGGAATCACGCGATGGAAGATAGTCCCGTCATACAGCTTGTCGTTCGACTTCTTGCGTGTGGAAGGATGGGTCCACTCACGCTTGCCCTCCGCCAGATCGACGAAGTTCGCCACCGTCTTTGGCGCCTCCTTCTCAAACAGCTGGCACACGATGGTGCCTTCGCTGGTCTTCAGTACGGCATAGGTGCCTGGGGTACGGGCCATAGTTTCTCCTTGAATGGTGCTTCGAATGAGTTGCGTTGGCATGGCGGCGCGCGAAGATACGCGGCACCGCGGAAGAAGTCTCTGTCTAGCCGCCCGGCCCGGCGGGTGCTGTGGGGTGTGCCAGCGCTGCGGGAACCGACGGCACTGCCTGGCCCACCGGCACGATCGTGATCTGCTTCAGCACCACCGGCGACAGCGGCTTGTCATTGCCATCGCGCTCCACCTGGGAGATGGACTTCACCACGTCGACCGAAGCAGAATCGCACTGGCCAAAGATGGTGTAGTGGCCGTTCAGATGGGGCTGCACCGCTTCAGTGACGAAGAACTGCGAGCCGTCCGTGCTAGGCCCGGAGTTGGCCATGGCCAGCCGGCCCGGAACATCGAAGAAAAGCTCCGGGCTGATCTCGTCCGGAACGTAATAGCCGGGATCACCCAGCCCACTGCCCACGGGATCGCCGCCTTGGATCATGAAGCCGGGAATGACGCGATGGAAGACGGTGCCGGGATACAGCGCCTTGCCATGTACCTTCTGGTGCGTCGCCGGGTCAGTCCAGTCGCGTGTGCCCTGGGCCAGGCCGATAAAGTTCGCCACCGTCTGCGGCGCCTGCTTGTCGAATAGCCGGCAGCTGATGCGGCCCATGCTGGTGTCCATCACGGCGGTAGGCCCGGTAGGCTCAACAGTTGGCGCAAGCTGAATTCCGGGGGAGTCGGGCAGGTCACCCGCGGTTGCAGGAGGCGTAGACTGCGGCGCGGTTGTCTGCGGTGCCGTAGCCGGCAGTTGGGCCGGTGTCTGGGCCGGCGCTACGGCGGCGGGAAGCAGCAGAGCAAGTGCTGCAGGGATAGTGAGTGACATGTTCATTTCCACTAAACAGGCTATCGCAATCGCTTTCGTGGCGGCCACTCGGAGGGGCGACAATGACCGCGTCCTGCGATCAACGCATCCCAATGGAAGAGGACACGACCATGAGATTTTGCTACCGCAAGCTGATGCTCTTCGCCATTCGTTGGCTGTCCCGCAGCCACTGGGGCCGCCGCCTCATCTGGACATTCATGATGCGCGCACTGCGCGCGCGTGTGCGCCGCTTCCTGCGTGAGATCGCGGAGCTGTTTCCAGTATTTGAACCGCTGGCCGCCCGGGCCTAGTCCGGGCGCGCAGCTAAATCCGGCCTGCGGCTCGCAGCGCAGCGATCTCCTCGTCAGTAAACACGCGCGAGCGGATGAGGAAGCGTACGCCTTCGCCATTTTCCAGCGAGAACATGCCCCCGCGTCCCGGCACCACGTCCAAGATCAGTTGCGTGTGCTTCCAGTACTCGAACTGGCTGCTGCTCATGTAAAACGGCGTGCCCTTGCCCTCGATCCCGGGCAGCGTGGCCAGCAGCACATCGCCGTCGCCCACCAGGAACTCGCCGCGTGGATAGCACATGGGTGAGCTGCCGTCGCAGCAGCCACCCGATTGATGGAACATCAGCGCGCCATGTTGTGCGGCGAGCTTGTCCATCAGTTGAGCGGCTGCTGGCGTGCGGATCACCTGCTCCGGCGTAAGTGCCGCATGCACTGCCGCCATCTAGAAGAAGCCCATCGCATTCGGGCTGTAGCTCACCAGCTGATTCTTAGTCTGCTGGTAGTGCTCCAGCATCATTTTGTGGTTCTCGCGTCCAATGCCGGACTGCTTGTAGCCGCCAAAGGCCGCGTGCGCGGGGTAGAGGTGATAGCAGTTGGTCCAGACGCGACCTGCCTGGATCTCGCGGCCAAAGTGATACGCGCGGTTGATGTCGCGTGTCCACACACCCGCGCCCAACCCGTAGAGGGTGTCGTTGGCCAAGGCGAGCGCCTCGTCCTCATCATGGAAAGTGGTCACGGAAACGACTGGTCCAAAGATCTCCTCCTGGAAGACGCGCATCTTGTTATGGCCCTTCAGGATGGTCGGCTCAATGTAGTAGCCGTTCGCCAGGTCGCCGTCGAGCGCGGCCTTGCGGCCGCCCGTCAGCACCTCTGCGCCCTCCTGCTTGCCGATGTCGAAATAGCTCAGGATCTTCTCCATCTGCTCGGTGGACGCCTGCGCGCCCATCATGGTGGTCGCGTCCAGCGGGTTGGCCTGCTTGATCGCCTTAACGCGCTTGACCGCCCGCTCCATGAACTGGTCATAGAGCGTGTTCTGAATCAGCGCGCGCGACGGGCAGGTGCATACCTCGCCTTGGTTCAGTGCGAACATCGCGAAGCCTTCCAGCGCCTTGTCGAAGAAGGCATCATCTTCCCGTGCCACATCGGCGAAGAAGATGTTCGGCGACTTGCCGCCCAGCTCCAGCGTTACCGGGATGATGTTCTGCGAGGCGTACTGCATGATCAGCCTGCCGGTCGTGGTTTCGCCGGTGAATGCAACCTTGTTGATCCGCTTGCTGGACGCCAGCGGCTTGCCCGCTTCCAGGCCAAAGCCGTTCACGATGTTCAGCACGCCCGGCGGCAGAATGTCTGCGATCAACTCCATCAGCACCAGGATGGAGAGCGGCGTCTGCTCTGCCGGCTTCAGCACCACGGCGTTGCCCGCGGCCAACGCCGGCGCCAGCTTCCAGGTCGCCATCAGGATGGGGAAATTCCACGGGATGATCAGGCCAATCACGCCCAGCGGCTCGTGATAGTGATACGCAACCGTGGTTGCATCAATCTCGGAGATGCCGCCCTCCTGCCCGCGGATCACGCCCGCGAAGTAGCGGAAGTGGTCGATAGCCAGTGGAATATCCGCCGCCATGGTCTCGCGGATGGCCTTGCCGTTGTCCCAGGTCTCGACGGTTGCCAGCATCTCCAGGTTCTCTTCCATGCGCTGGGCAATCCGGTTCAGCATGTTGCTGCGCTCGGCGACGGAGGTCTTGCCCCAGGCCGTCTTCGCGGCATGTGCCGCGTCCAGTGCGCGCTCCACATCCGCTGCATTCGAGCGCGGAATCTGGCACAGCGTCTCGCCTGTCACCGGCGTCGGATTGTCGAAGTAAGCATTCGAGGCAGGCGCCACCCACTCCCCGCCGATGTAGTTCTGATATTGCTTGCGGATGGAAACAGGAAAGCCGTAGGCCCCGGGCCTGAGGGCAGTTGCAGTAGCCATGATCTTTGCTCCTTTTAAGGTGACGGGCCGTCTGTCAGTCGTTGGGAACTGCGAAACGCTGCTCCCTGGCACGCGCCGGATTCTAATCCTGTGATGGCAGGATTGTCTCCTCGCGGTTGGGAACTGCATTCGGAGAGATCTATGTAGTTTCAACGGTATGGACACTACTCGATCTCAATTAAGAAGCCAGTTATTCTCGTTGTCTGAGCCGGCTCAAGAGGTGCCCTGATCCGAGATTCTCTACAGACCGTCTCCGAAGCGCGCTTTGGAGATCTTGTGGATTCCTTCATCCATTCGACAAGCCATCCATGCTCGTGCCCGCTAAAGATCCACCTATGAGCGTGATCCGCTTGCGCTCGATTGGTGCGCCTTATGAAATCGTCACTCGCTTCACGTGGGTCTATTCGAAGAGCCCCTGCGCTATCGCGCCTTCCCTTCTGTTTCCGACGTCGCTTACGAAGTTCTTCTGCCAATGTATTCCGATTCGATAACTGGAGACATGCAGTACCTGAGAGTGGAAAATGCACTTCAGAGCGAACATCCCTTATCCCACGTCCTAATATCTTGCCGTCCGTCGAGGTTCTTACTACTGGATGGTCCGATGTGATAAAGCTGCCTTCCTGCGAAGCGAAATATACGACCCAGTCCATCCGAACGAGTATCCGTGATATATCTTCAGCCAAATCGAAGAAAACGTCCCGGCTCGGCTTGCCCGGGTCTTTTTCGATAGCCCTGAGCTCTGCCAAAATGTCCTCTCTTGTGCAGCGTGTCCACTCTTTTATCAACCGCGGATCGTCTTGAGGCGTGACCGCAATATCGATCGCATTAACTGGTCTCCCCAGCTTGATTGAGTCCTCATCCATCTGCTCGACATATCTGCGAAGACTATTAACACTGAACGAATCGACAAAGGTTCGTTCGAAAGGTACTCGTACGCTCTGAAGGGCAATCATCTTCGCAATTGCCAACCTTTGTGGATAGCTAAGGTTGACATTCCCAGAGGCGAGCTTCCTTATCGCGGCTATGCCTGCTGACTCAATATCACGGGCGATCCTCGCCTCAAGCCGGTCGTCTAAGCTCCCGTCAGGATTTATGTAGCTATGATAGTCGCGTATCCTGGCGAGATTAACGGGAAGGCTTCGGAAGCATTTCGACGCATGACGCCCGTAGCAATGGAGGTGCCTGTCCCCGGCCGCCAGAAACCCCTCAAGGTATGAGGCCGTGACGTAGTGATGACCTCTTGAGTTGGCTGCCATTCCATCTCCAAATTCATGCATATTTCTGAAACGCATGCTGCTCGGTAATCTACGGGCGCTGCTGGAGCCCGGCGATGACTGCCCAACTCAACCAGGACGCGTTCACCAGCTCCTGCATTGAGTTTCGCTCCGGCGACCCCGCTTCAGCAAACGACGTTGTCTGCTGCGGGCCGTCGTCGATCCACTCCCGAGGAGGCGGAACGCTGGCCGGCTGCTAAGCAGGAAACCGCTCGGCGCGCCGAGCTCGCGCCTTGGCTGCCTCTTCCTCGCGGTTCTTTGGATCTGCTTGCGTCTGAAGGTCGGCGAGAAGTCGCGCAGAGGCCGCAGTCACTTCGTACACAGCGAATTGGAAGGCAGCTTCGTTCGCCTTGGAAGGCTTGCCGAAGCCGCTGATCTTCCGCACATACTGTAACGACGCAGCGCGAACTTCTTCTGGCGTCACCAGCGGATCGAAGTTGAAGAGCATTTTGATATTCCGGCACATACCAGGGAACTCCCTTCCTGCAGCCCTCCATTTACCGACGCAGCGCATTCCGGGTCACATCGCGCGGGCTACTTGTGAAACGGCTGCTGCTCTGTAATCTTGGGCCGGTCCTGCGCCTGCAGTCGCCGGCTCACCTTTTCCACCTCACCAAAGACGCGCAGCAGATTGCCATTCATGATCTTGCGGCAATCCGCTTCACTGTAGCCGCGCTTCTTCAACTCCGCTGTAATCTTCGGCAGGTCGGCGGCGGAGTCGATGCCCTCCGGCGCTGACGGAATCCCATCAAAGTCCGACCCGATGCCCACGTGGTCGATGCCTGCCACCTTGGCGACGTGGTCGATATGGTCGATCAGCGCGCTGATCGGTGGCCGCGGAATCTTCGCGGCATATTCCTTGTCCACGGCCTCTGCCATGCCGAAGTTCCACGGCTTGCCCTCGGCTTTGGCATGCGCCTCGGCAGCCTTTTCCGCGGCCTCGCGCTCCGGCTTCTGCGCCTCCCATGCCTTGCGCCACTCGTCGGAGATAAAGGCAGAGTAGAAGTTCACCTGCACCACCCCGCCGTTCACCGCCAGCGCGCGCAGCATCTCGTCCGTCATATTGCGCGGATGATTCGTCAGCACGCGTGAAGAGGAGTGCGATGCGATCACCGGTGCGCGCGACGTGATCAGCGTCCGGTAGAAGGTCTTGTCCGCCACATGCGAGATGTCCACCATCATGCCGAGGCGGTTCATCTCATACACCACGTCCTTGCCGAATTCGCTCAGGCCATCCTCGGTGTGCTTCACCTTTTCGTCATTGATGTTGCCGGAGGAGTCTGCCCAGTCATTCGAGTTCGACCAGGTCAGCGTCATGTAGCGCACGCCTAGCCGGTAGTAATCGCGCAAGAGGCCAAGCGAGCTCTCGATGGAGTGGCCGCCCTCAATGCCCATCAGCGCTGCCAGCTTGTGTTCGCGATGCGCACGCTCGATGTCGGCAACCGAGTAGGCCATCATCATCTTGTCCGGATGCCGCATGGCCGCCTGGTGCACCGCATCGATCAGCTCCAGTGTGCGCCGCGCATAGTGGCCTTCGTACAGCTTCGGCTCCACCCAGATGGAGAAGAACTCCGCCCCCAGACTGCCCTGGCTTGCTGCTTCGAAGTTCACATGGCCGCCGTCCAATGGCGACGCCAGGTCATAATGCTGGTCCAGCATGCGCTGCGTGGTGTCGGCGTGCGTGTCGATGAAGAAGGAAGAAGCGTTGGGGCTGGTCATTTTGGCGGGCGTATGGCGATGCGGAGTGGGTGATGTCTGGGCCAGCAGGGAAGTCGCGAGAGAGAGGTACGCAACGAGCGGCAGCTTCATGGAGTCTGAGTCTAACAAAGCAGCCAACCCGGACCGTCGCGAGCCTCATCCGTTACAGAAGAGGTGAAGATATGCAGCCAATCGTTAAAGACATGAAGAAGGACGCCGCACGCCCCGCGCATCCCGACACTCACTCGAAGTCCACCGGTGACAAGGATTCCCACGACCGGATGAACCGCATCGCCAACGAGGTTGCCGGCCGTGGCTTGGCACGCCAGCGCAAGGACGAAGAGGGCAAGGACATCATCTCGAAATGATCAGCGATTGACGTTGTGCAGCGCATGAGAGCAACAGCAAAGGCCTCGGGACTTGTCCGAGGCCTTCTTGATGTCAGCGATGATCGCAATCGCCTAGCTGGTAGCGTGCGGGTCGACCTTCAGCTTCGATCCCGTGCTCCACTCCGTCATGGGGCGCAGCGTCTTCACCTCATCGTCGCGATGCAGCCAGCTCGCCCGTATGTAATCGCGGTTCATGGTAGCGATTACTTCCAGCTGAATCTCCTTGGGGCAGGCGCCCGTGCACTCGCCAATGTTGGTGCAGCCGCCAAACTCCTCCGCGTTCATCTGCGCCACCATATGCCGGGCGCGATGATTGCGCTCCGGTTCGCCCTGCGGCAGCACGCTCAGGTGCGCAATCTTCGCTCCTGTGAATAGCGCAGCCGAGGCGTTTGGGCAGGCCGCTACGCAGGCGCCGCAGCCAATGCAGGCTGCCGCATCCATGGCCCGGTCGGAGACCTCTTTGCTCACCGGGATCGCGTTGCCATCTGGCGCATTGCCAGTGGATACCGAGATGTACCCGCCCGCCGCAATGATGCGGTCAAACGCGCGCCGGTCCACCACCAGATCCTTGATGGGCGGAAATGCATTCGCGCGCCACGGCTCGATCACCAACTCCTGGCCATCCTTGAAGTGCCGCATGGTCAATTGGCAGACGGTCGTCGCTGGCATGGGACCGTGGGCGACGCCATTGATCATGAAGCCGCAGGAGCCGCAGATTCCTTCGCGGCAGTCATGCTCAAACGCAATCGGCTCGTCGCCCTTCTCCATCAGCGTCTCGTTCAGTACGTCCAGGCACTCCAGCATGGACATCTCCGGGTTCACGTCGTCCATGGTGTAGGCGACAAACCTCCCGGCATCCTTGCGGCCCCTCTGGCGCCAGACCTTCAGTGTAAGTTTCATTACTTGTAGCTCCTCTGGCTCGGGTGCACGTAGTCGAACTGAAGCGGTTCCTTCACCAGATCCGGCTGATTGCCGTAGCCGCGATAGCCCCACGCAGCTACGTAGGAGTAGTTGTCATCGTCGCGCTGCGCCTCACCCTCCGGGGTTTGGTACTCCTCGCGGAAGTGGCCGCCGCAGGACTCGTTGCGGTCCAGTGCGTCGATGCACATCAACTCGCCCAGCTCGAAGAAGTCCGCTACGCGGCCCGCCCGCTCCAGGCTTTGATTCAGATCGTCGTTGGTGCCGGTCACGGTCACGTTCTGCCAGAACTCGTCGCGAAGTTCGCGAATCCGTTCAATCGCGCCGCGCAATCCATCCCCCGTGCGCGACATCCCGCAGTAGTCCCACATGATCTTGCCCAGCTCGCGATGAAAGGAGTCCACGGTCCGCTTGCCCTTGATGGAGAGCAGCTTCTCGATCGTCTGCTCCACGCAGCTCACGGCATTGCGAACTTCCGGGTGCGACTCATCGACCGAGCCCAGCTTGTTGGTCGCCAGGTAGTTGCCCACCGTATAGGGAATGATGAAGTAGCCGTCGGAGAGCCCCTGCATCAGCGCGCTCGCTCCCAGCCGGTTCGCGCCATGGTCAGAGAAGTTTGCCTCGCCCAGCACAAACAGTCCGGGGATAGTGCTCTGCAGGTGGTAGTCCACCCACAGACCGCCCATGGTGTAGTGGATGGCCGGATAGATGCGCATCGGCACCTTGTACGGATTCTCATCCGTGATGCGCTGATACATGTCGAACAGGTTGCCGTAGCGCTCGCGAATGGTGTGCTCGCCCAGCCGCTGGATCGCGTCGGTAAAGTCGAGGTATACGCCCAGTCCGCTCTCCCCCACGCCGCGGCCCTCGTCGCACACGGCCTTCGCGTTGCGCGAGGCCACATCACGCGGGACTAGATTGCCGAAGCTGGGGTAACGCCGCTCCAGATAGTAGTCGCGCTCGCTCTCCGGAATCTGATCGGGCGAGCGCTTGTCGCCCTTGTTCAAAGGCACCCAGATACGGCCATCGTTGCGCAGCGACTCGGACATCAGCGTCAGCTTCGACTGATAGTCGCCCGAAACCGGAATGCACGTGGGATGGATCTGCGTGTAGCAGGGGTTCGCGAACAGCGCACCACGCTTGTGCGCACGCCAGCTCGCCGTGACGTTCGACCCCTTGGCATTGGTCGACAGGTAGTAGACATTCCCATAGCCGCCCGTCCCCAGGATCACCGCGTCCGCAATGTGTGTGGTGATGGCGCCGGTGACCAGGTTGCGTGCCACGATGCCGCGCGCCTTGCCATCGATCACGATCAGGTCCAGCATCTCCGTGCGCGCGAACATCTCCACCATTCCCGCGTGAACCTGCCGCTCCAGCGCCTGGTAGGCGCCCAGCAGTAGTTGCTGTCCCGTCTGTCCACGCGCGTAAAAGGTGCGCGAAACCTGCGCGCCGCCGAAGGAGCGGTTGGTCAGCGTGCCGCCGTACTCGCGCGCAAACGGCACGCCCTGCGCCACGCATTGATCGATGATGCTGACGCTGATCTCGGCCAGCCGGTAGACGTTCGACTCGCGCGCGCGAAAGTCGCCGCCCTTCACCGTGTCGTAGAACAGGCGATATACGCTGTCGCCATCGTTCTGGTAGTTCTTCGCCGCGTTGATGCCGCCCTGCGCAGCAATGGAGTGCGCCCGCCGCGGCGAATCCTGGAAGCAGAAGCACTTCACGTTGTAGCCCAGCTCGCCCAGCGTCGCAGAGGCAGAAGCGCCCGCCAGGCCTGAACCAACCACGATGAGATTGTGCTTGCGCTTGTTGGCCGGGTTTACCAGCTTCAGATCGAAACGCGCCTTCTCCCACGCCTGCTCAATGGGACCGCTCGGTGCTCTAGCGTCGAGTGTCATTCGTGCACAACCCCTATCAGAATGCTGATCGGAATGGAAATGAAGCCAAGGACAATGGCCAGTGCTATGAAGAGGGCCGCGCTCTTCAAAATCGGCGTGTGCCGCGGATGGTTCAGCCCCAGCGACTGGAACATGCTCCAGATGCCGTGGCGCAGATGCATGCCCAGCAGGCACATCGCAAGGATGTACCACGCGGAAACCCACCAGACGCGGAAGCCGGAGACCACGTTGTGGAAGATATCGTCCTGTATGTAGACCGCGTTGGGATGAATGTAGCCGAGCGTGAACTGCATCAAGTGGAAGACGATGAAGGCCAGTACAATGGGTCCGCTCCAGTACATCGTGCGCGATGCATAGGAGGAGGAGATGGCCTGCTTGCGGGAGTAGCCCACCGGACGGGCGCGCTTCTTCAACAGCGCCAGCTGCACCGTCGCCGTGATATGCAGCGCGACCGATACCAGCAGCACAATGCGCACCGGCCACAGCAACTCGCTGATGCTATGCAGAAAGCGGCCATAGGCATTGATCTTCTCGCGGCCTTCGAAGATCTGCAGGTTGCCGGCCAGGTGACCGATGACGAATCCGAACAAGATCGCGCCCGTCACGGCCATCACGGCCTTCTTGCCATTGGTCGAGTTCCAGAACCCTGGCTTGTGCTGTCTTGTCTCGCGCAGTTCTACCGCCGTCACAGTTGTGCTCATGCCTGCCTTCCCAGTCTCGTTCTCGCCCTTCGTGCGGCCGGAGGCGCTAGTTCATGTTCAGTGTTTGATCGAACGTGCGCTTGCCGCCCGGCAGAGAACCGCAGGCTGACGCGAAGCAGCAGCGTGGAGATCGCCTGATCTGTCGAGGGGTAGCCACTCATCAGTATCGGTACTGGAGTCAGCCAGCGTCAAGAAAGGCCTTCACATCCATCGCGGAGGATCAAAAAGCAAAGCAGAGGGAACGGCAGCGGCCGCCGCCTTAACAGCCGCGTTCTCGCATGCCCGCTAGTAGCGCGCGCAGCGCACGGCCACGATGGCTCAGCATCTGGCGCGTCTCGTCGTCGAGCTCGGCCATCGTCTTGTCCAGCTCGGGCAGATAGAAGAGCGGATCGTAGCCGAAGCCGCCCCCGCCGCGCGGCGTGGACAGAATGGCACCTTCCACCACGCCATGCGCGGTCAACAGACATGCACCCTCGCGAGCAGCCGCCAGCACGCAGCGATAGCGTGCTGGCCAGCGGACTGCGGGAGCGTGCTCAGCGCCGGGCAACTGCCGTAGCCGCTGCAGCAGATACAGATTGTTGCGCTGATCGGTGCCCGGCATTGCTCCCGCAATCTCTATATCGAAGCCGCCATCGTCGGCAAAGCGCGCACTGCGGACCCCTGGCTCGCCGCCCAGCGCGTCCACCTCCAGCCCTGAATCATCCGCCAGCACCAGCAGTCCTGGCCGCGCAACGCTGTAGACCCTCGCTTTGGCACGGGCATTCTCTTCAAAGGTGGCGCCATCCTCCGCGGGCGGAGGAATCTCATTCAGGCCGGGCAGCGGAGCGATACGCATTTGCAAGATGGCCGCAGCGGCGCGGAAATCGCGCAGCTTTCCGGCATTTGAGGTGGCTATGAACAACTGCGGCAGGGCCAGTGAGGCTTCATTCACCCCGCAGACCCTTCCTGCTCGCCACCGTGACGGTGCTCCTGGCCGCCGCTCCCCTGCATCGGCTTCATCGGTTCGTTCATGTCCCGTAGCATACCGGCCCCGCCCGAGCGGAAAAACTTCCAGAGCAAGATCGCCGCAATGGCCAGGAAGAACAGGTTCAGCATGGTCGTCGAATCCCAGGCAAAGCCTTCCTGCATGGCACCCATAGGGTGGTGCGCGGGCTGAAGATGGAGCGCGAGAAAGAGATACTCCACTCCCAGCGCGGCGCCCGCCATCGCCACATAGAACAACGGCAGCAGTAGAAAAGCCACGCGCCATCCGTAGTATTTGCGATGGATGTTCACAATGGGCAGGATGATCAGGTCGCCAAACAGAAACGCGATGACCCCGCCGAAGCTGAGCCCATGCTGCCACAGCACCGCCGCCAGCGGGACATTCCCCACCGAGCAGACGAAAGAGACAAGCGCGACCAACGGGCCCGCTAAAGGACCCCACCAGCGCGCCAGTGCCGGGTGCCCCACCAGGAAAAACTTCTGCCAGAAGCTGGTTGGCACCCAGGTGGCAATGCAGCCGGAAAGCACCAGGCCCAATGCAATGTCTCCCAGGACCGCCGCCCACTCCATCACGAAGATATTGCTGATGGCCTTAAATGCTTCCGGCGAGCGCAGCCGCGCCAGCCAGCTGCCACCTTGCGCCGACATATCCATCGCGGCGTGGCCTTCCATGCGTCCCAGGACGCCACGCTCTGCCTGCTGCCGCGCCTGCTCAATGTGCCGCTGGCGCAGAAAGACGTTCAGCAGCAGCACTAACAGCACGATCATGACTGGCCCGCCGACGAACTCTGCCGCCGCGAAGCGCCAGCCCAGCAGCACGATCAGCGAGAGCCCCAGTTCGAAGACCAGGTTGGTTGAGGCAAACTCGAACGCCATGGCGGCGCGAAAGTCGGCTCCCTTGCGGAACAAGGTTCGCGCCAGCGCGACGGCTGCATAGGAGCACGAGGACGAGGCCGCGCCCAGTCCGGCGGCAATCAAAATGCTGCGCGGCCGGCCATCCGGCATCAGCCTCGCCACCTTTTCACGCGAGACCGTCGCCTGCACGACTGCAGAGAGCGCGAACCCCAGAATCAGTGCCCACAGCATCTGCCAACCCATAAACGCTGCCATGTACAGCGCATGTCCTATCGAAGCCAGCCAGTCCATACTAGTACTAGATGCGGGGCGCTTGCCGTGCGGTGGGCGCCTCGGTTTCATGTGGCCCGCGCAGGAGTGCAGGGAAGCAGGCCAGAGGGCACCCGGCGCAGCGGGGCTTCGGGCCGCAATGCGTCTTGCCTACCATCACGATCAGTGCATGGAACTCATTCGCATGGCGCATCCGCTCCGCTTCCGTCTCCTGCGGAAATGCTGCCCATGCAAGCAGCTGCAACTCGTCGTAGGACGCGCGCTCACGCGCCAGGCCGTGCCGCATTGTCACCCGCCGCAGATACTCATCCACCACCATCGCTGGCTTGCCCAGCGCGTACAGCAGGATCGCGTCCGCCGTCTCCGGACCCACGCCCGGCAGCGCCAGCAGCTTCTGCCGCAGCACCTCTGTCGGCATTGCCGCCAGCTTGCGGAAGGACCCCTGCGTCTCCGCAAACAGGAAGCCCAGAAACGCGCGCACTGCTGCCGTCTTGCGCACCATGTGACCCGATGGACGCAGCAGCACGCGCAGCTCTTCCTCCGGACAGGCCAGCAATGCCGCCGCTTCCAGCAGCCCACGCTCGCGCAGATTCGCGATGGAGCGTTCCACCCCACGCCAGGAGGTGTTCTGCGTCAGGTAGGCGCCGATCGTGACTTCCAGCGGCGTCTTCGCCGGCCACCAGAGCTGCGGGCCGTAAGCCTGCACCAAGCGGTCATACATCGCTCGCAACCCCGCGGCCTCGCGCGACCGCGGTGCGGCGGAGGAGGAAGCTGGCTCAGTTGCGTAAAGGCGGCGCTGCGGCATCAGAGTGGAGAGGAGATCGGCCTCTTAAAGTGTAAGGCCGCAGCCCTCCACACAGGAGCAAGCGCGATGACCAAGCAACCTGCCATCACCCGCAGTGCCGGCGGATGGCACAGCCACACCCGCTACCTGGAGATGCATACACGCAAACGCTACGAAATGGTCCACATCACCGATGAAGTCGAGCGCATCGTCCGCGAGAGTGGCGTTGACGACGGCCTGTGCTTCGTATCCCCCATGCACATTACTGCGGCGATCTACGTCAATGACAATGAGCGCGGCTTGATTGAGGACATCTCGGCATGGCTGGAAACCCTCGCCCCGGCGCGGCCCGAGTACCGCCACCATCAGACTGGCGAGGACAACGCCGACGCCCACCTGAAGGCATTGCTGCTGCACCATGAGACCACATTGCCGGTGACCGGCGGCCGGCTGGATCTCGGCACCTGGCAGCGCATCTTCTATGCGGAGTTCGATGGCCAGCGCACGAAGCAAATAATCATAAAGGTGCTCGGCGTCGCTTCGACCGAAAGGTAACTGAGTGCGGGAATAAAGTAATCCACCGGCGCGCCGATAAATGGGTCAGCAAAGACGGTTCCTTACACAGAGCGCCCGTTGGCGTGAAGTGAACCAGGAGCCCCCACTTCAGGACCCCCACTTCGGGACACAAGGAGCCGACACTATGTCACTCGGTATATTGAACAACATCTCTGCTGCCTATGCAGCGAACAACCTCAGCAACACCTCGAATAGCCTGCAGAGCGTGCTCACCCAGTTGTCATCGGGGTCGCGCATCAATTCCGGCGCGGACGATGCCGCCGGCCTCTCGCGGGCCAACGGCCTGCAGGCCAACCAGACCGCGCTGACGCAATCCACCCGCAACGTCAGCCTGGGTGTTGGTCTGTTGCAGACTGCCGATGGCGCGCTCTCTCAGGTCAACAACCTGCTCAACCGCGCCGTCACGCTGGCTACGGAAGCCGGCAACGGC
The DNA here is from genome assembly GCA_038231235.1 of Terriglobales bacterium. Classification (GTDB taxonomy): domain Bacteria; phylum Acidobacteriota; class Terriglobia; order Terriglobales; family Acidobacteriaceae; genus KBS-83. Next base: position 49,873 of record JBBRLT010000001.1, read on the forward strand.
ACACTGAACGCCACGCAGAACGCGGCTGCCAACCAGGAGTATCAATCGATCCTGGCCGAGGTCAACAACATCGGCTCCACTACCACCTTCAACGGCCAGGCAGTCTTCGGCTCAGCCGTCGCCACGCCTGCTAGCTTCTCCATCTACAGCAGCGACGGGAGCACCACCGGCACTTCGACCGACACGCTGAAGATTGCATCGCTTTCGAGCGCCTCCGTGGGTGACGCGGGCGGTACCGTAACCTCCGGCCCCGGCAACTCCATCACCTACACCGTCGGTACCGGCGTCGCGCTAAACACCGCCGGCCTTGACCTCACCACCAGCGCCAATGCGCAGAACACGGTAAGTGCCGTGAACAACGCGATCAGCGCGGTAGCAGCACAACGCGGCTACCTAGGTTCGCAGATCAACACGCTGAACTCGATCTCCAGCGTTGAAACCACGCAGAGCCAGAACCTGGCCTCGGCACAGAACGCGGTGCAGGCTACGGACTACACCCAGGCCACCTCGCAGCTGTCGAAGTTCCAGATCCTCACCCAGACCGGCATCAGCGCTCTGGCCCAGGCCAACAGCACGCAGCAGGCCGTGCTGAAGCTGCTGCAGTAAAGCGCACTTCATCCTGACTTCGCGGGCGGTGACGATGCACGCCGCCCGCACTTTTTTTGGCACACTAAGGCACAGCTGGAGAGCACCCGTGGGCACCATCGGACTCAGCTTTGGCGCACCTGGCAGCGGGCAGGGCATTGATGTGGCAAGCACAGTGACCCAGATCGTCACTCAGCTGCAGACTACGGAGACTCCTTACAAAGCCCAGCTCAGCAACCTGCAATCGCAGGACACCGCTATCTCCAATCTTGGCACCCTTCTCTCGACCCTGTCGACCAGCATTCAAGCGCTCACCGATCCCGCCGGTATTCTCTCCGGCAAGCGGGGCTCAAGCTCTGACACCAATACCCTCGCGCTGCTCTCTGCGGCCACCAATGCCACTGCCGGCAGCCATACCGTCACGGTGCAGCAACTCGCCCAGACGTCGACCTTTGCGTCGAACGCCATTGCAGCCACGGACACGCTCTCCGGCTCGTTGATCCTGCACACCGGCAGCGGCGCGGCGCAGACCATCAGCGTCGATCCCGCAAATGCGACGCTCTCCGGTCTCGTTGCCGCCATCAATCAATCGAACGCCGGAGTCTCAGCCAGCTTGATCACGGACAGCAGCGGCACGCGGCTCTCCCTCATCAGCCAGACCAGCGGCGCAGCCGGCCAGATCAGCATCGATAGCGCCGCGCTCACGGATGCGACCACTGGGTCCGCGCTCTTGCCCACCGCAGGCCAGAGCGGAAGGGATGCCCAGCTTACCGTCGATGGCGTCGCCGTCTCCAGCGCCAGCAACACCGTCAGCAATGTACTCTCCGGCGTTACGTTTCAACTGCTCGGCGTCTCCGCCAATCCGGTACAGGTGGAGATCGCCAACGATACCCAGAGTGTGACTAACGGCGTCTCCACCTTGGTTAAGAATTACAACGCAGTGGTCTCCGCGTTGACCGCGCAGGAGGGCAAGGACGCGAGCGGCAAGGCGCAGCCGCTCTATGGCTCGCTGGTGCTTTCGTCACTGCAACAGGCACTCTCCGGCGCGCTGATTCAGCAGGCCGGCACCGCGCTCAAATCGATCACCAGCATCGGTCTCTCGCTCAACGGCGATGGCACGCTTGCGCTCAACACAGATCAGCTCACTGGCGCGCTCAACACCAACTACGCTGGCGTGCAGGGCTTCTTCCAGAACATCAATGGCTTCGGACTCAGCTTTGAGCATGCCGTCGATGGGGCAGGAGTGGCCTCTCCCAACAGCCTGCTCAGCCGCGCAGCGCAGGCCAATACCACGATCGAAGCCAGCCTGAACGACACCATCGGCACCATCGACACGCATATCGCCACGCAGAAGACCACGCTGACCGCCCAGCTGAATCAGGCAAATCAGACACTGCAGTCGATTCCGCAACAGCTGCTCGCGATCAACGAGATCTACTCCGCCATCACCGGCTACAACCAGCAGAAGGGATAGGGAACCCGCGATGCGACATTACCATCAGGCAGCGATCGAGAGCGCTTCCAGCGTCCAGCTGGTCATCGCCCTCTATGACGGTCTGCAACGCTTCCTCTTGCAGGCCGCCTCCGCCTGCAATGCCGCCGATGTGGAGGCGCGTCGCCATGCCGCGCGCCGGGCCGCCGGAATCGTCATCCACCTGCAGGCATGTCTGCGTACGGATATTGGCGGGGAGCCGGCGGCCCGGCTCGCGGACTTCTACACTTCCGTCCTTGCAGACATCCTGCGCGCATCTGCGGCTGCTTCCAGCAAGCTCTTCACCGATACTGCGCGCGAAGTGCGCAATGTGCGCGATGCCTGGCAGCTGGCCGCGCAGGACCAATCGCTCACCAGCCTGGTGCCCCGCGACCTGCAGACCTGGGAGGAACAGGCAGCAACGCCAGTCGCCATCCGCCCGCCTGTGGCAGAACAGGACGAGACAGCCGCCTGGATCGCTTGAACCTTCAGCCAACCCGATGCATTGTCATCCTGAGCGCAGCGAAGGACCTGCAGTTCCAGTCACGTTATCTGACTCGCGCAACGGCTATCCAGCATAGGCCAACTCTTCTTCCAGCAGCTGCTTCTCGTAGAGGCTGGCATAGAAGCGCCCATGCGCCAGCAGCTCATCATGCGTGCCCAGCTCCGCAATCCGGCCGTTTACCAGCACTGCGATACGGTCCGCATGCCGCACTGTCGAGATGCGATGTGAAATGAAGATCGTCGTGCGATCCCGCATCACCTCGCGCAACTGCCGCAGGATGGTCTCCTCGGTGTAGGTATCCACGCTGGCCAGTGCATCATCCAGCACCAGGATGGACGGGTCGCGCACCACTGCGCGCGCTATCGCTGTGCGCTGCTTCTGCCCGCCGGAGAGGGTAAGCCCACGCTCGCCCACTGCGGTGTCTAGCCCGTGGGGGAATTCTTCAAACTCTTTGCGGATGTGGGCTGCCTCGGCTGCCTGCAGCACATCGTCGGCAGACGCTGCCGGGGCGCCGAAACCAATGTTCTCGCGAATCGACTCGCTGAACAGGAAGGTCTCCTGCGGCACAAAGCCGATATTCGCGCGCAGCGTCGCCAGCGGATACTCGCGGATCGGGCGCCCATCCATCAGCACCATGCTGGGTTCGGCATCATGCAGCCGCGCCATCAGCCCCACCAGCGTCGACTTTCCAGAGCCGGTAGGGCCGACCAGTGCCAGGCTCGTCCCTGCCGGAATCCGCAGCGAGATATCGTGCAGCACCTCGACGGGTTGGCCCGCGGCATTGGCGTAGGCAAAGCTGAGGTGGCGGAACTCTATCTCGCCCGCCAGCCTTGCCGCCGGGTCGATGGCGTGATCTGCAGCCGCATCATCGATCGATGGCTCATGCTTCAGCAACTCGTCAATGCGAATGACGGATGCGGTGCCGCGCTGCACCAGGTTCACCACCCAACCCAGCGCGATGATCGGCCAGGTCAGCATCATCATGTAGGTATTGAATGCGACGAACTGGCCGACCGTAATCCGGTTGGACAGCACCTCGTGCCCGCCTACCAACAGGGTGATGGCCAGCGACAACCCCAGGATGAACTCGAGCGTAGGCCATAGCATGCCCATCAACTGCACCAGGCGCAGGCCGCGCCGAACATTTTCCTGGTTCGCCTTTTCAAAGGAAGCGATCTGCGCCTCCTCCTGAGCAAAGGCCCGTACCAGCCGCGCTCCGGAGAAGTTCTCCTGCGCCTGCGCCGAGATCTCTGAGAACTGAGCCTGGATGCGCTCAAAGCGCTCATGAATCTTGCGGCCCACCGTCTGCACCAGAATGCTGGCCAGCGGCAGCGGCACCAGTGCTACCAGCGTGAGCCAGGGACTGATGCGCAGCAGGAAGAAGACTGCGCCAATCGAAAACAGCACGGTGTTAGCGCTGTACATGATCGCCGGCCCCAGCAACTGGCGCACTGCGTTCAGATCGTTGGTCATGCGCGCCATGATGTCGCCGGTGCGATGTTCAGCGTAGTAGCTGGCCGACTGCTTCTCCAACTGACGGAACAGGTCGTTGCGCATATCGAACTCGATCTCGCGCGAGATGCCGATCATGATCCAGCGGGTCAGGAACAGGAACACGCCCTTAGACAGCGAAACGGCCACGATCAGCGCTGCATAGCGCAGCACCTTCTGCTGGGTCACACCGTTCTTGAGCGCGTCGATCGCGGCGCCGATGACCTGTGGAAACAGGATCCAAATGGCGTTTGACAGCACCACCGAGATGCCGCCCCACACGAAGTCGCGGCGGTATCGCTTGAGGTAGGGAACCAGGGGCTTCAGATCGCGCAGCATGGCAGTATCCTGTTCTCGGTTCGATGTGCTTCGGGGTTTATGACCGGGATTAGGATGGCTGACCGCATCGCCTCGCAAACCGCATGACAGGCTATGTTTCTCTGCCGGCGTGCGGCCGGTCTCGAGCGACAGGGTAATCAGTGGCACACGTCCTCCAGCAAGCGGGTGTGCGCATGGGCACCAGCACTCCCATATAGGATACCGCTCCCCCGGAGAGCCCAGAAAGCAGGTGAGCAAGCCGCCGCCCCCTGCGTGCCTGCGTTTCGGGCAATTAAGGGTAGAATGTGATTCTTGTTAATAAACGCTGGAGGCAAGGCGTTCCAATCCGTGGCCAGGTCGCACCAGGACTCAGGCGCGTAACTATATATGTCTGATTCCATTCAGGATCGCGTTCTAAAGATCATCGCCAACACGCGGCGACTGCCGCTGGAAAGCGTACGTCCCGACAGCAGTTTTGAAGAGCTTGGTGTCGACTCGCTCGACCGGCTGAACATCCTTTTCGACCTCGAAAGTGAATTCGATATCGAGATTGATGATGAGGAAGCGAAGAAGGTGCAGAACATCCCAGAGATGATTGCCGGCGTCACCCATCTGGTCGAGGCCAAGTCCCAGGCTTCGCCGGAAAACTGATCGTGCCGCGGGTCGTCATCACAGGTATGGGCGTCATCAGCGCCCTCGGATTGACACGGGAAGCCTTCTGGCAGTCGCTGGTAGCAGGCCGCTGCGGCATCCGCGCCATCGCAAGCGACGACTTCCAACAGATCCGCTTCAAACACGCAGCCGACGTCCAGGGTTTTGTGCCAGAGGATTTTCTCTGCGCCAAGGACATCACCCTGATGGACCGCTTTGCGCAGTTCGCAGTGGTTACCGCAAGGGAGGCGGTGGCCCAATCCGGTCTGGAGTGGACGCCCGCCCTGCGCGAGGGCTGCGCCATTATCACCGGCTCCTGCATCGGGGGGCGCTCCGCGGAGGAGCAGGGGTACCGCGAGCTCTACATTCACAAGCGGAATCGTGTGCATCCGCTGACCATTCCCCTGAGCATGGCCAACGCAGCTACCAGCCACATCTCCATGCAGTTCGGCATCGTCGGCCCGTCCTACACCATCTCCACCGCCTGTGCCTCCTCCGCACATGCCATCGGGCAGGCATTCCATATGGTGCGCTCGGGCGTAGTGCCCATGGCGCTGGCGGGCGGCACCGAGGCGCCGCTCTACTTCGGCAATCTGAAGGCGTGGGAGGCCATGCGGGTCATCAGCAAGGACACCTGCCGCCCCTTTTCCGCGGACCGCAGCGGATTGGTATTAGGCGAAGGCGCCGCCATGCTGGTGCTGGAGCCGCTTGAAGTGGCGCTGGCGCGCGGTGCCCGTCCCATCGCGGAAATCGTTGGCTTCGGCATGACTGCCGATGCCGGCCACATCACCCAACCCTCCCCGGAGGGCCCGGCGCGCGCCATGCGTCTGGCCCTGCGCGATGCAGGGCTGGCACCCGAACAGATCGGCTACATCAATGCCCACGGGACGGCCACCGAGGCTAACGACCGCACCGAGACGGCAGCGATCCGCCTGGTCTTTGCGGCGCATGCGGACCGTCTCGCCGTCAGCTCCACCAAGTCGATGCACGGCCATACACTCGGCGCGGCGGGCGCATTGGAGGCCGCCGCCTCGGCCATGTCGCTAGAGCAGGGCATTCTGCCGCCGACGGCAAACTACACCCTACCCGATCCGGCCTGTGATCTGGACTTCGTGCCCAACACCGCCCGCCACCAGCAGGTGGAAGCCTGCCTCTCCAACTCTTTCGCCTTCGGTGGACTGAACGCGGTGCTCGCCCTGCGCCGCCTGAACTAACGCAAGCACATGAGCAGCGCGGCGGTCTATTGTCGGTAATGCCAGAAAGCGAGTGGTACCAAGCAGCTATGATTGCGGAAATAAATTAATTGCCGACCTTCGACCACCATGAACACAGAATATTCTGCTGCGCATGATAACTGGTCTTGGGTTAGCAGTATCCGAGGATACTGCTAACACCGGCGAAAGCTGCCCTTTTGCAGAGGCAGCCGTCTCTCTGCTTCATTTCCACTGATCTGCAGGCTGAAGGTCTCATTACCTCCTGACATAACTCTATCCGCAGGCAAGCATCTATTTCCTTTCTGGGAAAATGTCGGCTGTTTTTCCAGGATTGGAGAGACTGCCACTGGACCATTTCAAGCATCCGATGGCAACTAGAGAAGAAATAACCGGCGAATCCGTGGAATTACTGCACGGTGGGGCCATAGATATGGTAGTTTTTGGATACCCTGCAATGTAGAGCGGGAACCTTCTCTTCGGTTTGCCCGCCGAAGAAAGACACTTAGCCGTAGCAAGACATCGGCCTGCCAGTTGCGCAACCGCTCCCAGCGAGAGAGCGGAGCTTTCGTAAGTCTTCAAGCTTTGTGTCGTGTGATTCTTTCGACCTGATTTCGAGCGGTTTTCGCTCCCAGAAAATTGGAAGGATCACCACAATGAAGGTGTGTTCCGCCGGGCCTCTCCCCTCGTTTTTTGCTCGCTTTGCTGCGCTGCTCGTCTCACCAGTCTCCCTTGCGCTCACCATCACGTTCTCTCTGCTGGTGCTCACTGGGTGCGGCGCCACAGGTTTCAGTCACCCCGCGGATCCCGTTGCTGCGCCGACGGTCACCATTACGAGCAGTGCCCCAACGATCACGGCGGGTAGCGCGGATATGTTGACCGTCGCAGCCGCCAACGCCACCCAGGTGACGGTCACCGGCTCGGATGGCAGTACGTTTAATCTCCAGCCCAACGGCGGCACCGAGGCCATCAAGCCAACCGCCACCACGACCTACACGGCCAACGCCTCTGGGACCGGAGGCAAAGCTTCTGCAACAGCGACGGTGACCGTCGCAGCGCAGGCTCCCCCCGCCGCTCCAACCGTGGCCATCACGGCTAACCCCGCTGCAATCAATACCGGGGACTCCGCCACTCTGACCGTCGTTGCCACCAATGCCGCCCAGCTCACTGTAACCGGCTCCGACGCTAGTACTTATACCCTGCAGCCCAATGGTGGCTCGCAAGCCGTCAGCCCCGGGGCCACCACCACTTACACCGCCACCGCTACCGGGGCGGCAGGAACCGCCCCCGTCACCGCCACAGCGACTGTCACTGTGACGCCGCCCGCGCCGCCCGCCGCGCCAACGGTGACTCTTGCGTCGAATCCCGCAACCATCACTCTAGGCAGCTCGTCCACCCTCACCGTCGCAGCGGTCAATGCAACGCTGGTGACCGTAATTGGCTCCGATGGCAGCACATACGCGCTGCCCTTGGCTAGCGGCACCCAGACTGTCAGCCCGGCTACGACGACCATATATACCGCCACCGCCACCGGAACGGCAGGCACATCGCCGGCCATGGCCACGACCACCGTCACCGTGGTTCCGCCACCGCCACCACCGCCACCGGCAGCTGCTGTGACCATCGCAGCCAACCCTGCTTCGATCACAGCCGGAAGCTCATCCACACTCAGCGTCGCGGCTGCCAACGCAACTGCAGTGACGGTCAGCGGCTCTGACGGCTCCAGCTATATCCTTCCCGTAAACGGCGGCACTCAGGCTGTCAGCCCGGCGACCACCACCACCTACACTGCGCACGCCACTGGTTCAGCAGGCACAACACCGGCAACGGCGGCGACGGTTGTCACGGTTGTTCCGCCGCCGCCGCCGCCACCACCCGCTGCGACCGTGACTATCGCAGCCAACCCTGCTTCGATCACTGCCGGCAATTCGTCCACACTCACCGTAGCGGCCAGCAACTCGACGGTAGTGACAGTCACCGGCTCAGACGGCTCCAACTACACCTTGTCCGTGGACGGCGGCACTCAGGCAGTCAGCCCGACAGCCACCACCACCTACACCGCTCACGCAACCGGCGCGACCGGCAGCACGCCAGTCACTGCAACCGCCACTGTAACGGTTTCGTTAGGCCAGCCGGCCAGCGGCAGCGCCAACGTCGTCACCTGGCACTTCGACACCCACCGCAGCGGTCTGAACTCCGGCGAGCAGTCCTTGACCCCCACCAACGTGCACCCCGCCAGCTTCGGCAGACTCTTCTCCTACCTAATGGACGGCTACGTCTATGGCCAGCCGCTGCTGATGTCCAACATCACCGTCAAGGGCGCCGCGCATAACGTGCTGTACGCAGCGACCGAGAACGACAGTGTGTACGCCTTTGACGCAGATAGCTACGGCACTGGCGCGCCGCTGTGGCATGTCTCTCTGCTGCAGTCCGGGGAGACGCCGCTGACCAGCGGGCCGATCAAGCCCTTTGAAGGCGTCACTTCGACGCCCGTCATCGACCCGGCGACCAACACCATCTACGTCGTCTCCGCACAAGTCTCATCGGGCAGCGGCGCAAGCTTCCGCCTGAATGCCCTGGACATCGCCACCGGCGCGCAGAAGTTTGGCGGGCCGGTGACCATTCATGCTTCGGTCCTGGCGACCAATTCGAACTCGGTGAACGGGATTGAGACTCTGAACAACTCCTGCATCCAGCGCGCCGCGCTCCTGCTGGCCAACGGCAACGTCTATATGGGCTTCGGCAGTTGTCACAGCGGCTGGTTGCTGGCCTACGATGCCAGCACACTTGCGCAGGTCGGCGTGTTCAATGCCAGCCCCAACCTGAACGGCGAGGGCAAGTACGCCAGCGCGGGCGGCATCTGGATGAGCGGCGGCGGTCCGGTCGCGGATGGTTTAGGCAATGTGTACGTCACCACCGGCAATGGCCCGTGGGATGGGCAGACTGCGTTCGGCGATTCCGTGTTGAAGTTCAATGCGAAGCTGCAGTTGCAGGACTACTTCACCCCGCAGGACTACCAGTACATGGATTGCCAGGACGCTGACCTGGCAGCAGGCGGGTTGCTCATGATTCCTGGCACCTCGCAACTGCTGGCCGGCGGCAAGACTGGGAAGCTGTACCTGGTGGATGAGTCAAACCTTGGGCACGAACAGGCCAATGATGCGGGCGCGACGCAGACCCTGTTCTTTGAATCCGACCTGACCGCTCCCTACAGCGACACCTGCACAGACGCCACCGGCGGTCACACGTCCACAATCAATTCCTATGAAATCTTCGGGAGTGCCGCTTACTTCAACGGCGCCGTTTACCTGGGGGTTACGCCAACTAATTCGACAGCGCCCGCCGGCGTGCGGCGATTTACCTACAACGGAACCCTGACACCCGGTTCCTACACCCATGACAGTGCGCAGCAGAACGCCCGCGGCACCACGCCCTTCCTCTCCGCCAACGGCAACGCCAGCGGCATCATGTGGTTCATCGACACAGGCCAGCCCATCCAGAGCCCGCAGACGCCCACGGGCGCGACACTGCGCGCCTTTGACGCGCTCGACCTGACCAATGAGATCTATAACAGCAGCGTGAACTCCGGCGATACGCCCGGCTTCGGCATCAAGTTCAGCTCACCCATCGTGGCCAACGGCAAGGTCTATATCTCGACCGGACACGACCTGCCCAGCGTCGGGAACCCACAAGGCGAACTCGATGTGTATGGCTTGAAGTAAGCAGGGCGTTCAGGGGCTGCCTGCAACCACAGCAGCCCGGTCCCCCCCTTTGAGGCATGGGCCCAACGCTTATGCTTTTTCTATTGGTATCGAGGGCTGGCGAGTGCTCTCAACAAGATCTGGCTATCTCCGCAGCCAGGCCACAGATCGCGCGATCCCATCCTCGAATGAGACCTGCGGAGCAAAGCCGAAATCCTGCCGCGCGCGCGTGGCAGGGAATTCCTGATCGCGCCCCAGCAGGTACACTGCGTGTCGGGTCAGCAAAGGGCGTCCTGGTAATGGCAGCATACGGAACGGCGCCTCCATGGCATGAGCTGCCGCCATGGCGACTCCGAAAGGTAACCGCAACCGGGGTGTGGGATAGCCCAGCGCATCCGCCAGCGCGTGGGTGTAGCCGAGCCAGGTCACGTCCGTGCCATCACTCAGGTTGTAGGCGCGGCCCAGGGTTGCCGGGCTGGCCGCCACATCCATCATCGCCTGCGCCACGTTGTCGACATAGGTAAAGCCGCCCCGCGCTCGTCCGCCATCGACCAGCAGCATCAGCCGCTGCCGCAGCAACTTTTCGAAGTCGGTGACGAACGCCTTGCCGCGCGGTCCGTAGATGGTTGCCGGGCGCAGGATCGTGATGGGCAGTCCATGCTCGCGATACGCCCGCCATACGGCCTCTTCACCCTGCAACTTGGTCCGGTTGTAGGGTAGGCCAGCGTCGCGGGTCGGCCCATCCTCATCGCACACAGTGAGCGGATAGCCGTAGACATCGGTCGTGCTTACATGCACGAAGCGCTCCAGCCGTGGCGCAGCGAGCGCCGCGGTCAGCAGGTTCTGTGTTCCCAGCACGTTGGCTGCGAAGTAGGTAGACGGAGACGCCCAATCGGTCGAGCAGGCCGCGCAATGGTAGATGACGCGTACATCGCGCACTGCTTCGACCAGCGCTACCGTATCGTTCAGGTCGCCAGCAATGATGTGTATCGATAAGTGTGACAGATGGGAAAGGTCCGCAGTGCGGCGCGCCAGAATGCGCACCCGATGGCCCTGGGCTGCCAGCATCTCCGTCAGCCGCCCACCCAGAAAACCGCTAGCCCCAGTTACCAGCACTGTCACCAGCACCGGGGCCGCGTCAAATCGCACGCTCTGTCACCAGAGCTAGTTGGTGGCCAGCCGGCTGAAGGCATCCAGTGCGAACTGCAGGTGCTCGCGCGTGTGGGCCGCGGTAACGCATAGCCGCAGTCGCGCTGCGCCCTGCGCTACTGCAGGGAACATCACGGGAGCCGCCAGCACGCCATGGTCGCGCAGCCGGCGCGCCATCATCGCGGTGGCGGTCTCGTCCCTCAGCACGACCGGGATCACGGGCGTCTCAGACAGGCCAGTGTCATAGCCCAGCTGCTGCAGCCCTTCGCGCAGGAACGCCGCGCTGTTCTGCACGCAGGCCACCCGTTCCGGCTCATCGCGCAGCACCGCGAAGGCTTCGGTAATGGCAGCCACGGCAGACGCGTTCATGGCGCCAGAGAAGATATACGGCGAGGAGGCGTGCTGCAGATAGATTGCCAGCTGCTGGGAGCAGGCGACAAAGCCGCCATTCGACGGAATCGACTTGGCCAGCGAGCCAGTCCAGATGTCTACATCGCTGCCATCAATGCCGTAGTATTCGTCGGTACCGCGTCCGGTGGCGCCGATGGTGCCCGTGGCATGCGCCTCATCCATCAGCAGGAAGCAGCCAAACTCCTTCTTCACTTCAATCAGATCGGGCAGATGGCAGATGTCGCCGTCCATGGAGAAGACGCCATCGCTGATCAGCAGGGTGCGGTTGGCTTCAAAGCCATTGCGGATCTCATGCCGCAGGCTGTCCATATCGTTGTGCTTGAAGCGCTGCACCTGCACGCCGGCCATCTTGCAGGCGTCCAGCAGACTGCGGTGGCACAGTTCATCCATAATGACGCGATCGGCAGGACCGAACAGCGCGCTGATCACGCCCACGTTGGCCAGGTAGCCGGAGCTGTAAGTGACCGCTGCCTCCGTGCCCTTGTACTCGGCAATCGCACGCTCTGCCTGATAGTGCAGGTCGAGGGTGCCAGTCAGCAGGCGAGCGCCGCCCGTGCTGGTGCCGTACTTCTCCAGTGCATCCATGGCTGCACGCTCCACGCGCGGGTGGCCATTCAATCCCAGGTAGTCATAGGAGGAGAGCAGCAGCATGCGATGGCCATCGGCCAGCACCATCGGCCCGGAACGGCCCTCCAGCGGCATCTGGAAGGGGTACGCATCTACCGCGCAGCCCAGCGCTGTTGCCTCGAAAATACGGCGCGCCCGGCTGTCCAGCAGGTCGTTCTTCTTGAAGCTCCACTTGTTTCCGTTGGCGAAGTACTGCCCGAACATCTGGCCGGAGGAAGAGGGGAAGGTCTTGGCTGCGACCTGGGTGTCGTTGAGGACTGCCGCGGGAGTATCCATGTATGACTACTGATTCTAGTCGATGGCCTCTCGCTTGCCTACAAAAAATAGAAGGCGCCAGACCCTGGTTGACTAAAACGACTCGGACTTCAAGCCATAGCCAACGCGGCAGATCGTTATCGCATCACCTGCGGCCGCGTCAAGAAAGGAGATAGGCCAGAGGAGATAGCCCTTATTACCGGCTGATGCGCAGCGCGAACTGCGCCACGCGCGGATCGGTCGTCGTGCTGCTGATGCTGCCGAACGCGGGTGAGCCAAAGCTGCCGTTGGGCTGCGAGAACGCCGGAGTATTCGTCACATTGAACAGCTCGGCGCGGAACTCTACCTGCGCGTGCTCCGCCAGCGCGAAGTGCTTCACCAGCGCTAGATCCAGGTCGCGATAGGCCGGCCCGCGCACCGGATTGCGTGACGCATTGCCCAGCACAAACTGCGGAGCAGTGCTGAAGGCATTCGTATTGAAGAATCGCTGCGGCGTGCGCTGGTCTGCTGGCAGCGCCGTCCTGCCGTGTACGAAGGGCCGCTGCAATGCGAAGCCCGCAAAGGCATTGTTGTTGGTAGCCTGCGTCACCGTCACTGGCGCGCCGGATTGCAGTGAGGCGATCGCATCTACATCCCACCCGCCCAGGACAGCATTGGCAATGCCCGTGGATGCGAAGCTATGGCCGCGCCCCACTGGCAGGCTATAGACCGCGCTCACCGCGAGCACGCTCGGCGTGTCGCCATTCGAGGCATCGCGTTCGAGCGAGGGGCGAAAGGCATCCGCGGCCACCAGGCTGTTCGAGTTGGGCGATGACAATACGGTCGAAGAAAATACCGACGACGCATCATCGATCAGCTTCGAGTAGGTATAGCTGAACAGCAGCGTCAACCCGTGACTGGTGCGCTGCTCTACTTTCGTCTCCAGGGCGTTGTAGTTGGTGGTGCCGCTGTTGTTGCGATACACCGCCACGTTCTGAAATCGTGGATAGGGCCGCAGCAGTTGCGCTGCCGTCACAGTCCTGCCACCGATTGGGCTGGACGCGGGCAACTGGCCGAAGTAGGGGTTGGGTACCCGTCGTAGCAGCGCCGGCCCCTGGGCTAGCTGATCTGTCGTCAATTGATTCAGATTCGAGTCTGGAATGCCCACATGCACGATGTGCGAGCCCACATACCCCACGTCGAAGGAGAGATTCTGCGTCAGCGCATGCTGCACTGCCAGGTTCCACTGCTCCACATAGCCAGACCCGGCACCCCGCCGCGTGGTGTACACACTCTGCCCCAGCCCGGCGTCGCGCGTCAGTGGAATCGGCGCAACACTCGGTCCATTCGCTAATTGAAAGGGGCTGTTCAAGCTGTCCTGGGTCCGCTGCTGCACATTCTGGATGTAGGGAAACTGCGGCGTGGTAAAGGGTGTCGTGATCCCCGACTGATCGATGAAGACAATACCGAAGCCGCTACGCACCACGATCCGCGGCGTCACCAGGTAGGTAAACCCGACGCGCGGCGCCACGTTGCCATAGTGCAGTTCACGCGCGCTATCGGGATAGCCATTCTGCCCCAGATAATCCAGCTGCTGCGTCGCCAGATTGAACACCGCGCCCTGGTTGTTCTTCTCCGTAGAGGGATGATGCAGCGTCCAGCGCGCGCCCAGGTTCAGTGTCAGGTTCGGCAGCGCCTTCCAGTCATCCTGCAAGAAAATTTCTTCGATATGGTCGCGCGGCCGCAGCTTTTGCCGCTGCAGATCGATCTGAAAAGTGTCCACCTGCCCCAGCAGAAAGCTTGCGAACGAATTGCCGCTGTTGGTCACGCCCTGCTGGTTGGTGCCTGTCGTGGTGAAGGCGAAGGTTCCCGTCGGATTCGACGGCGCAATGGTGTTCAACTGATACCAGCGCACGTCCACGCCCGCCTTCACGGCATGCAGTCCATGCACCCAGTTCACGGTGTCCACCAGCTGCCACACGCTGGTCTGAAACCGCGAAAAGGTACTGGCCGTGGGCCCCAGCTGCTGGAAGCCAGTGAAGGTAAACAGCGGCAGCGCATTGTTGAAGGCCGCATTGGTAGGAATACCCTGGATGCCCAGCGCGCCAGAAGCAGTGCTGCCGAGCGTGGCTCCGCTGATCGAGTTGCCGCGCCGCGTGTAGCCCAGCCGGACATCGTTGAGCAGGTGCTCTGTGAAGGTATGCGTCTCGTTGAACACTGCCTGCTGCCCCAGAATGTTGGCGAGCCCGGCGACGTTCCCCGTCCCCAGCACCGATCCAGCAATCGCTCCGCTTCCATCCGGCAGCGGCGTCACTGGCTGCTCTACCTCGTGGTAGTAGCTGTAGCGTCCAAAGGCGCGATCGCGGAGGCCCAGCGCGCCATCCACCCGCACATCGAACTGATTCTGATTGTCCGCATCATTCGCTGTGCGGCGATAGTTATTGGCCGCGCCGCTGCTGGTAGGTGCGGGCAACCGGGCCAGCAGTGCCACCGCTGCTGGATCGAGCGGCGTGTTGATCACGTCATTAGGAAATTCGCGCCGCACAAAGGTGCTGCCATTCGATGCAGTCGTTGTCGGATCGAAGATGTGCGATACGCCAGTGAAGATGCCCCTCCGCTCCGCCAGCGTCGGCAGGGTGGAGATGCGTGTCACCCCCACCAGCTGCTTCACTCCCTGGTAGTCGCCGAAGAAAAAGAGCCGGTCGCGCAGCACGGGCGCGCCCAGCGTGGCGCCATACAGGTTGCGGCGGTACTTAGGCTTCGTCGCCGTCGGGCTGGCGAAGTAGTTGCGCGCATTCAGATCCTCATTGCGGAAGTATTCAAACAGGCTGCCATGCAGCGCATTCGTGCCGGAGCGCGTCGTCACATTCACCACGCCGCCGTTGAACCGGCCAAACTCTGCCGGCACATTGTCTGCCTCGATGGTGAACTCCCGAATGTCGTCGAGGATAGGGAAGTAGGCCACCTGCCCCGGCTCCGGCTGCAGCGCAGAGATGCCGTCGTACAGATACTCGTTGGTGCGCGGGCGCCCGCCATTGATGCGCGGCAGCAGCGTGCCCGGTGGCAGCGAAACACCCGGCACCAGCGCAGCCAGTTGAATAAAGTTGCGTGAATTCAGCGGGATCGATGCGACCGTGCGCCCGGGAATGTTGGTCTGCACATTGCTTTGCTCAGACTGCAGCAGCGGCACATCCCCTGTCACCATCACGGTCTGTTGTGCGTTGCCCGGCTTCAGACTCACATCGACCCGCACTGCCGAGCCGGTCACCACAGTCACGCCCTGCCGCGATACGGTGGCGAATCCCGGCGCTGTCACATCAACCGCGTAGCTGCCAGGAGTCAGCTGCGCGAATACGTAATAGCCATCCTTCCCTGTCTCGGTCGTCTGTTTCACCTGCGTGCCAGCGTCGGTCAGCGTAACCTGCGCATGAGCCAGCGCGGCTCCGGCGGCATCCGTCACGCGGCCCTGCAGGCCCCCGGCGACCTGCGCATGCAGTCCACTGCATGCCATGCCGATCCACACCAGCAGCGATAACAGACGAAGGACTGCGGACAGACAACAGCAACGCAGGCGCATCAAACTCTCCCAAAGCAAATGGAACGCAGGTATAAATAGGCGGGAATGAACCAACTCGAATCTATATAGATGAAATCGATTCGTCAATGCGACTCGCGCATGGCAATGAAGCCCACGCACCTCGAACAGTGGGCGCCGGCCGCGTGCTATGTTCGTCCCGTTCGCAGGGAAGGAGTTTCAACGATGCAGACCCACTTGGGCGTTGCCTGCTTGACCGTGATCGCAGTACTGAGTGCGTTGACTGTTCCACTACTCGCGCAACACGGCACATCCGCACAGCGCGATTCCAGCACCATAGCGCCTGACGGCACAGCGTATGTCACCCGCATCGTGCCCGTACCGAAGAGTGTCAGCGCCGAGGCGCAGCGCTCCCTGGCCCGTGTCGTCTCCGATGCTGACGTGCCCATGACGCTCGAACAGAGGCGCATCGGCACAGACAAATGGCAGGCCGGTGCCGGAGAGGCATTCAGGAAGCTCTATCCCGTCAATGTCGCAGCCGACAAGATTGCTGGTGTCCCGGTGCGCATCGTCACGCCGCTCGCCATCGCGCCCGGCAAGCGCGACCGTGTGCTCCTCAATCTGCACGGCGGCGGCTTCGACTCGGACTCCGGCTCACTCACCGAATCCATTCCGGTCGCGAACCTTGCCGGCATCAGGGTCGTTGCGGTGCTCTACCGCCTCGCGCCGGAGCATCCCTTTCCCGCCGGGCTCGACGATGCCATCGCCGTCTACAAGCAGTTGCTGAAGACCTACCAGCCTGCAAACATCGGCATCTATGGCACCTCTGCTGGAGCGATTCTGACTGCGGAGGTCACGGCGAAGCTCAAGCAGTTGCACCTGCCGCTGCCTGGCGCGACGGGCATCTTCTCCGGCACTGGCGACCTCAGCCAGGGCGGCGACTCCGCTGCGCTCTACTCGCTCGACGGCTTCGCTGGCCATCTCGACCCACCCAAACCCGGGCCCGGACTCAACACCTATCGCGGCGCAACGGATGCGCGCGATCCCATCTTGTCGCCGCTCTATTCCGACCTTCACGGCCTGCCGCCCACCCTGTTCATCACCAGCGGCCGCGATCTGCTGCTGAGCGGCACTACCATCCTGCATCGCGCCTATCTGCGCGCTGGGGCAGACGCGCAACTGGTCGTCTTCGAAGCCCTGCCGCACGCCTTCTGGAACAATCCCGACCTGTCAGAGTCCAAAGAAGCTGCGCACCTGATGGCCAGCTTCTTCGACAAGCAACTGGGCAGGTAACTCTATCGCGCGGCCGGGGCGCCATCGCACGTTGCAGAACGTGTCAGACATGTTGATCCACCAGGATCGGATTGCCGTCCGGGTCTGCCGCCATAAAATACGCTGGGCCCGTCGTGCTCTCATCCGCCTCGCTCTCCATCTTCACTCCGTGCGCCTTCAGTTGGCGCTGCAGCTCGCGCACATCGGTGAATGCACCAAGCTTTTGCGCATTCATGTCCCAACCCGGATTGAACGTGAGCATGTTCTTCTCGAACATGCCTTGGAACAGCCCGATCTTGTGATCGCCATTCTTCAGGACGAGCCAGTTCTTTGCGGCATCTCCACCGGCGGCTTGAAATCCGAACTTCTCATAGAACTGCCGCGACGTTTCCAGATCCTTCACCGTCAGGCACATACAAAACGCGCCAAGTTCCATCTCATCCTCCGTCTTGCACCCGCAGCATAACGCACTGTGTGTCTGTTTATCGCAAACCTGCCCGCTTTCTTGACCATCACCAGCGCAGGTGACAGTCTTTCCCATTCAGGGCAGAGTCCCGGAACGGTTCCCGCCCGTGTGGGCCATGACCTTCGTTCCCATCCTCACCCGGAAGCGTGGCCTATCCCACCCTCGAAATCTGAAATCCTGAAAGTAGGGAAAAGGTCACCTGGAGCCGAAGGGCACTTCCACTTCCTTCGCGTCTTTTTGCGATGACCAACCGAGGAGTCTATGACCACTACTTTGCAGGACAGCTTTCTTCGTCAGGCCACGGCAGCCGCCAGCAACGCCGGCCATATCTATCCAGGTTACGCCGCATGCGAGGCCGCATTGGAATCGAGTTGGGGCCAGTCGCGCCTGGCGCGCGAGGCCAATAATCTGTTCGGCCAGAAGCAGTCTGCAACGCCGCTACCGGGAACGCTCACTGTTGCCCTGCCCACCCAGGAGTTCCTGCGCGGCGCCTGGGTCACCGTGCCGTCGCATTGGGCCTGCTTCCGTACAGTTGAAGCGTGCTTTCGTGCCCGCATGGCATTGCTGGAGCGCTTGCGCAGTGGCTGCTCCGCCTACGACCGCGCTCTGCGAGCCACCACTGGTGAGCAGTTTGTCGAAGAGGTCTCTCGCGCATGGTCTACGGACCCCGCGCGCGCCGCCAAGGTACTCGGCATCCATCGTCAGCACATAGCAAGCCTGCTGCCCAACTACGGACCGCAGTCGTTGCCGCAGTTCTCAATCCAGGGGATGGCGTCGGCGTAAGTCCAATCGGCTGACGTATTTGTCCGTAAGTTTCCTGTTTGCCCAAATTTAGCCGACCGTGTCGCCCTAAACCCTTGCGCTGGACAAATTTGGCGGTGGGGGAGGGGGGGGAGGGGTATGGACCGTAGGACAGTTTTGGTCTGCGCTACTCCCCGTTTTTGCCAGCGGTCCTCTGCAGTTCTCTCGCAGCGTCTCTCAGGCCGCAGAGCGCTTGCGGCCGGACTCCTTGAATTCGGCCAGCAGCAGCGACTCGCGGATTGGCTTCTCGTGCAGCAACAGCTCGGCTGACTTCAAGTTCGCGTTGGCGTGGAACCACTCCTGCGCGATGTTGTTGTGCAGCAGGTTCAGCACTGCGAGCAGTGACATGCCCTGGTGGTGAGCCATCCACTCCCGCACCAGCTCCGGCTGCTTCAGTGACTTCTGATAATCCGCCGCCTCGTAGAAACCGTACGCGCCAACCCAGCCCATCGCGGCCATGCGTTTCAGGTTCCTCAGCGACTCCCCTTCATCGATGGTCAAGGCAAGGAAGGTCGAGTAGGGCGAGATGACCGGCCCCGCCACTGCATCCCACTTCAGCGCGACCGAAGGCATGCCAAAGGCGAGATAGCTATAGTGGCCCTGATCGTCCGTCTCCGCATGGCCACATTCGGAGACGCCCCAGGGAATGTTGCCGTGCTCCCGCGCATACGCCCGCTGGATGGCGACCACATTGTCCAGCGTCCGCGTCACCAGCGTGTCCGGGTAGGAGCGCATCCACAGCGCCGGCATCAGGTATTCGAACATGGTGCCGGTCCAGGAGATGAGCGCCGATCGCCCGTAGGCCACAGTGTGGATGCGGCCCAGCTTGAACCAGCTCTGCTGCGTAGCCTCGCCCTTGGCCACTGCGATGAAGGCGCCAATGCGCGCCTCCGAGCACAGCAGGTCATAGCAGGCCTTGTGCAGCTCCTCCTGCTCGACCATGTAGCCGATGGAGAGCACCTGCCGCGACGGCTCGATCAGGAATGCGAAATCCATCGCAGTGACAGAATGCTCTGCGCGCTGCGCGAGCGATGCGATGCGCGCGGCCAGCTGGGCCTGGCACTCGCGAGCGCCGGTCAGACGCGAGCGCAGCTTCTCGGTCAGGTACATCTCGGACTCTGCGATGAGCTTGCCCGACCAGGCTCGCTTCAGCCGCAGGTCCATCTCGTCGATGTCGGCCACGCCACGGCCGATCATCCCCGGGCTGACCTCCTTCAACACTGGCTCCAGTGGCTGGAACTCCTTCTCCAGCCACGGCGCATAGTCGCGCACGATGGCGCAGACGGCATCGATGCGCCGTGCCAGCTCGGCCAGCCACCACTCGGCTTCGCTGTGCGTCTTCTCGGTCAGGTCGAAGGGAAGTCCCTGGGGTCCGCGGATCGAGGCAAATGCCGGCAGGCCCTGCGTCTCGATGCACCAGTCTACCCAGGGGCGCAGCTCGTCGCCAGCCGGTGTCGGCGGCAGACCGGCAGGCGCCGCCGCCAGTGTCGTCAGCAAGGTGAGCTGATCGCGAATGCCCGACCATAGCCGGGGACACAGCAGCGGCTGGCGAAGCATGGACTCGGCATCCGCGCGCAACGTGTAGAACGAGGCGGCCAGGTTTCCGCTATCTACCGAGGAGATGACGCGCGGCGCAATGGGCGCCAGTGTGCGCGTCTCGTACCAGTTGTAGATGTGGCCGTTGCGCTTCTCCATGCGGTCGTAGGTATCCAGGCTGTGGTGGGTCAGCGCAACGAACTCGGGCAAGGTGAGGTAGCCAAAGGTGTGCGCGGCCTGCCGGGAGTTCAGCAGCAGCCCGAAGTTGGTGGGCGAGACGCGCGCCGCCTCAAACAACTCGCGCTCTTCTACATTGTCCGGGATCAGGTAGTTGTGTGCCGCGCCGCCGAACTCGTAGAAGTAGCGCCACGTACGCAAGGCCATCTCACGCAGGAAACGCTCCTGATCGCGCGTCAACTTTTCCCGCTCATCGCGCGGCGGCTGGTTCAGCCAGGCAGTGATTGCTGTCTCGAACAGCCACAGCACCAGTAAAGGAGCAGCGACTAGGAGCGAGGCAGGACGCGCGGCAGCCACCACTGCAGCAATCGCCAGGGCGACCAGAGGAGTGGCCTGCAGATAGCGATCGACCGGAGTCGTCTTGCCACCGGTAGCCTCGGCCTGCGCTGCCGTCTCCCATTCCAGCAGCCGCTGGCCGGTGACGAAGCGGCGCACCAAGGAGCGGATGATGGCATCGAGTGCCATCAGCATCTGATGGGGCAGGAAGGCCAGATTGAGCAGCGTGATGATGAAGCTCTGCCCGAAGCCGACGAAGGCCTCACGGAGGTCGCCCTTTTGTGGCCTGGTCAAGGCGCGGCCGATGCTGAAGGCGAGCGAGACCAGCGTGGGCGCGAACAGCAGGAAGATCGTCACCATGGTCCAGTAAAGCGGACCGCCGGGCAGTCCCAGCCATCCCGCCACCAGCAGGAACATGGTCATCGTCTCCACCAGCGAGCGGCGCAGATTGTCGAAGATCTTCCAGCGCGAGACCGGCGAGATGGGGTTCTTCACCATGCGTCCGCTCTCGTCCGGTACCTTGCCGAAGAGCCACTGTGCAATCTGCCAGTCGCCGCGCACCCAGCGATGCTGGCGGCGCCGGTAGGCGCTGTAGTGGGAGGGATAGTCGTCGATCACTTCAACGTCCGTCACCAGGCCGGCGCGCGCATAGGCGCCTTCGATCAGGTCATGGCTCAGCAGGGAATTGCGCGGGAAGCGGCGGTCCAGCACCGCATGCAGCGTGTCCACTTCGTAGATTCCCTTGCCGGTAAAAATGCCTTCGCCGTACAGATCCTGATATGCGTCGGAGATGGCGCGGGTGTAGATATCGAAGCCGGTCTGCCCGGAGTAAATCGCAGCCAGCCGTGACCGCGACGCGGAGTGCACGCTGACGCCGACCCTGGGCTGCAGAATCCCGTAGCCCTCCGTGACGATGCGCGATTCCGGATCGATGACCGCCAGATTCAGCGGGTGGGTCATGGCGCCGATCAGTGCATGTCCGCTGCCGCGCGGCAGTTGCGTGTCCGAGTCGAGCGTGATGACGTAGCGCACCGTGCGCAGCGTCTTCATGTCGCCAGCCTTCACCGGAAAGCTGTCAAACTCGCCACGGATCAGCTTGTTCAGGTCCAGCAGCTTGCCGCGTTTGCGCTCCCAGCCCATCCACACGCCCTGGCGCGCATTGAAGATGCGGTGACGATGCAGTAGATAAAAGCCGCCACCCTTGCCGGCGTACCGGGCATTGAGGCTGTCGATAAGCCCGACCGCGAAATCGACCAGCGGGTCGGTATCGTTGGGCCGCGGTCGCGCAACCGAGTCCGGCAGATCGCTGATCAGTGCGAAGTGGATGTTCGCGTCCTGGTTAGCGAGATAGCGGACCTCCAGCTCCTCGATCAGCTCGCGCACCTGCGCTTCATTCAGCAGCAGGGTAGGTACGGCGACCAGCGTGGCGTATTCCCGGGGAACCCCATTGGGGAACTCGAGCTTGGGCAGCGCATGCGCCTTGAACAGCGCGGTGACGGTGTTGTTCGCCAGGTCCACCGCGCCCTGCGCTGCCGGGATCAGCAGCAACAGAAAGGCGACAGTAAGGCCGCCGAAGATGGAGTAGTTGGGAACCAGCGCCGCGACGATGACGCCGATCAGCACTACCGTCAGCACCTGGATGCCGCCCATGTAGAAGTAATCTGCTTCGCGTTGCACAATCATGCGAATGCGATCGACCGGTGGCGGGCGGTATTCGACGGCGCGCGCCAGGAGCGGGAAGCCATTGTCGATCAGGTAGTAGCCCACATGGGAGCGACGCAGGGCGAGGCGAGGAACGTCCTTCGCCGCTGCCGGGCGCTGCGCCAGCCGCAGGGCAGCCTGCGCGACCTCGAGCTCGGTGCGGTCAGAGCGCCGCGCGATGTGCGCCACCCGCTCGCGATACGTCTCCCGGCTTTCGAAGTCCATCTTCGAGTACGCACCCGCCGGGTCCCGGCGCAGCACGGCGTCGTAGACCACCAGCGGCTCGATCATCGCCGTCCAGTTCGCATAGTTGGCACTGCGAATGCTGGCGAAGCGCCCCTTCAGCAGAGCGGCCCCTTCGGCGGTGTGCGCGGACGGATCATCAATCACCGCGCGAGCCTGGGTCAGAATCTCCTCGACCAGCAGGAACTTGACCGCGGTAAGGAAGGACCACAGCTCCCGCAGGGTGAGGGGGTCTGCCTTCTGCACCTCGTCCAGAAACCAGGTGACGCACTCCTCGTCCCATAGCGATGCTGCGACCTTGAGATACGCATCCGCGATGGTGACGATACGCGGCTCGTCGCCTTCGCGCGGGCGCACCACGACCGGCAGTTCCGCTAGTAGCTTGCGCGAGCGATACATCTCATCCAGCGTGGCCTGCAGCAGGCGCGGGTTCTCCCACAGTTCGAGCAGCGGATCCAGCGGCTCGCCCGGCGTGTGGGTGGGCATGGGGCGGCGGTCCAGCTCGTCGAACACCTGCCGGTACGCAGTCTGCGCCGCGGCAATGCGCCGGCTGAAGACATCGCCTTCGGGAGCCGTGCGCGCGACATTCCACTCCTGGGAGGCTAGTTGCGCATCGTGGCGCAGTTGCTGCTCGCTGCGCTGCACCTTTTGCGTCTCTTCGAGAGGCGGCGGCACGACCTCTCTGTTGGCGGGCATCGTCTCATGACTGGCGGGGACTGGCTTGTCGCTGTTCTCGTGTTCCTGCGGCATGTTGTCTATCATCGGTAGCTCGCTGCCTGCATCTCGAACATGCCAGCATATCTTCCGCCCAGTGCCATCAGGGATGAGTGCGTGCCCTCTTCCACCAGTCTGCCGCCTTCCAGCACGACGATGCGATCGGCCATGCGGACGGTCGAGAAGCGATGGGAGATAAGCAGCGCCATCTTGCCCTCGGTAAGTTCGGCGAAGCGCTGGAAGACCTCGAGCTCGCTGCGCGCATCGAGCGCAGCAGTGGGCTCGTCGAGAATCAGGAGCTGAGCATCGCGCAGATACGCACGCGCCAGTGCTACGCGCTGCCACTCGCCGCCAGAGAGCTCGACGCCGCCTTCAAAGCGTCGGCCCAGCATCTGGTCATAGCGTCCGCTCAGCTTGGCGATCACGCTGGCCGCCAGGCTCTGCTCCGCGGCGTGCTCGATCTCCGCTTCGCTGTGGTCGCGCTCGACCCTGCCGACGCCGATGTTGTCGCGAGCCGTCATCTCGTAGCGCATGAAGTCCTGGAAGATCACGCCCATCTCATGATGCAGATCGTCCAGGTCGTACTCGCGCAGGTCGATGCCGTCGAGCAGAATCTGCCCTTCGCTGGGATCGTAGAGGCGCGTGATCAACTTCACGACGGTCGTCTTGCCCTGGCCGTTCTCGCCAATGAGCGCGATGCGTTCGCCTGGCCGCAGATGGAAATTGAAGTCGCGCAGCACGCGTCGCTCGGTGCCGGGATAGGCGAACGACACATTGATAAACTCGAAGCCCTCCCGGATAGGGCGCGGCATGGGCAGGCCATTCACCTTGGATTCGACAGTTGGCTTCATCTCGAAGAAGGCCAGCAGGTCGGTGAGGAAGAGGGCCTGGTCCGCAATGCCGGATGCGGTCGAGAACACCTGCTGCAGGTTGGAGCTGGCCTGCATGATGGCGTTGGTCAGCAGGTAGAATTCGCCGATGTTGCGGTAGTTTCCCGTCACTGCGCGCCAGATGACGAAGGCATACGCGCCGTAATAGCCGAGCGTTGCGATGATGCCCAGCAGCCCACCGGCGATGAGCTTGCGGCGCGACAGCGCGACGTTTTCGTTATAGATCTGCTTGGACAGGCGGTCAAAGCGGCCGGTAAAGAACTCGCTCAGGTTGAACAGCTTCAGCTCTTTCGCGCCCTCGCGGCTGCCGGCCACCTGCCGCAGGTAATCCATCTGGCGCTTGGCCGGTGTCTGGCGGAAGTTCTTCGCGTAGCCGAGGAAGGCGAAGTGGGTCTCACCCAGGAAGGTTGGCAGCACGCCAAGCGCTAACAGCAGCACCAGCCACGGTGAATACCAGAGCAGGATGCTGGTCCAGATGATAGTGGTGATGGTCTGCTGCAGCAGGCGGCCCATCTGCTGGATCATGGCCAGCCGGTCGGTGGCCTGCACCCGCGCGCGCTCCAGCCGGTCGTAGAAGACAGGGTCTTCGTAGGTAGTCAGGTCCAACTGCGCTGCTTGCCGCATCACGCGCACACTGACGAAGTGGGTGTAGCGATCGGCCAGCAGGCTATCGGAGTAGTCGATGCCGCGGGTCAACAGCCCGGCGAGCACGTTCAGGCAGACCTCCGCGCCTACCACCCACCAGAAGTAAGTGGGCAGCCCCTGATGGCTGAAGGCGCGCTGCACGCTGTTCAGGATCCATGCGGCAATGATGCCAATGCCCGCAGGAAGCGCGGCCACAAGGATGCGCAGCACGATGCCCCAGGTGACGACCGCGGGTCCCGACTCCCACAGGAGGCCAAGCACAGGCGGTACGTTGCGCAGAGCGACCAGCCGCTCGCGCCATGCGCTTGTGGTGGATTGTGGGCGACCGGCTTCCGTCATAGGTGCAGGGACAGCATGGGCTACGAATTACATTCTGTGATTGCAAATGGGACGTTCACCGTGGGATGCGGCGCAGAGCAACTTCGTTGGCTCCTCCGTCCTTGGACACGACGCGGGGGAATGGAGGCACTGCATCGAGGCATCTGCAAGGAGTGGCCGGGCTTTGAAGCGGCCTAAAGGGACAGTTGAGTCAGGCGCTGGCAGGCCTCTGCGATGGCCTCTTCCCTCTTCGCAAAGCAGAAGCGCAGCAAGTGCTCGCCGCGGCCCTTGCTGTAGAAGGCGGAGCCTGCCACTGCCGCGACGCCCGTTTGCGCCAGCAGCGTGCGTGCCTTCTCCTTCGCTGTGGCGCCGGGTAGCGCGCTCCCATCTGCCAGTACGTAGTAGGCGCCGTCCGGGATGGATGGCGTCAGCCCCGCCGCTGTGAGCGCCCCGCACAAGAGGTCGCGCTTGCGCTCATAGTCAGTCGACAGATGCTGGTAGAAGGTTGCGTCGAGCGCTGCCAGCCCTGCAGCAGCGCCATACTGCGCGGGCGATGGACTGCACACATAGGTCAGATCGTGGAAGTAGCCAATGGATGGAATCCAGCGCGCATCCGCGGCCAGGTAGCCGATGCGCCAGCCGGTGATGCTGAATGTCTTCGAGAAGCCGGAGATCAGGATGGTGCGCTCCGCCAGTTCGGGAAGTGCTGCCGCGCTGGTATGCCGCGCGGCGCCGAAGAGGAAATATTCATAGATTTCGTCTGTCAGCAGAAACAGGTCGTGTTCCAGGGCGAGCGATCCGATAGCTTCAACCTCCCTCCGGGTGAACACCTTCCCGCAGGGGTTCGAGGGCGTGTTGATCAGGATGGCGCGAGTCTTTGGAGTAATCGCCCGCCGCAAGGCATCGACATCGAGTTCCCATGAACCCTCCGCCAGGGGCAGCGGCACTGGCTGGATGCGCAGCGAGAGCAGCGTATTGACGTGGTAGCCGTAGAACGGCTCGAACAGAATGACCTCGTCGCCGGGGTCGAACAGTGCCAGGCAGGCCGCATACATTGCGCCGGTAGCGCCGGAGGTGACCAGCACCTCGCTCTCGGGGTCGGCGTGAACGCCGTTGTACTCCGCCAGCTTGCGGCTGATCGCGGAGCGCAGGGGAGCGATTCCGTCCAGGCGGGTATAGATGTTGTGGCCATCCTGAATCGCCGCAATGGCGGCATCGCGCACTGACGGGGGAAGCTCTGTATCGCAGACGCCCTGCGCCAGGTTGACGCCGCCCACGCGATCGCACTCGACCGACATGGCGCGAATCTCGGACTGAACCAGGTGGGGAGCAATGGCACTCAGACGCAGGCGGCTGGCAGCGGGGCTGGAGGTAACGGGCAGCATGGCTTATTAAATCAAGATTGAGCTTGCAGTGGCCAACTCCTGACAATCAACCGGCCAGGGTCAGAGTGGCCCCGCGGCCCAGGTGACCATGGCCGGCCATGCCGGCTCGCATCGCCTCTACTTCAGCCTGCGTGGCGCGGGCTGCCAGCTTGCGATCTTCATAGCGGCATTTGGAAGCTTCGAAAGACACATGGGCGCATACTCGGCGCTGGCCCAGGGTACGCAGTAGGTGAGGGCCGAAGACCGCGTCGCCGTAGTAAGCGAGTTCATTCTCGGGTGCAGTCTGGCTCTGGTAAGCGATGGCTGCAGCGCTGACCGGCGCTCCAGCGCGTATGGCTGGCTCAAAGAAGGGCGAGCAGAAGGGCAGCACCGAGAAGCCATTGCTGCTGGTGCCCTCGGGAAACAGTACGACAGGCAGGCCATCACGCAAGGCCTGCTCCATGCTCGCGGTGGCAGCGCTATTCTCCGCACCGCGCTTGCGGTTCACATAGATCGTGCCAGCCAGGGTAGCGAATCGGCCAAGAACCGGCCATCGGTACACCTCCTGCTTGGAGACGAACAGGCAAGGCAAGAGGGACGAGTAGACCAGAACATCCAGATAGCTGAGGTGATTTGAGGCCACCAGGCCCTCTAGCGGTGGATCGCCTTCTGCGATCACGTCTACGCCGATCCGCCGCAGTGCCAGCCGGGAGTAGTTATGCAGCCAGCCCGCACGTTCACGCGGCGTTAGCGCGCGGCCTCGGCGCAGGCGGAACATCCCGAAGCCCGCCCTGGCCTCGGCGAGCGTAGCCGCAAACCGCGCTGCCCTCCAGCCAGCCAGTGGAGTATTGCGATAGGCGCGTTCGCTCACTAGCTGCAAAGGAAGCGGCTGCGGGCGGCTGGACTTAGCTGCTGCATGTCCTGCAAGGTGAGGAAGTCGATGGTGCCAAACTCACGGTCCCAAGCTGGCGCGCTGCAGATGCGCGAGCCGACGGCGAGATAGGTCTTGAGCAACTTGGGCACTTTGGCCTCCGGCATGGGGTTGCCGCTTGCGGGCGAGGGCAGAGCATACGCGGCCATCGGAGTTGTGCGCAAGGCGGGCTCAGCCAGGAAGGTCGAGAGCTGACGATAGAGCGCCCAGCCCGTCGCAGCGTCCTGCGACGGCACGGAGGAGCAGCCGATAAGGTAGCGAAGGTTGTGGTAACGCGCGTACTGCGCAATCCCACGCCATAACAACGTCAACACTTCACTGGTGCGGTGTTCACGGTCGATGCAGGCGCGTCCCAGCTCGAGAATCTGCGGACGCAGCGCCTCATACGGGGAGAAATCGAACTCCCGGGCGCTGTAATAGCCGAGATGGCGGCGCGCGGAGAGGCCGCTCTGCATCCTGTAGGTGCCGACGATGCTTCCGGTAGCCTTCTCCTCCACTACCAGGTGCTCGCAGACATAGTCGAAGGCATCGTGGTCCAGGCCGCTGGCATAGGACTCGGCGAGGCCCTCGCCCAGCTCCAGATTGAAGACGCGGAAGCGTAGCCGGCACGCGGCCAGCCGCTCGGCCTCCGTGCAGGCTAGTTGCAGACTGTAACTCTTCAGATCGCACCCGATCCAGTCCGGCTGCGATTGGATCTGCGGCCATGCTGTCGTGGTGCCGCCTGGGAACGCGCGGACCCGGGATGACGGGGGCTCGCCTATATGGGTGGGGTTCACATCGACATGGTGTCAACCTTCAACCAATATGGTGCAAATACAACGTGATTTTCCTGTGAAGGCGATAACACAAATGGTGCACTCTTCACACGGAAGACGATCGCCTGACTTGCGGGCGAGTGAGTGCCTGAAGCGCGCTGGCAACCTTCCAATTCACCCGGTCTGTATGCTGTTCGCGGTCTGTATTCTTTTGCATAACGCGCGGCCCAAGCTGGATTTCATTCCGACTCGACCGGCACCGCTCCCGCGATTTAGGTGTCGCGGAATCTTTAGAAGAAGTCATACTCACACGTTCACCAGGATTGAGAGAGACAATGGCAAACGCACTGACGAGTACCCTTCCCGCTAACCTGCAATCGTCCTACAAGCAAGCTGCAGACGACTGGCAGAAGCAGGGGAAGTTACAGAAGCTGTGGCAGAAGGACGCCGCACTGTGGACCAACGATGACGAAGCGCAGTGGCTGGGCTGGCTGGACATCGTGGAGCGCCAGCAGAAAGATATGCAGAGCTTCCTGGACCTCGCCGCGGATATCAAGGGTGCGGGCTTCGAGTCTGCCTTGCTGCTGGGTATGGGCGGGTCGAGTTTATGCCCAGAGGTGCTGGCGCTCACCTTTGGCCAGCAGAAGGGCTTTCCCGCCCTTCAGGTCCTGGACTCGACCGATCCGGCGCAGGTGCGCGACCGCCGTCAGTCGATCGACCTGGAGAAGACTATCTTCATCGTCTCTTCGAAGTCTGGTTCGACGCTCGAACCAAACATTCTGAAGCAATACTTCTTCGACGAAGTGACGAAAGCAGTTGGTGCGGAGAAGGCGGGCCAGCATTTCATCGCGGTCACTGATCCGGGCTCGAAGATGGAGAAGGTGGCGAAGGACGACAAGTTCCGGTACATCTTCTACGGTGACAAGCAGATTGGCGGCCGCTACTCGGCGCTGTCGAACTTCGGCATCGTTGCGGCTGCCTTGCAGGGGCTGGATGTGAAGCGGCTGCTGGCCGAGGCGCAGCAAGCGGTGGATGCCTCGAAGAAGGACGACCCGGAGCAGAATCCTGGTCTCAAGCTGGGGCTGATGCTGGGCACGGCTGCGAATGCCGGGCATGACAAGATCACCTTCTTCTGCTCGCCGGAGATCCATGATCTGGGCGCGTGGTTTGAGCAGCTGATTGCCGAATCGACTGGCAAGCAGGGCAAGGGCATCACGCCGGTGGATCGCGAGCAAATCGCGTCTCCCGACCACTACGGCAGCGATCGCATCTTCGCCTATGTGCGGCTGGAGGGCGGCAGGAACGAGGAACTCGACAAGCAGGTAGAGGCGCTGGAGAAAGCGGGTCAGCCGGTCGTCCGGCTTGCCGTCAAGGATCTGTACGGAATCGCCCAGCAGTTCTTTACCTGGGAGATAGCAACGGCGGTGGCCGGCTCCGTGATCGGCATCAATGCCTTCAATCAGCCGGATGTCGAGGCCAGCAAGCTGGAGACCCGCCGCCTGACCGAAGCCTATGAAGAGACCGGCAAGCTGGAAGAGCCAACTCCGATCTTCAGCGCGCCGGCAGGGGGCATCCGGGTTTATGCCGCAAAGAAGTATGCGGCCCTGCTGGGCGATGTGAAAGACCTGGACAGCGTGATCAAGGCGCATCTGGACCACATCCACGCCGGCGATTACTTTGCGGTGCTCGCCTATATCAACATGACCCAGCAGAACGAAGACACTATCCAGTACTTCCGTCACCAGGTGCGCGGCGCGAAGAAGGTGGCGACTTGCCTCGGCTTCGGCCCCCGCTTCCAGCACTCCACAGGACAGGACTACAAGGGCGGCCCGAATACTGGCGTCTTCATCCAGGTGACGGCGGATCATCCGCAGGATCTGCCGGTGCCGGGGCAGAAATACACCTTTGGCGTGGTGATTGCGGCGCAGGCGGCTGGCGACCTAACAGTGCTGCAGCAGCGCGAGCGCAGGGCCATCCGGGTGCACCTGGGCGCGGATGTGAAGGCGGGTCTGAAGCAGCTATCGGATGCGGTGGAGAGGGCGCTGGAACTTTAGTTCGTTGAATCCGGAAAGAATCGCAGGGCCCGGAAGTCTACTTCCGGGCCATTGTTCTTTGCCAGCAACTATTGATACACCACTGGGTTGCAGTAACTGGCAGACGTGCCGTTCGACTGGCAGACACGTCTCACATAGAAAACACCGTGGAGTTGGCTCATGGAGAGGTCAAAGGAAAGACTGTCGAGCAAGACAGCATCGCGCTTGTCATTTGTACTTGGACTGGGTCTGCTGATTGCCGGACCCGGGATGGCCGTAGGTTCCGCCCAGACGCAGCAAAGTGGTACGCGCAGCGATCTGGCTATTGAGTCGGATGTCCTGAAGGCGTTGGCCAGCTACCCGGATATCAGCAGCGAGCAGATTGCGGCGACCACACAGAACGGGGTTGTCACCCTGAACGGCACCGCCAGCACCAGCACCGCCAGCGGCCAGGCACAGGTGGTGGCGGCTACGGTGAATGGCGTCCGCTCCGTGGTAAGTCACGTCCAAGTAACGGGAGCCCCCGCAGCGAAGCCAAGTGCTGCCACGCCGCAGCAGGGGCCGTCGCCCACTCTCGAACGCCGCCAGGAGCCAGTGCAGCAGGCGCAGTCGACTGGCAATGGCGAGGAGCAGTCTTCGCCCCAGCCAAGTCAGACCTCGCGCGCTGGAGCCAGGGGCGACTGGGGCAAGG
This sequence comes from Terriglobales bacterium, assembly GCA_038231235.1. Taxonomy (GTDB): domain Bacteria; phylum Acidobacteriota; class Terriglobia; order Terriglobales; family Acidobacteriaceae; genus KBS-83. The sequence goes on from JBBRLT010000001.1 coordinate 80,635, forward strand.
CTGGTCCGCCGCCCGACGTGCAGGATGGCCAGGTACCGGCGCCACCGCAGGAGGATGCGTCGCGCCCACAAACCGATCAACAAGCGGAGGGTTATCCGATTGAGGATCCGGCTGGCCAGGATTCTGCGGGACAGGATTCTGCGGGACAGCGGGACACCCCTCCCGCGCAGAGACAGAGTTATCCGCGCCCACCCTACGGGCAGCGCTCGCCGCGTCCCTACCCTGCAGGCGGCAACTACCCCGTTCAGCGCGCCCACCAGTATCCGCCGGCGAGGCTGGCATCGACGCCGTTTACGGTGCCAGAGCGCACGCTGCTGACGGTGCGCACGTCGGAGCCATTGGACAGCCGTCATCTGCAGGGGGGCGAGCCCTTCCAGGCCATCGTTGCGCAGGATATCTATGAGGGCGAGTATCTCGCGATCCCACGTGGAGCAGTGCTCGACGGCCGGGTCATCGGCGTGAAGAAGCCAGGAGCCTTCTCCGGGGGAGCAGGCTTCGCCTTGCAAATCACTGCGCTCAACCTGGGTGGCCACAGCTATCCCGTTGCCACGGATACCTTTGCCTCCGATACCCGGGGCAAGGGCGGCTACACCACGGCGAATACCATCGGCGGCGCAGCCATCGGCGCCATCATCGGGGGCATTGCCGGTCGCGGCCCGGGCGCAGCCATCGGTGCTGCGGCGGGTGGCGTGGTGGGTGCTGGCGCCTCTGCTGCCACGCCTGGTCCGCGAGAGGTGATGCCGCCAGAGACTCCGCTCAGCTTCCACCTGCGCGCTCCGCTCACCATCAACCCCATCACTTCCGCCGAGGTCCAGCGCCTGCAGGCTTCTGCGCAGCCACAGCAGCAGCCGCGGCAGTTCCGTCGCCCCCGGCCCTATGGCTATCCCTATGCGTATGGATATCCACCACCACCGCCCTACTATTATCGTCCGTACTATCCCTACCGGTATTACTACTGGCGGTAAGGCAGCGAGACCTGCGAGCGCCGCCCACTGCATGCACTTAGGCGGCGCGCCCGGATATAATCATAGCGATCCGGCTTGCAACTGCGGATACCTCATGCGAACAAGCGCGTCGCCGTCACAGCGCCAGCAGATCTTCGGAAGACCTACTGACGGGAAGACCTCCTGACGCTCGCCTGTCCTGCTGAGACTGCGCCTCGCTAAAGGTCCCAATCGATCCATGATTCGCTTTCTGCAAAAAGACTCGCGCCTGATCAAAGGCGTCTTCATCGTTATCATCGCGCTGGCCTGCATCACCATGGTGATCACGCTGGTGCCGGGCATCTTCGCCGACGCATCGACCACATCCGATACCTACGCGACCATTCATGCGGCCGGACCGCTGGGCCGCGTCTTCGGCGGCGCCAAGGACATCAGTACACGCGAGGTGAACCAGATTGCCTCCCGCATGGCGCAGCAACAGCATCTGCCGGACTTCGCCGTGCCCTATTTGCTGCCGCGCGCCGGCCAGGCGCTGATCCAGCGCGAGATCCTGCTGCAGCAGGCCGACGATATGGGACTGAAGATCACGGCTGGAGATCTGCGCCACGAGCTGCGCGAAGGTCCGTTCTCTGCGTATCTGTTTCCTAAGGGCCAGTACATCGGCGATGACAAATACACCGACTTCGTGCAGAACAACTTCGGCGTCTCCCGCGGTGATTTCGAAAAGCAGATTGGCAACGAGATCGAGATCAATCGTCTGGAGGCTTTGGTGACGGGCGGCGTGCTGGTCTCCGATAAGGACGTTGAAACCAGCTATCGGCGCCAGTCAACCAAGATCAAGTTTGACTACGCTGTGCTGACCGGCGATGAGGTGGGCAAGCAGATCAACCCTAGCGACGCAGAGCTTCAGACCTTCTTCAAGCAGAATGCAGCGCGTTACAAGAATGCCGTTGCCGAGACACGCAAGATCGCCTACGTCTCCTTTACTCCGGATCAGGTTCCGGGCGGTGCGCCGCAGATTGCAGACGCCCAGGTGCAGCAGTATTACACCCAGCATCTGAAGGACTACCAGGTCGCCGACCAGGCACGTGTGCGCCACATTCTTATCGCGGTGCCGCGCGGCGCCGACGCCAAGGCCGACGCTGTGGCCAAGGCCAAGGCGGACGATCTGGCGAAGCAACTCCGCAATGGCGGAAACTTCGCTGAGCTGGCGAAGAAGAACTCGGATGATCCAGGATCGAAGACGCAGGGCGGCGAGCTCGGCTTCCTGCAGCACGGCGTCACCGTGCCAGAGTTCGACAAGACTGCCTTCGCGCAGAGCCCGGGACAGATCTCCGACCCGGTGAAGACGCAGTTCGGGTATCACATCATCCAGACGGAAGAGAAGCAGACCGCGCATACCAAGCCGCTCGATGAGGTGAAGGGCACCATCATGGCCACGCTGACCCGCGACAAGGAGTCGCAGGCAGCACAGAGCTTTGCGCAGGCGCTGCAGGCCGAAGCGAAGAAGGGCGACCTGGCAAAGACTGCGGCAGCACACCACCTGCAACTGGTGACGACCGACTATCTAGCCCAGGGCGCCATCATCCCCGGGCTCCCCGACGGCAGCAAGCTGCTGACGCAGTCGTTCACGGCAAAGAAGGACGCTGCGCCCGGCTTCGCCTCGACGGGTGAGGGATACGCGGTCTTCCAGGTTGCCGACGTTCATCCCGCCCACGCGCCCAGCTTTGACGAATACAAGCAGCACATCGCGGATGACTTCCGCGCTCAGCAGTTGCCGCAGTTGCTGGCGAGCAAGTCAAACGAGCTGGCTGCGAAGGCCAAGACCGGCGATCTCGCTGCGGCGGCCAAGTCAGTCGGCGCGACGGTGAAGAGCAGCGACTTCATTGGCCGCGATGCGCAGGTGCCAGAGCTGGGACAGATCGGCCAGATCGCACCCCAGGCCTTTGACCTGGCCAATGGGCAGGTCTCCAACGCCATCAATACCGGGCGCAATGCGATCGTCATCAAGGTGACGGGCAAGCAGGAGCCGACTCCTGAGGACGCAGCAAAGAGTCTGCCCCAGGCACGCCAGCAGATGGTCGCGCAGCGCCGCGAAGAGATGTTCGCGGTTTATGTCAGCTCCATCACGGACCAGTATGAGAAGAACGGCCGTGTGCGCCTGAACAAGAAGGCGCAGCAAACACCGCCCGCTCTTCCTGGCTAAGTACCGAAGGCAAGCAACGCAGCCCGCGCTGATGGAATCACTCCCATGGCGCGGGCTTTTTCCATCCTCCCTGACTGGACTCTCTGCCACATGCCACTTGATCGCGCCTCCGGGCTGCTGCTGCATATCTCTTCGCTCGATTCCGCTGGCGGCATCGGTGACCTGGGCCCGGCTGCCTACGCCTTCGCCGACTTCCTGCGCGCGGCCAAGCAACGACTGTGGCAGGTATTGCCGCTGAATCCGGTGGGGTACGGCAGCTCGCCCTACTCCTGCATCTCCGCCTTCGCAGGGAATCCGCTGCTTATCTCGCTGGAGCGTCTGGTGGAATGGGGTTGGCTTACTGCCAACGAGCTTGCGAGCTATGTATCGTCGACAGGCACGAATGCAGCACAGGTTGATTTTGAACAGGTGCGCGCGGCGAAGATGCCGCTGCTGGAGCAAGCTGCGGCGAGGTTTCTAGCCGACCACACGCCTGAGCACTGGCAGGCTTATGAGCGCTACTGCTGGGAGAATGGCTATTGGCTGGAGGATTTCGCGCTGTTCAACGTACTGCGCCGGCAGTACGCCTCCGCCGCATGGATTACCTGGCCGGAGGAGATTGCGCATCGCCGGCCGGAGGCGCTCGATCGGTTGCGCAGCGAGCTTGCCGGCAAGCTCAATGTTGAACGGGTGATCCAATTTGCCTTCGACGAGCAGTGGAAGGCGCTTCGCCATTACTGCCGCGAACGCGATATCCGTTTCATTGGTGATGTAGCCATCTTCGTCAGCTACGACAGCGCCGATGTCTGGACGCATCCATATCTCTTTGAATTGCGACAGGATCTCTCGCCCATTCGCGTCTCCGGCGTGCCGCCAGACTATTTCAGTCAAACCGGTCAGCGCTGGGGCAATCCGCTGTATCGCTGGGATGTGTTGCGCGAGCGTGGCTTCGACTGGTGGGTGGATCGCATTCGCCGCGCGCTTGCGCTCTACGACATCATCCGGCTCGATCATTTCCGGGGATTTGAGGCGTACTGGGCCATTCCGGCGGAAGAAGCCACGGCGATCCATGGCGAGTGGGTCATGTGTCCCGGGTCGCTGTTGTTCGTGCGGCTGGATGAGGCACTGGGCCGCATTCCGTTCATTGCCGAAGACCTGGGCCTCATCACGCCGGAGGTCGATCAGCTGCGCTACCAGTTTGGCTATCCCGGCATGCGTATTCTGCAGTTCGGCTTTGGCGATCGCGGCTCGCATAACTATCTGCCGCACCGTTACGAAACCAACACCGTGGTCTACACCGGCACCCATGACAACAACACGACCGCGGGGTGGTGGGCCGACGGCGCAAGCGAGCGGGAGCGGGCTGCTGTCTGCACCTACACCGGTACAACGGGCAAGGAGTCGATTGTGTGGCCGCTGATTCGCGCTGCCGCAGCGTCGGTGGCGGATACCTGCATCATTCCGCTTCAGGACGTGCTCGAACTGGGCTCTGACGCGCGCATGAATACGCCGGCCGAGGCAGGAAACAACTGGAGCTGGCGCGTGACGCCCGGAGCAATGCGTCCGGAGCATGCCGAACGTCTGGCAGCACTCACAGAACTGACTGACCGTGACGCTCCAGTTCCGAATAGCGTCTAGCGTTCAGCGGCGCCAGGAGCTAGGACTCCTGGACCAATACGGCAACCGGAAAGCTCGCGAAGACTTCACTTAGCGCAAGCTCTTGCGATGCCATCGTCACCAGCTCGCCGGTGAAGATATTTCGGAACTTGCCCTGCATTTCCGTTGGCAATGGCAACTTCCAATCGTGCCACGCATTGCCCGTTGGCAGCTCTGCTTTGCCCTTCATAAGGGAGCAGGCAAAGCGTGGCACCATAACGAGGATGGACGTGCCCTGGTGCTGGCGCGCATGTGCAATCACATGCGGCTCGGCGGGTCCTGCCGCATGCAAAGGCGCATAGCTGCCATGGCGAAACAGCGCATGGTGGGTGCGGCGCAGGCGAAGCACCTGCGTAGTGGTCCAAAGTTTGATCGCGCCGTCGCTGAGATCGCGTGTCACCTCAGCGACTGCTGCCGCCACGCCTCTCTCTTCAACCAGCGTATCCAGCAGTTGCAACATCCGGCTGCGCAGTTCGTAATCCACCGGGCGGCGGTTGTCCGGGTCCACCAGGCTCAGGTCCCACAACTCTGTGCCTTGGTAGAAGTCCGGCACGCCGGGGCTGGTTGCCTTCAACACCGCTTGTGCCAGCGAGTTGACGCCGCCGAAGAGCCGCAGCTGCGGCAGCAGCTTCTCCAGTGACTGCACAAACGGTGTCCGGCGGCCGCGACTGTGCGGCACCAGGATGTCGGCAAGAAATCCATGAATCGCCTCGATATATTCCGGATCGGGGCTGATCCAGCTCAGATTGATCTTCGCTTCGCTCAGCGCCTTGGTGGAGTATTCCTGCAGCCGCTTCACCAGCGATTCCAAACAGCCCTCTTCATCCGTGCGCCACGGCCACACGCCGGCGATGGTCTGGTACAGCAGGTATTCCTCGTTCGCATCCGGCGCTACGCGGCCATCGGGCAGTGTGCGGCGGCTTTTGGCGTTGATGCGCTGCCAGCGGCGGACTGCAGTGCTCCATATACCGGGTATCTCGGAGAGCACATTGAGCCGGTTGCGCACGTCCTCACTACGCTTGGTGTCATGCGTAGAGGTGGTCAGCATGGAGTCGGGCGAGTGCTGCAACCGCTCAAGGTTGCTGGCGTGCCACTGCTCCAGGGTGATGCCGAAGGACTTGGTTGCACCCCCCACTTCATTCGACGATAGAAAACGGTTGTAGACGTAGAAGGTGGTGTCCTCAACGCCTTTCGCCATCACCGGACCGGTGAGCTGCTGGAACTTCAGCGCGAAGCGCAATTGCCGGGGGTCGAGCTCGCCGGAGTGGTGACCCTGCGCCACCGCAACCTTGCGGCGCAGCAGAAGCATGTCAGCGAGGAAGTCGAAGGCCGACGCGTCGATGTCTGGGTTGCGGCGTTTGGCCTGCGAAATGGCGCGCTGGATGTACGCGATGTCGCGTTCCGGATAGGTGCCCCGCTCATCGATATAGGTGCGGTAGACGGGAAAGCAGGCAATGGTCTCGCGTACGACATTCTCAAGGATGTTGTCGGTGAAGTCGCGCGCATGGCGGTCCGCTGCTGCAATCTTGCTCAGCATGTTGGTCAGCACATGGACTTCACTGGCTAGGGAGTTCTGCATCACCTGCAGCTTGGACCGGTAGATGATCTCGTCTGGCTGTGCTGCACGGCCCAGCACGCGATCGTACAGCGTATTGAAGGCCTTGACGTTCTCCTGCTGAATGAAGATGTTGTTGGCGAAGTAGACAAAGTCATAGCCGGAGGTGCCATGCACTGGCCACTCTGGTGGCATGTACTCCCGCGGCTCCAGGATTTTTTCGACGACGACATACAGCGGCCCGTGGGACGCGCTCCAATCGTAGCCACGCGCCTGGTCAAGCACCGCGCGTTCGATGCCGTTGGCTGCCGCTTCGCCCATGGCACTGGGACCCGCGCACTGGCTGGCCAGGTAAAGCAGTTGCAGGCGAATCAGGTACTCCCGGGGATTGAACATGCCGTCGCAATGATCAATGCGCAGTCCAGTCACCTGCTTGCGCCCCAGCAGCTCGCGGATGAGGCAATGTGTCTGCGCGAAGACCTCGGGATTCTCCATGCGCAGACCGACCAGGTCGTTTACGTCGAAGAAGCGGCGGTAGTTGATCTCCTCTGCCGAGGTGCGCCAGAACGCGAGCCGGTAGGGCTGCACGTCCAGCAGCTCATGCAGCGCGTCAAAGCTGCGCGGGTCACCCGCGGTGCCGTTGATCTGCTTCAGTACCCGCGCCACGACGGGCTGCCCTGTCTCGCTCAGCAACTGCGAACGCAGTCGTGGCAGCAGACGCTGCAGCCGCTCTTGCCGCTCTGTTTTTAACGCTGGATCTGTCGTCTCATGAGGCGGCAGCTGGGTGAGCTCGCGCAGTGTTTCAGCCAGATCATGCGGAAGGTCTGCAGTCTCCTGGTCGCTGGGCAGCGTGCCGATAGGTCGACGGAAGAAGATCAGCGGAATGGTGCGCGGCGCCACCGGCATGCGGTGATCTTCGAAGTACTTCACATAGAACTTGCCGTCCTCCAGCGCGACCTGGAAGTGCCCGGCCTCCAGCTCTTCGCCGTACTGGTTGCCCAGGATGGGCAGCAGCAGCTTATTGCGCATCTCTGGCTTCAGCGGACTCCAGTCGATGTCAAAGAACTCTGCATAGCGCGAGGCGTGGCCATTCTCCAGCACGTCCTGCCACCAGACCGCGTCTCGGCCAATTCCCATGTGATTGGGAACGATGTCCAGCAGTAGGCCCATGCCGTGCTCGCGCAACTGGTCGGCGAAGGGGCCGAATCGCTCCGTGCCGCCAAGCTCGGGATTCAACCGGTCATGCCGGGTGACATCGTAGCCATGCATGCTGCCGGGGCGCGCCTCAAAGATGGGCGAGGCGTAGAAATCGCCCATCCCCAGCCGCTGCAGGTAAGGCACGATGCCGGCAGCACAGTCGAAGTCGAAGCCCTTGTGCATCTGCACGCGGTAGGTGGCCACCGGAACGCGAACGCCGGTGTGCAGCAGGCTAGAAATGCAGTTGGGTTCCATAGTTTGGGTCGTGCTCGATCGGCCGGGCAGGCCTTGGATCTCGCAGTGGGAAGAGGCTCCAGCGGCGTGTCAATAGGTTATTCGCTGTGAGGGGAAAGGGGCTACAACGGTTGCTTACCCTGAGGAATCAGAGCCGCCGCTTTACGAACAGTACCCTCACACTGGACAATGAAGGGAACGAAACGCAAGAAGCGGAGACTCATGACCATGCCCCTGTCCGGCGAAGCGATTCGCATGATGAATTACGTAGATGATGTAGCCACCACCATGCGCCGTCTGCTCGCCGTGGCCCCCACCCTCACTGCCGAGGAGCGGAAGCGGGTGAGTGAGTACCTGCGGGTCAGCTCGCCCAACGCGACTGAGGTTCTGACGGCGCTCGACAAGACGGCGCTTGAGAAGAAGTAAGAGTTGGCGGATGTGAGGTCTCGACTCGTCGGGCATCAGCGATAGATTATGAATTGTCCACGGAACCAGCACGATTGCGGGTGCGTATCCGTCCTATAGGGGATCATGCGCGCTCTACGGGACATCATCGGGCAGGTACTGGATGCGATCTGGGCGCATAAGCTGCGCTCGTTCCTTACCATGTTCGGCATTGCCTGGGGCGTTGGTTCGCTGCTGCTGTTGATCGGCCTTGGTGAAGGATTCCGCTCCGGGCAGCGTCGCCAGCTGGCTACCCTGGGTAACGATGTCATCTTCCTCTCCGGCGGCAACATCCCCGCCGTCCCCACCCAGCACACTGGCATGCGTCCATACCACGTCACGCTCTCGGATGCCGCCGCCATGCGCACGCTTCCGTCAGTGCGCGAGGTCACTGCAGTGGTTGCGGATGAAACCATCCAGCAGGTCAGTCAGTATGCAACCACTGGCGGCACCGTCAAAGGCATCGACACCTACTATTCTCACATCCGCACCCTTCCTCTGGCGGAGGGACGGCTGGTTGACGCAGCCGACCTGCGCGACCGGCGTCACGTCGTGGTGCTGGGGCAGAAGACTGCGCAGCTGCTCTTCTCCGGACGCCCAGCGCTGGGCGAATGGATTCTGATGAACGGCTCCCGCTTCCAGGTGATCGGCGTAGCCGCCAAGACCGGACGCGGCAATGACACCACCGTCAATCAACAGGCCTATGTTCCCTTGACCGTGATGATGGAGATGTTCCCTCTCAAGGGAGAGAATCTGCCGCAGGATGCGCTGAACGGCATCCAATACCAACCGCGCACCCATGGCGACAATGAATTGGCAGTCGCCGATGTGCACCGCCTGATTGGCGCTCGGCATAACTTCAATGCGCAGGACAAGGACGCGTTCGACGAATGGGACTCCATTCATAGCCAGCGAATGGTGGACAAGATATTTACCGGAATGGATATCTTCCTGGGCAGCGTGGGCGTGGTAACGCTGGCTCTGGGTGCGGTGGGTATTGTGAATATCATGCTGGTCTCAGTGTCGGAGCGCACACGCGAGATTGGTCTGCGCAAGGCCCTGGGCGCCACCAACCGTAGTGTTGAGGTGCAGTTCCTGCTGGAGGGGCTGTTCCTCACCGGCATCAGCGGATTCATCGGGATTGCAGGCGCTTCACTGCTGATGTTTGCCCTGCAGGGCGCCATCGGCACCAACATGGAAGGCTTCGATCCACCGCGGCTGGTGCCGTGGTCGGCGGCTGTGGCTATTGGCGCGCTGACGGCCAGCGGCGTTATCGCCGGTTTGGTACCAGCCAGCAAGGCAGCCCGGCTGGAGCCGGTAGAAGCACTGCGGCGCGAGTAATGCAGCAGCGGGAGTAAGGCAATCATGACGCTCGATCTACTAAAACAGGCCTACGAAGCGATGCGCCATAGTCGCCGGCGCACCCTCATCACCATTGCCGGCATGGCCTGGGGAATCGCCACGGTGGTGCTGCTGCTGGCCTATGGCGCAGGTTTCAGCCATGCGATCGAAGCCATCTTCTCGCAATGGGGCATCAATTCCATCGGAATCTTTCCTGGTACCACCAGTGAGCAGGCGGGAGGTCAGAAGGCAGGGGTGAAGGTGCGGTTCACTCGCGACGACCTGGACCGCCTCTCCGCCAGCGTGCCTGCGCTCGAGTCTCTGACCGCGACCTTGCAGAAGGAAAACGTGGTCGTCCAGAACGATCTGCACAGTTACAACTGGCAGGTGGAGGGCAGTCACGCCCCCATCTCCAACATACTGAATTACGAAGTTGTGAAGGGGCGCTTCTATACCGAGCAGGACAATGAGGAGCGTGCCCACGTGGCCGTCCTCGGCTCTGAAGCCGCGACCAAGCTCTTCTCCGGCATCTATCCAATCGGACAGCGCATTCGTATCGGCGGCATCAGCTTCACCGTAGTTGGTGTGCTGAAGGCGAAGATGACCGAGGAAGAGAACAACGTCAATCGCATGGTCCACATCCCCTTCAAGACCATGGGAGACCTGAAGGACACGAAGTATCTGGACGGCATCTGGCTGACCTACCAGGGTAACAACGTTGCAGTGGAGCAAGCTGTCCGCAAGACGCTGGGCGCGACCCACGGCTTTCGGCCAACGGATCACAACGCCATCTATGTCGCCAACCTGATGGAGCAACTCAGCCAGTTCCGCATCATCGAGGCGGCGCTTGAGGTGCTGATGGCCTTTATCGGTTCGCTGACGTTGGGCATCGCTGGCATTGGCCTGATGAATATCATGCTGGTGAGCGTGCAGCAGCGCACGCGTGAGATCGGCGTGGAGAAGGCACTGGGCGCGCAGCGACGCCATATCCTGATTCAGTTCCTGGCGGAGGCGCTGGTGATCTCGGCCACCGGCGGCGTGCTGGGAATGCTGCTGGCATATGCCGTCGCCCTGGGCGTAGGGCGCATCACCTTCTACAGCGCCGTGGCCCCCGGAGCTACCGATGCAGACATCCGGCTGCTGATCTCGCCGCTGATCGTGCTGGTCTCTACCGGGATACTCATCGTTGTCGGGCTGGTCAGCGGCATGGTGCCCGCCCTGCGCGCAGCCAACCTTGATCCCATCGAGGCTCTGCGCTACGAGTAAGCGCACCGGCGCTGCTACCCTTGGAAGCAGCCCATGCCTGAATCGCCACAGATTGCCGCACCGCTCATCTTCCTCTCCGCGGGGGAGGCCTCCGGTGAGCACTACGGCGCGGCGTTCATCGAAGCGCTGCGGCAGCATTTGCCTGGAGCGAATTTTTTCGGGCTGGGGGGCGCGCGCATGGCGGCTCTTGGCTTCCGGCCGATCGTCCGCGCTGAAGATGTGGCCCACATGGGCATCACCGAGGTGATTCGCCATGCGCCGTATATCTATCGGCAGTTCCAGCGGCTGAAGCGAGCCATCACGACAGAGCGGCCGGCGCTCGCCATCCTTATCGACTTTCCCGACGTCAATCTGCGCCTGGCCGAACATCTGCACCGGACTGGGGTGCCCGTCGTCTACTTCGTATCTCCCCAGTTGTGGGCTTGGAAGCAGCGGCGCATCCGCCGCGTGCAACGGTATGTGGACCGCATGCTGGTGATCTTCCCCTTTGAAGAGGCGTTTTATCGCGAACGGGGCGTGCAGGCAGACTTTGTAGGTCACCCGCTGGCAGATCAGCCTTCAGCCCGCGTGTCCCGGGAGGCCTTCGCTCGCCAACATGGACTGGATGCGTCCAAACAGTGGATCGCCATGTTGCCCGGCAGCCGCCGCCGCGAGGTGGCTCTGAACCTGCCCACGATGCTAGAAGCCATGAAAGCCCTCGGCGACGCCTACGAGTATCTGCTGCCCGTCGCCCCTACACTCGACCCATCTGAGATGGCTCGCGAGATCGAAATCCTCCAGCGGACTGCGGATCGCGGGCAGCAGCCCTCGCTGGCCCCCAAGCTGGTGGATGATGCGCGCGCGGCGCTCCAACTTGCGCGTGCTTCGGTGGTGGCCAGCGGCACCGCGACCGTGGAAGCAGCGCTCGCCGGCAATCCCTTCGTCGTGGTGTATCGCCTCTCGACTACGAGCTTTTTCATAGCCAGCCGCTTTGTGAAAGTCCCGCATGTGGCGATGGCAAACCTGATCGCGGGACGGCGGCTGGTCCCGGAGTTGATCCAGCAGGACTTTACCGCGGCCGCCATCGTGCGCGAACTGACTCCGCTGCTGGCCGAGGGCGCTCCACGCGCAGCGATGATGGCAGGGCTTCGCGAAGTACCGGATCGACTTCGCTGCAGCAGCAGGGAAGCCCACTCTGCCGCCACGGCGATTGATCGCGCAGCCGGCATTGCCATAGATCTGCTACGTACGCGAAGTCGCGCCGGGACATCCAACCCATCGCGAAGCAATGGACCAGGAAACGCGGCCGCGATCGAAAATGCCACCACAGCAGAGGCCGCCGGACTGCCGGCCGGTAGACATCACGCATGATGATGCGAAACGTAAGACCCATGACAGACCTACTCGAACGCGCTATCTCCCGTTGCTCTGCGTTGCTCTGCTTCTTCACGCTGCTGATGCTTTTCGGTGCCGCCGGCCACGCGCAGCAGCTTTCAAGCAAGCCCCTGATCAACGTCACCGGCTATGTCATCGACGCATCGCTTGACCCGGCGACACATCAGTTGCATGCGACAGCGCGCGTCACTTTCACGGCGCTTGATGCGCTCCCGGTCGCCACCTTCGAGCTGCACTCTGCCCTGAAGGTGATTCGTGTCTCGGACGCGAAGAACCACCCGCTGAACGCGGAGCGCGGACAATCGTCGACCATCCGCGTGACCCCCTCGGCATCGCTGGCAAAGGGCGATACGGCACAGTGGACCTTTCAGTACGAAGGCGAACTTGAGAATGGCGAAGGCTCGCCAGTCGAAGGGCTGAAGCTCGCGTCGGTCGGCGATCCTGTCACCTACCTGCTCTACGCGGCGCGCTGGTTCCCCATGACTGGCTACCTCACCGACCGCTTCACGGCCGACATCACCGTGCACGCCCCGGCCGGATACAAGGTACTGGGCTCCGGCTCGACGGGCGCGCCGCGCAGCAGTGGTGAGGGTCAGGTGTGGCAGTTCAACTGGGACCGGCCTGGCTTCCCGGGCACCATCGTTGCAGGAAAGTTCAAGGACCCGACCGCCGTAGCCGGTGCGGCAAACATCAAGGTGTACACGACGCCCGCGCATGACTCCTCTGCTGCAGAGTTTGCGCAGACAGCGAATCGGGAGTTCGACTTCTTCAGCGGCACTTTTGGCCCCGGCGAATCCGCGCGGCTGAATGTGGTGGAGCTCCCGGACGATACGGTACCCGCCTACTGGGCGCCGGAACTCGCTCTGGTGGCAGGTGCGCGCATTGCGGAGCGCAACAGCTACCGGCTGCTGGCCAACACCATCGCGCGCCAGTGGTGGAGCTCCCAGGTTTCCCCGGCCACGCTGAACGATGCCTGGATCACCAACGGCATGTCTCGTTATGGCGAGTTAATGTACGTCGAAGATGTTGCGGGCAAACAGGCGCTGCAGCAGGCCATCACAGATGTTTCCGCAGGCGCGCTGGCGTATGACACCATCCCGCTCACTTCTGCGGGAAGGCTCGACACGTTCTCTCCTCAGTTTCAATCGATGACGCTCGAAAAGGGCGCGACGGTCTTCCACATGCTGCGCTACGTGATCGGCGATGATGCCTTCAAGAAGACACTGTCGACCGTATTGTCTACGCACAAGGACGGCTCCATAAGCTCACGCGAGTTCCAGAAGATTGCCGAGGGCGCGAGCCAGCAACAGTTGACGGCGTTCTTCGCCCAGTGGCTGGACGGCACGGGAGCGCCGCAGTTCACGGACAAGTACACTGTCTACCGGCTGGGCAACGGCGCTGGATTCCGCACCATTGGAGAGATCCAGCAGGACCTCGACCTGTTCCGCATGCCGGTGACGCTCTCCGTCCAGACCGAGGGCAAGACCGAGACCAAGCAGATTGAGGTCTCTGGCACCAGCTCGCAGTATGTAATCGACACCTTCGGCCTGCCGCGCAAGATTGCCATCGACCCAGACAACGCCGTGCTGAAAAACACGCCAGACCTGCAGGTACGAGTGGCCATTCTGCGCGGACAGCAACTGGTGGCTCAGGGCGATACGGGCGGCGCCATTGCGGAGTTTCAGAACGCGCTCAAGGCCAACCCCGCCAGCTCACTCGCCAACTACCGCATCGGTGAGGTGCTGTTCACGCAACGAAACTACCAGGCTGCCGCCAATGCCTACCGTGACGCATTGCGTGGCGATGATGACCCCAAGTGGACTGAGGTATGGAGCCACATCCAGCTGGGAAAGATCTTCGACGCCACCGGCCAGCGCGACCGCGCGGTGGGCGAATATCGTCAAGCCGTGCAGACCAATGACAACACGCAGGGCGCGGTGAACCAGGCGCGCGCCTATCTGTTGAAAGCCTATGTGCGGGATGCGGACCAGTAACGGTTTGGCCGCGTAGAATGCAGTGCATGGAAAGGCGCTCATTTCTTCAGGCACTCTCGGCGGCAGGCATTCTGCATACGGCCACCACGCTTGGACTAGGACAGACGGCTGAAGCAGAGGAAAGCAGCTCAGCCGCTGTTTATGAATTGCGCGTGTATCACGCAGCGGAGGGCAAGCTGGAGGACCTTCTTGCACGCTTTCGCGATCACACAGTCGCCCTCTTCAACAAGCACTCCATGCGCAGCGTGGCGTACTGGACGCCGCTCGATGATCCACTCAAGGGGAAGACACTCTTCTACATCCTGGCTCACCCCAGCAGGGCAGCAGCAGCGGCCAACTGGAAGGCCTTTGGCGAGGACCCGGAGTGGGTCAGTGTGAAGCGAGCTTCAGAGACGAACGGCCCTTTGACAGAGAAGATTGAGTCGACTTTCATAGCTCTCACCGATTTTTCGCCAAGGGTCTAGCATCACTCGTAACTTCGCCTTGAGGAGCCTCATGAATCTTTCTGCTACTGCCTTGATACTGGCTTTTGCCACCGCATTTGTCCCCCAGCTTTCTGCGCAGACGTCCCCAGCGGCGGATGCGCCGAAGAAGCCGTTGGCCAGCCCGCCCATGGATGTAACCCAGTCGGTCGATGGCAAGACTGTCTCGATTCATTACAACGCTCCATCGAAGCATGGCCGCGAGATCTTTGGCGGGCTGGTACCTTACGACAAGGTTTGGCGTACGGGCGCAAATCCAGCCACCGCCCTGAAGACGGAGGCCAACCTGAAGATTGGCATGGCGACCGTTCCTGCAGGCAGCTACACGTTCTACACGCTGCCCTCATCGGGCACTTGGAAGCTGATCATCAACAAGCAGACTGGTCAGTGGGGCACCAAGTATGACCAGAGCCAGGACCTGGCCCGCGTCGATATGAAGAAGACGACTTTGCCGGCAGCACAGGAGATCATGTCGATCACACTCGATCCCTTCCAGAGCAGGCACAGCATGCTGCATGTGAAGTGGGATAGGACCGACGTCTCCGTACCGGTGACAGCAGAGTAGCTTTCCTCGGGCAGGGCAGCCCCATCCTGCAGCCTTCGCGCTCACCCGGTACCATCGAAGCGTAGTTCTTGTATCCGCTACACGGGAGATGATCGATTGACCGGTGAACACGCGTACCCCCGCCCTCAGTTGCAGAGGGATTTCTGGCAATCGCTCAACGGAGAGTGGCAGTTCTCGCTCGAGCCGCAGACCGGATGCGCCGACCCTGCATCCATCCACTGGAATGCCACCATCGTGGTGCCCTTCAGTCCGGAGACGAAGGCGAGCGGCATCGGCAACACGGGCTTTTACTCCGTTGTTTGGTATAGACGTAGCTTCGATGCGCCGGAACTGCAGCCGGGCGAGCGGCTCGTGCTGCACTTCGGAGCGGTCGACTATGCGGCAACAGTGTGGGTGAATGGGCAGCTTGTCTGCACTCACGTTGGCGGCTACACGCCCTTCCATGCCGAGGTCACCTGCGCCTTGAAGGCAGACGGACCGCAGGAGATAGTGGTTCGCGCGGAGGACGATCCGTTCGACCTGGCCAAGCCGCGCGGCAAGCAGGACTGGAAGCTGGAGCCTCACTCCATCTGGTATCCGCGGACCACGGGCATTTGGCAGACGGTGTGGCTTGAGGTCACGCCCGCCTCGTTCATCGATACCTTGAAGTGGACCTCCAATCTTCAACAGTGGGAGATCGGCATTGAGGCTTTCGTCGGGGGAGATCCGCGCGAAGACCTGATGCTCTGCGCCAGCCTGAAGGTAGGCGAGCATCTGCTCGCGCGCGACACCTACGCTGTCGTGAGTGGAGAGGTGAATCGCCGCATCGCGTTCTCAGACCCCGGCATCGACGACTTCCGGAACGAGATACTGTGGTCGCCGGCCAGACCCACGCTGATCGCCGTGGAACTGGAACTTCGCGACGCAGACGGCGCCGTCATCGACCGCGTGCAAAGCTATACCGCGCTGCGGACCACTGACATTCAGCAGGACCGCTTCATCCTGAATGGAAGGCCATTGGAGCTGCGGCTGGTGCTCGATCAGGGCTATTGGCCGGAGACTGGCATCACCGCGCCCGGTGATGAAGCGCTATTGGCTGACATTCTTCTGGTGAAGAAACTTGGCTTCAATGGAGTGCGCAAGCACCAGAAGATAGAAGATCCACGCTTTCTGTACTGGGCCGACCACGCTGGTCTGCTGGTGTGGGAGGAGATGCCCAGCGCCTATCGTTACACGCGCACATCCATCGCACGGCTTACCAAGGAGTGGATGGAAGTGATGGAGCGGGACAGCAGCCATCCCTGCATCATCACCTGGGTGCCCTTCAATGAGTCGTGGGGTGTGCCGGATCTGCCGGACAGCACAGCGCAGCGTCACTACGTGCAGGCGCTCTACAACCTGACCAAGAGCCTCGATTCGACGCGCCCCGTGATCGGCAACGATGGATGGGAGAGCGTGGCCACGGACATCATCGGTATCCATGACTACGACAGCGACCCGGAGCGCATCAGCAAGCGCTACGGCAAGGACGACGCTGCGGCGCGCCTGCTGAAGCATGAACGCCCCGGCGGACGCATGCTGCAGATAGATGGGCACACGGTGAGCGGTCAGCCAGTGATGCTGACAGAGTTTGGCGGAATCGCGCTGACCGGCGAGCGCAAGGAGATATGGGGTTACTCCGAAGCGAAGACGCCGGAGGAGTTCCTCCATCGCTACCAGGCCTTGCTGGCCGCGGTCCGCGCCGTGCCGCTGCTGGCTGGCTTCTGCTATACGCAGTTCACCGATACCTATCAGGAGGCAAACGGGCTGGTATTCGCCAACCGCGAGCCGAAGGCCCCCCTGGAAGCAATCGCCAGAGCAACGACGGGCGGGAAGCCCGAGTTCGACCTGCAGAACGAGCTGGTGTGGAGGGAGCGCATGATGGATCGTATGCGCTCCGCCGAGACGCGCTCCTGATTTTCTGGTCTGGAGAGCGCTATGTGTGCGGTTACTTCTCCTTGACCATCGGTAGCTCGATGTAGCTGGCATTGTCGCCTGCGTGATACACGCGCTGCTCTGCCTTCTGGTAATCCTCCGGCTTGGCGAACATGATGTTGGGCACGAAGGTCTGCGGGTTGCGGTCGTAGAGTGGGAACCACGCCGACTGCACCTGCACCATGATGCGATGGCCGGGCAGGAAGACGTGATTCGCTGTCGGCAGATCGAACTGGTAGGCAAGCGGCGTATTGGCCTGGATCGCCTTTGCTGCCGTGAATCCCTCACGATAGCGGCCACGCAGAATGTCTGCCGCCACCATCAACTGAAAGCCACCCAGGTGCGGATAACTGGCCACCTCGTCCGGATAGACGTCGATCAACTTGACGACCCAGTCGGAATCGGTACCGCTGGTGGAGGCGACCAGATGCACCACGGGCTGCCCGCTGATCTTCAGCGGATGTGTAAGCGCCTCGGTTACGTAGGAAAGCACATCCGGGCGGCCACTGGCTTCGCGCTGGTCATCCACCAGCCACTCCGCCCAGGTGAGCTCGCCGATGTAGCCCACTGGCTGGATAGGCCGCTTGCGGAAGGGCACTGGCTTGGCTGGATCAGAGACATAGGCATCGTAGTCGGAGCTGGCCTTGGCCGCCGGCTTCTCGAATGAGAGTCCAAAACTGGCGCCGAGGTAGAGCGGCGTGGGCTGAATGCTGCACCCGTGGTCGCACCCACTCGGCCAAGCTGGCAACTGGCGCCAGGTATTGGTTCCAGTCTCAAACGCAGTGACCGACGGGATCTGTTGCTTTGGCGCGTCGTCCTTCAGATAGCGAGCGAGAAATGGCGCGAGTACCTGCTGGCGGAAGTAGGTCCCGGTGTCGGAGCCAAAGTGCAGTTCGCCCAGCGTGGCTGCGTCCTCAATCTCCTGTCCATGATGCCACGGGCCCAGGATAAGGAAGACCTTGTCGTTCGCCGTGTCCTTCGGCTTGAGCGCTTTGTAGACGGCGATGGCGCCGTAGATATCTTCCTGATCCCATAGCGAGTGGACGAGCAGCGTCGGCACACTGAGTGGCTCCGTCGCCAGGATTTTGTCCATCGCCTGATCGCTCCAGAAGGCATCGTAGGCGGGATGTTGGGCGACCTTGTTCCAGAAGCCGATCTGCGTCATGCCCCGCCGCCGCGCCAGCTCGCCAGCAGAGCCTGCCTGCAGGAACATATCGTAATCGTCGAAGCTGCTGCTCCACCACTTCTCCGTGTTGCCGCGGGTGCCTGCCTGCTCATAGATATAGGAAAGGTTCTGCTGACGGAATGCGCCGTTGTGAAACCAGTCGTCGCCCATCCAGCCATCGACCATCGGGTTCATGGGCACGGCAACCTTGAGCGCGGGGTGCGGATGTACCAGCGCCATCAACGGCAGAAAGCCATCGTAGGAGATGCCCAGGACGCCGACCCGCCCATTCGACTCCGGGGTGTTTTTGACCAACCAGTCTATGGTGTCGTAGGTATCCGTTGATTCGTCCACCATGGTGGGGTTCTGCGGGCCGTGCAGTGGGCGGTTCATCACGTAGTCGCCCTCGGAGCCGTACTTGCCGCGGATGTCCTGGACCACGCGGATGTAGCCGCCATCGACGATGACATCCACGGCGTTGTCATAACCCTGGAGGATGGGCCCCAGGTGTGCGCTGGCAGCATGCGTAGTCAGCGCTGTTGCGTCGTAAGGTGTGCGGGTCAGCAAAATCGGAGAGTGCTGTGCGCCGTTCGGAACTAGCACGACCGTGTGCAGCTTGACCCCGTCGCGCATGGGGATCATCACATCCCGCCGCACGTGGTCGAAACCATCATGGGTTAGCACCAGGTGTTCCGGCGTTTCACTGGGATAGGCCGCGCCAGACTGGGCCAAGGTGGGCAGGGAAGCAGCAAGCAATCCGGCGGCGAGCAGGAGGCGGCGGGCAGTGGTGGGCATGGGTACATTCTCCAAGTGTGCTGTGGACGCGTGAGTGGCACGCTAACACAGCGCACCCTGCCGGGCAACGCTTGCTGCGGACTCGTTTGGGTTTTACGATCGACCATGCCTTCAGCAAGCAGGCCCTTGCTGCGCAGCATGTCGACGCAGGACTTCTGATATGTTCGCCTGTAGGCCGACGCGCACCGGCGGTTTCGAGCAAGATCAGGGTTGCCGTGATGTGTGAGGAATGTTGCCATGCAGGCTTTTTGCTTGAGAGAAAAGGCCTGTTGAGAGTGGCGCCTTTACCTTGCAACGACCCTGTCTGTGCTTGAGTGGCGCTCTCCTGCTGAGCAATCTGCACGTCTACCCCAGGGATGAGCGCATGCTGAAACGCTGGCAAACCCGGATGCTCGTCTTCTTCGCCGTACTGGGGCCGGGCTTCATCACTGCCAACGTCGACAACGATGCGGGCGGCATCCTGACCTACTCCCAGGCGGGCGCGCAGTTTGGCTATTCGCTGCTGTGGACCATTCTTCCTATCACGCTGGCGCTGGTGGTGGTACAGGAGATGTGCGCCCGCATGGGTGTGGTGACGGGCAAGGGCCTGAGCGATTTGATCCGCGAAGAGTTCGGCCTGCGCGCAACAGTGGTGACGATGGTGCTGCTGATCATCGTGAACTTTGGACTGGTGGTAACAGAGTTCATCGGCATTGCCGGCTCACTGGAGCTGTTTCACATCAGCAAGTACATCTCTGTGCCGGTGTGCGCAGTGCTGGTGTGGCTGCTGGTAGTACGCGGCGACTACAAGAGTGTGGAGAAGGTCTTCCTGGCGGCAAGCGTCTTCTACATCGCCTACATCATCACCGGTGTGCTCTCCGGCCCTAGCTGGCGCGACGCCATGCTGGCCACGGTGAAGCTGCCGCCCCGCGGGGTGTGGCGCACGCCCGGCTATGTGCCGATGACGGTCGCAGTGATCGGCACCACCATTGCTCCGTGGATGCAGTTCTACCTGCAGGCATCCGTGGTCGAGAAGGGCGTGGCGGTCAAGGACTATGCAGCGTCGCGGCTGGATGTGATTGTGGGCTCCATCTTTACCGACGTGGTGGCATGGTTCATCGTGGTGGCCTGCGCGGCGACGCTCTATGTGCACGGCATTGGGCCGCTCACTGTGCCAGCAGACGCAGCCGAAGCGATGAAGCCGCTAGCCAAGGAGTACGCATTCCTGCTGTTTGCTGTAGGGCTGTTCAACGCATCGTTCTTCGCCGCGTCCATCTTGCCGCTCTCTACCGCCTATACCGTATGCGAGGGCCTGGGCCTGGAGTCTGGTGTGGACAAAAGCTTCCGCGAGGCGCCGACCTTTTACTGGCTGTACACGCTGCTGATCGCAGGCGGCGCAAGCATAGTGCTATTGCCGCGCCTGAAGCTGTTGCAGGTGGTGGAACAGACACAAGTGCTGAGCGGCGTACTGCTGCCAGTCATCCTGGTAATGATGCTGCTACTGATCAATCGTAAGGACCTGATGGGCTCTTACGTGAACGCCCGCTGGATGAATGTAGTGGCATGGATCACGGTCGGCGTGGTGGCCGCGCTCTCGGTGGCGCTGCTGTTTGTCTCTTGAGAAAGTGATTGCTCCGCATCACAGAAGCTTGCCGGCAGCCAGGTCGCGTACCAGATTGCGGTCTGCGGAGAGGAAGTCGTATTGCGGCAGATTGCGCAACGGGCACCAGCGAATGTCGTGGAAGATGATGTTGGTAATCTCCCCGGTGAACTCGTAGACCACGAAGAACTGCAGGTCCACCGCGCCGCCGCTGCGATAGTGATGGCGGATGTGGGCAATCCTGGTGCTGACGACTGCATCAATGCCCAGTTCTTCCTGGAGTTCGCGCCGCAACGCCTGCTCCGCGGTTTCGCCGGCCTCCATCTTGCCACCGGGGAACTCCCACTTGAGAGCGAGCGGCTGGTCAGGACGGCGCTGGCAGATCAATACTTCGTCTCGACGCAGGATGAGCGCCGCGGCCACCAGCCGCAGTGTCTTGGTCTCTGTTTTCTGGCTGCTGCGCGTTGTCGTGCTGTTGTCTGGCGCAGTCTCGGTCTTCCGCTCTTCTGTCACCTTTCAGACTAGATGGCAGATTGGGGGCTGGCGACTGTATTGAATGCGCGAGGTCTTCTGCATACCAAAGCGGGAAGTGCTGAAACGCTGCAAATTCCGCAAACATGACTTCCGACATTCAGCCAGCCGACCATTGGCCCCACTGTGTGAAGGCGCGAGCAACCTCGCTCATCTAGACTGCAGTAGCGCTGCCGGCGGGCATGAATACGGGCCAGTTGTGTTCCCCAGCCAGTTTTAGCAGCCCCGGTGTGGCATTGACGGCGAAGGGAGCGCGAGCCAGTGCCAGCATGGCCGCGTCATGGATCGAGTTGCCAAAGACGACATCCGGGTTGCCCCGCCCCACACGCGCCAGCGCCAACGCCTTGCCTTCATCGGTGGGCACATCGACCAGGGAACTGGTCACTCGGCCGTTGATCACCGCGACGCGCGCGGAGAGGATGCGCTCCGCGGGGATGTTAAAGTCGCGCACGCCCTCTTCAATGACCCAGTTGTTGGTGGAGCTGACTGCCCATATCTCGCACCCGGTTGCGTCAAGGGCCTCCACCAAATGCCGCATCTCCGGGAAGATGTGTGCGCGGACCTGGCTGTTGAAGAAGGCTGCCGCCGCATGGCGCAGCTCTGACTCTTCCAATCCGGTGTAGAGTTGCACCATCTCGCCACAGATGGTTATCTCTGAGACGTCGCCGCTACGATAGAGGCGGTAGCGTGAGTCGATCCAGTCCGCTGCGTTACGCGAGACCACTCCCTGCGCAATGGACCAGAGCATGAAGTCATAGCCCGCATCGCCGCTCCACAGTGTGCCGTCGCAGTCGAACACCGCCAGCCGCGGCGACGAGGCGAGAACGGCCTGATGAAAATCGTGCGTTGAGAGTCGTGCAGGCGGGGTCGGGGTCAAGCTAGCTCCTTCGCTCCATGATAAAGCTAAGGCGAGATAAGGGTCTTGGCGAATGCTCAAGGCCGCTTTCCGGAGGGAACTGCGGCCTTGCTGAGTCTTAATCGGCGAAGACCGCAACGAGAAGTGAGGAGGGCGATATGCGGGCCAGTGGATGGCAGTTGATAGCGATGCTGAGCGTGGCGGCCCTGTGCGCTAACAGCGAGGTGCGCGCGCAACGCTCTCGACCGGCGGAGAGGGCAAGGCCGACATTTAATGGCATGGATCGCAACGACTATCCCGGAGACGCACTGCTACCCGTGCTGCGCAGGTCCTTCCGCTTTACCGGCTACTGGCTGAACGCGCCTCCGGGAGAGGTGGCGACCAGTTGGGTAGGCAAGCGCAAACTCCTGCGGGACACGGGTTTTGGCTTTCTACTGTTGTGGAATGGCCGCCTCGACAGGGATCTGCAGAACAAGGATGCTGCCGCATTGGGCTGCGCAGACGGCGCAGCGGCTGTGGCTGCGGCGGTCAAAGAAGGCTTCCCGGTGGGCGCGCTCATCTTCCTCGACCAGGAGGAGGGCGGGCGTTTACTGCCGGAGCAGTCGACATACATCATGGCCTTTGTCGAAAGCGTTCGGCGTGCGAAGTGGCGTGCCGGTGTCTACTGCTCCGGACTGCCGGTGCCTGATGGACAAGGAAAGACGATCACCACCGCGCAGGACATGGAACGGCAGGCTGCGGCTCTCCCCAGCATCGCAGCGATCCCGCTGTGGGTGGCACGCGAGGAGTGTCCGCCAGCGCCGGGCTGTGTCATCGCTGCGCATCCGCAGGCGCCGCCCGTAGCATTGGGGATGAAGGACGCTGTGGTGTGGCAGTATGCGCTGTCCCCGCGGCGGCCGCAGTTCACCCGCGGCTGCCCCAAGAACTATGACCCGGATGGCAACTGCTATCCACCGGGCGTCGATCATGATGTCATGGGATTTGTGGACTTGAACACAGCCGACTCGCCAGATCCCTCGGGTGGCAGGTAGCTCGGCAGACAGAGAGCCGAAGCGTGCAGGAGACAGTCAGCAAAGAAACAGCAGGGCCAGGCTTCTGGCTTGCCGTTCGCGAGGCGATCAGCGGGTCGCATCGCGACTTCACCACCGGCAATCTGAATCGCGCCATCATCCTGCTCGCCATCCCCATGGTGCTGGAGATGGTGCTGGAGTCGCTCTTCGCAGTCGTCGATATCTTCTGGGTGGGGCGGTTGGGCCCGGATGCCATCGCAACCGTCGGACTTACCGAGTCCATGCTGACACTGATCTTCGCAGTAGGCTTGGGGCTCGGCATGTCCACCACGGCGATGGTGGCGCGGCGCATCGGCGAAAAAGATCCGGAGGGTGCGGCGGTTGCGGGAATGCAGGGCATTCTGCTGTCGCTCGCCGCGTCCGTGGTAATTGCTGTCCCCTGCATTCTGTATGCGCCGCAATTGCTGCGGCTGGCCGGGGGGACGCCGCAGATTGTGGCGACGGGTGCGGGTTACACACGCATTGCGCTGGGCGGCGGCGGCGTGCTGCTGCTGCTGTTTCTGAACAACGCGATCTTTCGCGGCGCGGGCGATGCGGCGGTGGCCATGCGGCTGCTGTGGGTGTCGAACATCATCAACTTGGTGCTGGATCCGTGCCTGATCTTTGGCTGGGGGCCGTTCCCGAAGATGGGTGTGACGGGTGCAGCGGCGGCCACGCTGACGGGGCGCAGCATCGGCGTGCTGTACCAGTTCTATCGGCTGGCGCGCGGCACGGAGCGCATCCGCATTGGGGTGCGGCAGATGCGCCTGCAACTGGGCGTGATGGTGCGGCTGGTGCGCGTAGCCTCGGGCGGTATTGTGCAGTTCCTGATCGCACAGGCGAGCTGGATTGGCCTGGTGCGCATCGTCAGCATCTTCGGCGCGACAGCGCTGGCTGGCTACACCATCGGCATTCGCATCATCATCTTCATCCTGCTGCCCTCCTGGGGACTAAGCAATGCAGCGGCAACGCTGGTGGGGCAGAATCTGGGCGCGGGGCAACCGGATCGCGCGGCTACCTCTGTATGGCGAACAGGCCTCTGGAACATGATCTTTCTCGGGTCAGTGGGGGTGGTGTTCTTCGTCTTCGCACGGCTGATCGTAAGTGCTTTCACCAACGATCCTGAGGTGCTGCGGGTGGGCGTAAACTGCCTGCGCATCCTGTGCTGCGGGAATGTTGGTTATGCCTACGGCATGGTGATGCTGCAGGCCTTCAACGGCGCGGGCGACACGCTGACGCCGACACTGGTGAACCTGGTCGGCTTCTGGATACTGGAGCTGCCGCTCGCGTGGTGGATGTCCATTCACACCAGGCTGCGCGAGAATGGCGTCTTTCTTTCGGTCGTGCTGGCAGAGATCTTCATGGTGGCGGCCAGCATGCTGCTGTTCCGGCAGGGGCGATGGAAGCGGCATAAGATTTAGGGCGCCCAGCGATGCAACGTCCGACCTCCGTATCACTGTCATCCCGACCGAGCGTAGCGGAGTGGAGGGATCTGCTTTTGTCTAACGCCCGGGGAACAGCAGATCCCTCCACTCCGCGGCTGCGCCGCTCCGGTCGGGAGGACACGCCCTATTCCGGTTGGGAAGACACACTCTATAAAGAGCGGCGAGCGGGGCTGGCAAACTGGCTTCCCGCTGCCTTCTGCATGACCTGCCGGCATGCGCCTAGAACCGATAATGGCTACGTGGCAGCCTCCTCCAACGCGGCGCTCATACGCGAGTACCTGCTCTACCTGCGGGTGGAAAAGGGACTGCGCCCCCTGACTCTCGATGCCTACGAGCGCGACTTGCAGATGTACGCAGAGCACCTGGAAGGCACGCATGCATTACTCGAGACCGCGCGGCAGCAGGAGGTCGCCGGGTTCCTGCAGCATCTGCACCGCCATCAGATTGAGCCGCGATCTGTTGCGCGCAAACTGTCCTGCCTGCGCGGCTTCTACAAGTGGCTCCTTTTAGATAAGCGCATTCGCCACGATCCGACGGTGAACATCGAGTCGCCCAAGGCATGGAAGGTGCTGCCCAAGGCACTGGCGGAGAGTGAGACGGCAGAGATGCTGGACGCGGCGACCGTCACCGCCACCGGAGCTGCTGGCGATGCAGTCGCACTGCGCGACCGAGCCATCCTGGAACTGCTGTATGCCGGTGGGTTACGCGTCTCCGAGTTGACCGGGCTGCGCAGTGAGGACCTGCAACTGGATGCGGGGCGCGTGCTGGTGCGGGGCAAAGGCGACAAGGAGCGCGTGGTGCCGTTGGGGCGGCCAGCCGTCGAGGCGCTGGAGCAGTACATCGAACGTGGACGCCCCTTGCTCGAAAAGCATAAGCGGAGTAGTGGCTTGTTCCTGTCGCAGCAGGGCAGCACGCTCACCCGCGGCTGGATCTGGGAACTGGTGAAGCATAGCTCCGGCGGTCTGGCCAGCCCGCACATGCTGCGCCATAGCTGCGCCACCCACATGGTGGGCCACGGCGCGGATCTGCGTTCTGTGCAGACGCTGCTGGGCCATGCCGACATCGCGACCACGCAGGTGTACACCCACCTGGCCATCGACCGGCTGAAGGCGGTACACCGTGCGCATCATCCTCGCGCCAAGCAGAGCAGGGCCGGCGCGAAGCGGAGCACGTCGGTATGAGTGGCCGCTTGACCAGGCTGAGCGCAGACTTCCTCACCATGCTGGAGAATGAGCGCGGATCCTCCGCCCACACATTGCGCGCCTATGCGCGGGAGCTGGCGCAGTTCACTGCCTACCTGACCAAGCACTTTGGCGCGAACTGCGATCTGGCGCGCGTGGAACACCTGCACATTCGCGGCTACATGGCAGAGCTGTACGGTGCGGGTCTGTCGAAGGCCTCCGTAGCGCGTGCGCTGGCGGCAGTTCGCTCCTGGTTCAAGTGGCTGGCGCGGATGGGCCACGTGCAGCAGAATCCCGCAGCGCTGGTCTCGACCCCGAAGTTGCCCAAGCACCTGCCCCGCGTGCCCACCATCGAGCAGATGAACCGCGCCCTGGACAGCACAGCCAGCCAAGCGGGTGAAGAAGAGACAACTGGCTGGCCGAAGCGCGATGCGGTCATCTTCGAGTTGCTGTACGGCTGCGGCATTCGCAACGCTGAGCTGGTTGCGCTCGACCTTCCGCACATCCGCTGGGCGGCAGAGACCCTGCTGGTGCGCGGCAAGGGTGCGAAGGAGCGGCTGGCGCCTTTGGGCGATGCAGCCGCGGCGGCCATCCGCGCCTATCTGCCGGAGCGCGCCGAGCGGCTCACGGCTGCTGACAAGCAGACTGACGCGCTGCTGGTGAGTGCGCGGGTAAAGGGCAGCGGGCGGCTGACGACGCGCTCCGTGGGCCGCATTGTCAAGCAGATGGCGCTCGCCCATGGCATGGCGCCGGAGACGCATCCGCACACGCTGCGCCACGCCTTCGGCACCCACATGCTAGAGGAGGGAGCAGATCTGCGCGCCATCCAGGAGTTGCTGGGTCATGAGCGGCTTTCCACCACGCAGCGTTACACCCAGCTGACCGTCCGGCAAATGACCGAGGTCTATGACCGGACGCACCCCCGGGCGAAGTAGCTTGAGGCGGCGGCGCCCATTCCCAGGGCGCCACTGGGCATCACCCAGCGGGCGCGGCCCCGCAGCCGCCATCGCGTAAAATGGAAAGGTAGCCCCGACAGTCCGAGGGCTGAAGAGGAATTCCTTGATCGGTAGTGCGTTAACCAAGATCTTCGGCACCAGCAACGAGCGTGCTGTGAAGCGCATGATGCCCACGGTGGCGGCCATTAGTGAATGGGAGCCGCAGATTACCGGGCTAAGCAATGCTGAACTGCGCGAGAAGACGGCAGAGTTCCGCGCCCGCTTCGTGGCCCGCCTGGAGAGTGTCCCTGCGCCCGCATATGGTGATACAGCAGAGACCAGAGCCGCCCGTAAAGCAGCCGAGCAGGAAGCGCTGGAAGAGTTGCTGCCAGAGGCCTTTGCGGTGGTGCGCGAGGCCGGCAAGCGCGTGTTGAATATGCGCCACTTCGACGTGCAGTTGATCGGTGGCATGGTGCTGCACTCCGGCAAGATTGCCGAGATGAAGACGGGCGAGGGCAAGACGCTGGTCGCGACCATGCCCTGCTACTTGAACGCGCTCGCCGGCAGAGGCGTGCACGTGGTCACGGTGAACGACTACCTGGCCAAGCGCGATGCCGAGTGGATGGGCAAGATATATGAGTTCCTCGGTCTGACCGTGGGCGTCATCGTGC
>JBBRLT010000002.1:0-92726 GCA_038231235.1 Terriglobales bacterium
CTTCAGCGCCATGGTTGGAAATCCCTCGCCATGCGGACGAAAGACCACGGCATCGCCGCGCTGCTCGACGGTGTGCGGGCGCCGCGCGTAATCGAAGCGCGGCCAGCACTCAACGCGAATGCGGACCTCGCCCTGGATCACATGTACCGAACGGATAAGCTGATTCGGCACATCGTTCTTCAGGATGGGCATGAAGTCGGTGATCTCGACGATCCCGGTGTCGGAAAGGAATCGCGTCATCAGTATGTTGGTGTCGGGTAGATAGAGCTGCTTGCTTCGTCCGCCGTCCAGCTCTGGCCGGATGCAGAAGTAGCCGCCCTTCTCCGGGTCCAGCAGCGCGACGAAGATGGTGGGCGAGTCGAAGCGGGGAAAGCAGAAGAAGTCGATGGAGCCTTGCGTGCCGACCAGGGCGATCGAACGCATGTTGCCAATGACGCCGTAGTTCTCAATCGGCTCGAAGTCCATCTATAGCCCTTCCTCTTAGGCAGGAAACTCGCGTGCTGTAGCAGTCTACGGCAGAAGCCGCATCAGCCCACGCCGGGGCAGGTCTGGCACCAGATATCGCCTGGCCTCGCCTGCTGCCCTGCTCACTGCTTCTGCTGCAAGGTAGCCGCTGCGGGCGGCACCCTCCATGGTGGCCGGCCAGCCGGTTGCTGTCCAGTCACCGGCAAGCAGCAGCCCAGGCCAACCGCTTGCCGGGCCCGGCCTGTATGCATCCAGACCAGGCACGATGGAGTAGGTGGCGCGCACTTCCTTTACCACTGCGGCCTTTAACAAGCGCGCCTCCTGCATCACTGGAAAAAACAAAGCAAGCTCACGCATGGCGAGATCGATGATCGCCTGCCGCTCCATCGGCACCATGGACTTCGACGCGCTGACGACCAGCTCGATCAGGTGACCTTCGCGCGACGATTGCCGCTCCGGTTGCAAGCGGGAAGTGTTGTAGAGCCAATGGATCGTCGTGTCTAGCAGCACCGCGTGATCCAGCTCCGTGATCTCGCGGTCGAACCACAAGTGGATACCGGTGAGCGGCGAATGGTCGAAGCCGCTGAGCATTCTCTCTAGCAGCTCGCGTGGCGCCTCCTCCGGAAGTCCGGGCAGTAGTTTTTGCAACCCCTCGAAGGACAGCGCCAGCACAACGGCATCGAAGTCGCGTCGCTCTCCGCCAGCCAGCAGGCGCCATTGCGATGTGACACTGTCGCGGCAAAGTTTCTCGACCTGTGTACGGAGATGGATTTCACCGCCTGCCTTCTCGATGGCGGCAGCCACGTGTCCATACATCTCGCTGAGCGGCATCCGGGGCATGCCCATGTAGCCCGCTTCTGCGGAGAACAGGAACACCTCGCGGAAGACCTTCGCTGCATAGCGCAGCGAGATGCGATCCGGATCCTCATTCAACGCACTGAACAGTACTGGCTTCCAGAAGTGTTCGATCGCACGCTCCGTTTGACGCGTTTTGGTTAGCCAGCTATCAAAACTCACCGCGTCGTCTGTATGCCTGCCAGGGCGCAGAAAGGTCAGGATGCCCCGAGCAATCGCGAGCTTGTCCCGCAGGCTGAAGGCCCGTGCCCCCAGGAACGACGGCATCGTGTGGAAGGGAGCCGGTAATCGCGAGGGTTTGAGCAGGGTGCGCTGTCCCCCTGGCTCCAGAAAGACAGTCGTGCTGGACCAGATCATGGCGTCTTCGGCGCCAGCGCGTCGCAGCAGGTCGAGGATGTTGGTGCAGCAGCCGAGAATGATGTGCTGGCAATTGTCGATCACCTCACCCACACCGGGATGCAGATAGGACGAGGCCCGGCCGCCGACGTAGGGTCTGCGCTCGAACACCTCGACCGCATACCCGTCCTGTGCCAGGGCACATGCAGCAGCGAGTCCCGCGACGCCAGCGCCGACGACTGCGACTCGCTTTGCTGGGGACACGACACTCACCGTGTGGCGCCCCGCAGACGCAGAGCGCCCATGCGCGCAATGCCGCCCAGCAGGATCGCGATCTTCTCCCACTGCGGCACCTGCACACGAGTCGTGAACACGTCGAAGTGCTGCGCCTCAATTCGATCCAGTAGTCGCTTGTAGATTTCCACCAGCACCCGCAGGGCGGGACGGCTGTCCTGATCGATCAAGGGCAGCAGCCTCTCTGCCGATTGGTAATACCCGCGGGCCCGCCGCGCCACACCCGCCAGCACGTTGCGCTGCGCCTCGGTCAACTCGCTTGCGCTCTTGGTATGCGCCAGGTCTGCTGCACGCACCCCGGCACGTGCCAGGTCATCGAGCGGTA
Organism: Terriglobales bacterium; assembly: GCA_038231235.1. Taxonomy (GTDB): domain Bacteria; phylum Acidobacteriota; class Terriglobia; order Terriglobales; family Acidobacteriaceae; genus KBS-83. Next base: position 2,276 of record JBBRLT010000002.1, read on the forward strand.
TATAGATGCGGCCACGCTCGGCATCTTCCCGCACATCGCGCAGGATGTTGGTCAGCTGGAAGGCGACGCCCGTCTCTTCACCCAGCTTCTCCGCGGATGCATCGCGATAGCCAAAGATGCGAATGCACACCAAGCCAACCACCGAAGCGACGTAGTAGCAGTAGGTATAGAGGTCGCTGAAGCTCTGGAAGGTGTCCAGACCATCCGCACCGCGGCGGCCCTCGGCCTCCGGCTGCAGGTCCATGGCCGTGCCAAGGATGAGTTGCTCCAGCAGCGTGTCTTCGATGTGGAAGCGCTGCTGAGCATCGCGCAATGCTAGGAAGACTGGATCGGTGGTATCGGTCGCATCGCGCCATCGTGCGGTCCACTGCGCCAGCTCTGTCCGCCGGGTGGCATGGTCCTTCGACTCATCGTCGGAGATATCGTCGGCGTGGCGCATGAACGCGTAGACCGCGCACATGGCGTCGCGCTTGTGCGGCGGCAGCGCCAGAAAGGAGTAGTAGAAGTTTTTCGCCTCGCGCTTGGCAATCGCACGGCACTCCGCGTAGGCCGCTTGAATCTGTTGCGACTGACTCAAGTGGCAATTCCCTGCGGCTGCATCCCCGGCACAAAACGGCCGGCAAGCGCGTGCAGCAGGAGCCTGGCCTTGCGCGCCTTGCCGATCGATGGCCGCGCAGAGAGAACGTCGAACTGCTGCGCTTCGATGGCGCGAAGAATCTCCAGGCCGCCGCGCGTGAACAGATCCAGGTCGACTGCCAGTTCCTTATCGACTGTGCCGATGAGCCGTGCACCGCGCTCGAACATGGCTCGCGCGTACGTCACCTGCTGCTGCATCAATACGCGAAACGCAGGAGTCGCCTTGCCGGCCGCGATCACGCCTTCATCCACGCCGTTTTGTGCCATCGCATCCTGCGGAAGATACACCCGGCCTCGTCCCCAATCCTCGCGCACATCCTGCCAGAAATTCGCCAACTGCAGCGCTGTGCACGTTTCGTCAGAGAGCGCAAAGCGCTCCGCATCCCGGTAGCCGCAGGCGTAGAGGACAAGCCGCCCCACCGGATTGGCAGAGTAGCGGCAGTACGCCAGCAGGTCATCCATCGTCTGATAGCGAGTGACAATCTGGTCCTGACGGAAGGCCACCAGCAAGTCGGCGAATGGCTCCTTCGGAATGTCGCAGCGCTCGATGGTCTGGCGCAGCGCCACGAAGACCGGGTGCCGCGCTTCCCCCTGGTAGCACCGGTCCAGCTCCTGCTCCCACTGCTCTAAAAGCGCCAGCGATTGCGCCGTGTTGCCTACCTCATCGCCAAGGTCGTCCGAAATGCGGCAGTAGGCATAGATGCTGTGGAAGTGGGGGCGCAGCCGCTTTGGCAGCAGCCAGGACGCAACGTGGAAGTTCTCATAGTGCGACTCGGCCAGGGTGCGGCAGTACTGCTGAGCCTCTTCCAGCGTTGGCACGCGGTCTGGCATGCGATACGAAGGCGGGAGTGCCTTCCAACCTTGATCGGCCAGCGCCTGCGCGTCGTCCACCGTCGTCGTCAAGGCAGGATCACCGTCTTGATCTCGTTGGTGCGCTCGATCATTCCCTGAAACACTGCGGCAAGGTCGCGAAGTGGCGCGTGGCCGGTGATGAATGCGTCGGCGTCGAAGGCCTCGCTGGCGATCAACTTCAAAGCCTGCCGGCAGACCGCAGGCGTGTGATGGAAGCTCGCCTTGAGTTGAATGTCGTTGTAGTGCAGTTGATTGGTATCGAACTCGACGCGTGTGCCCGCTGCCGGGCCGCCAAAGAAATTCACCAGGCCGCCGCGCCGCACCATGTCCACTGCCCACTGCCAGGTCAGTGGAAGTGCGACGGCTTCAATCGCAATGTCAACACCACGGCTGTTCGGCGTGAGCGCACGCACTGCGGCAATCGGGTCGTCACACTTGGTGATCTGCACGATGTGTTGTGCCCCCAACCGCTCTGCGGCACAGGCCTGCGCATCGTGCTTGACCACAGCGATCACTTCGACCCCGGCAAGCGCAGCCGCATGCACCATCAGCAGGCCGATGGGTCCGGCGCCGATTACTGCCATGGAGTCGCCACGCTGCGCGTGGCTCTCTTCCAGGCCACGCAGTGCACAGGCCAGCGGCTCGGTCAGCGCAGCGTGTTCGTCGCTCACCTGCGCAGGGATCTCCAGCGTATTCTTCTCGACGATGCGCGCCGGAATGCGAATCCACTCCGCGTAAGCGCCGTTGTTGAACAACAGGTCTTCACACAGGTTCTGCTGCCCGCGCCGGCACCAGTAGCACTGATCGCAGGGCGCAGAGTTCAGTGCAACCACACGCATCCCTTTTAGGAAGCGGGTTACGCCGGGGCCAACGTCTGCAACCACACCAGCTAGCTCGTGGCCGAAGAGCGCCGGGATCTTCAACATCTTGGCGTGATAGCCGCGGCGATAGGTCTTCAGGTCCGTACCGCAGGTCAGGGCAGCCTGCACGCGGACAATGAGTTCGCCTGCTTCAGGCACAGGCCGCTCCACGTGCTCAATGCGCACATCCTGCTTGCCGTAAAGAACGGCTGCCTGCATGCCTGTCGCCATAGCTCTATTCTCTCAAATTGCAGCGGGCCTCATCGCTGTCCGGGTTCGATCATCACTTTCATGGAATCGGAGTGGGGCTCGGAAGCATAGGCGATCGCCTCAGCAGCCTCAGAGAGCGGAAATCGGTGCGAAATGAGGCGCGTCAGGTCATAGCCTTGCCCATATCCATCCAGCACCAGGCGCACTCCCTCATCCTGGACCTCGACCGATGCGCTGTAGGAGCCCATCAATGTCTTCTCATCCACACACACCGCGGCCGGATCGACTGGCGTCTCGCCATGCTGGGTCTGGGCAAATAGCATAACCCGGCCGCCCGGTCGCGCACTGTCTATTGCTGCACGAATCAGTGCATTTCCACCTACCGCGAGCAGCACTGCATCGGCGCCCCGTCCTTCGCTCTCCGCGCGCACGCGTGCCACCACATCCTCTGATCCGGCATAGATGGGGCGTTCCAGGCCAAATTCGTGCGCAATTGCGTGTCGCTCCGCGTACAGATCGGAGGTGAGGACCTTCGCCCCGCTGCGAGTGGCCAGGCTTGCCAGCAGGATGCCGATCGGTCCCTGGCCGATGACCAGAACCGTCTCGTCTGCTGCCAGGTTCAGTATCCGGATGGCCTTCAAGGTTGTGTTCACCGGCTCGATCCACGCCGCCTGCTCAAAGGGCACGCCGGGGGGTATCTTGATCAATCCGCCGCGCACAATCCACTCCATGACGCAAACATACTCAGCAAATCCGCCGCCTGCAGGCTCAAAACCAGCGGTGCAGCCGACCTTTTTGTACACCAGACACTGGGCAAACGTCTTCTTGCGGCAGTAATAGCAGGTGCCGCACGGGATGTGATGGAAGGCCATGGCGCGGTCGCCCACGGCGAAGTCGGTAACCCCTTCGCCGACGGCGGCCACAGTGCCCGCCATCTCATGCCCGAAGATGCGGGGGGCGCTGTGCGAGCCGGTGTGGATCTTCTTGAGGTCGGTGCCACAGATACCGCAGGTTGCAATGCGCAGCAGCACCTCTCCGGGTCCAATCGCAGGTACCGGCACCGTCTCAAGCCGCACGTCATCCACGCCGCGGTAGACGGCCGCCCGCATCAGGTCTGGCACCGCCGCCGTCTGGCTTCTGTCGGGCGTCACGGTCGCGGTCTGCATCTGGTTCGTCACTGTCCTCCGTCGATCCCTTGGTCGATCCAGGCGTTCAATGTGTCGCGCAACGCGATGGCGCCACTCCGGCCGTTTCGCCCCATGCGCAGTAGCGCAGGGACGAACCACGGATGCGTCACTGCATAGCGGACGAGCCGGGCGGTCTGCAACTGCTTCTCCCCATCCAGGAATGGGGCGAAGTCGGGCAGGTCTTCCGTGTAGATATCAGTGATGGCCTTCCAGCAGTGAAACGGGATCTGCCGCTCCTGCGCCATCCGCGCGACCGTCGCAGCCTCCATATCCACCAGGGACGCGGCCTGATTCACTGCGAAGCTGTGCTTCTCCTTGCGGCCGGCGACATGGTCCGTGGTGACGAGAACCACTGGATTTGGCACACCGGACGTTGCATACTTCTCGCCTGTGACTATATCCAGCACTTCGCCTACTTCGTACGCAGCGCCAGGGTATACGCCACAGGTGGATGCGCCGGCCCAGCCGACAGACACCAGCGCCGCGAGCGGTCCGGTTGACTCAGTGGCCCGCACCGCCTGTTCAGCGCGCGCTGCGCCCATACCTTTAGCTGCTGCAACCACCTCCGCATCGCCGCGCCGGGTCTGCCAGACGCCATCCTCGATGCGGCTCCAGCCCTCAACCAGCGGCGCCAGTTCACCCCGCATGGCGGCGATGATGCCAATACGCCGGCTCATGCTGGAGGCGCGTATCCGTGCGCCCGGAACCATTCGATTGCTGACCGCAGCGCTGCATACACCGGCAACACCTGGAAGCCCAGCTCGCGCTCTGCCTTGGCAGACGAGGCATACATCTTCTTCTTTCCCATCCGCACTGCTTCGACAGTGGCGCGTGGCTCTCTGTTGCGTAACCTGCCAGTGATCGTTTCTTCAAAGAAAGCAAAGGCCATGGCGAGCATGTGGGGCACCCTCAGGGTGGGCGAAGGAAGACCGGTGATGGCAGACATCTTGTCGAGTATCTGCTTCAAGGAGAGGTTTTCGCCACCCAGAATGTACCGCTCTCCGGGCCGTCCACGATCCAACGCCACCACATGCATTCGCGCCACCTCGCTTACATCCACCAGGTTCAGCCCGGTATCTACATAGGCAGGAAATCTGCGGTTAAGAAAGTCAACGACGATCTGCCCGGTCGGGGTGGGCTTGATGTCATGGGCACCAATCGGCGTGGTCGGGTTTAGCACCATCACATGTTGCCCCGCCTGCGCAGCAGAGATAGCCTCCCGCTCCGCCAGAAACTTCGAGCGCTTGTAATGCCCGATCATGTTTTCGAGCGAGACTGGCGTCTCTTCATCGACGATGGTTCCATCTTCCCGGAAGCCCATCGTGGCGACGCTTGAGGCGTAGACCGTCTTCGGTATTTTCAGCTCCCGCGCCATCGCCAGCAGCCCACGCGTCCCATCCACGTTCGCGGCATACATGGCCTTCGGATCACGCACCCAGAGCCGATAGTCGGCAGCAACGTGAATCAAGGCATCGCAGCCATCCAGGCCGGCGCGAAAGCTCTGCGGATCGCGCAGGTCGCCCGTGACCGTATCCGCGGGAATCCCCTCCAGGTTGTCCAGGCGGCTGGTAGTGCGCACTAATAGACGCAGCTTCGCGCCCTGCGCGGCAAATGCGCGGGCCACATGACTACCCACAAAACCGGTCGCGCCAGTCAGGAAGATGTTCATATGCGCGTTGCACAACGAGGAACGTAAACCCTCAAGGCTGCTCGCTGGTAATTAGTCCAACTCTTCAGGCACAATCCCGATGCTCGTCTCGCCCGCCGCCTTCTTCTCACGGTACTTCTTCATCCAGGCCTCGAAGCTCTTGCCGGCTGCGGTATCCCGCCCAGTGAAGGCCAGTGCGGCAATATCAGAGTAGGCGATGGAGACTTTGGTCCGTTCCTTCGCCGGGATCACGCGCACCAGCGATGCGGCCAGCGTCGCCGCCGTCCGGCGATCGAACACATAGCCCTCGACCACGCGACCATCCTTCAGCGTCAGCTTGATGTCGCCGCGATAGTCGAACGCCTTCTCAAGCGCGGTACGCACCTCTTGCTCGGTCGCGAGTTCGGGGATCCAGCCTTCCAGCTGTTCATGCTCAAAACCAGGCGCAAGCTCCTGCGCATCGGGTATCAGCGCGGCTGCGGGCTGGGGCGCGTCGACGGTTACGTGACCGCTCATACGTGCGATCCTTCCAGCTCTTTGCTCTGCGATGCGCCGATTTGTACCAGTGGAAGGCGTCCGTGACCGACGGGCTGGTTCAGCAGGTCGAGCGCGCCGCGGTCCTTGTAGCTCGACGACACAGTCGCCTTGACCATACCCCAGAAGCCGGAGAGCGAGCCAAAGCCGTGGTTCACTGTCGATGGTTCGTAGCCACAACTCACCATGCAGTTCGCGCACTTGGGATTGCCGCTCTCGGTGCCGTAGTGGCTCCAGTCGGTCGAATCGATCAACTCCTGGTAGGTGTCGGCGTAGCCATCCTGAAGCAGGTAGCAGGGCTTCTGCCAGCCGAAGATATTGAAGGCGGGCGAGCCCCACGGCGTGCACTGGTAGTCGCGCTTGCCCATCAGGAACTCCAGGAACAGGGGCGACATGTTAAACTTCCACTCCTTCTTGCGGTTCGACAGGATGGCGCGGAACAGCCGCCGCGAACGGGCGCGTCCCAGGAAGTGCTTCTGGTCCGGCGCCTTGTCGTAGGTGTAGCCAGGGCTCAGCACCATGCCCTCGACACCGAGCGACATCACCTCATCGAAGAAGGCGCGCACACTGTTTGCATCGGCGCCATCGAACAGCGTTGTGTTGGTGGTGACGCGGAAGCCACGCGCGACTGCTTCGCGCACGCCAGCGACTGCCATATCGTAACCGCCCTCACGGCATACCGAGAGGTCGTGGTGCTCACGTTGACCGTCCAGGTGGACCGAGAAGGTGAGGTATTTGCTGGGCGTGAACTGCGCGATCTTCTCCTTCAGCAGCAGTGCGTTGGTGCACAGATAGATGTACTTCCTGCGCGCGATCAGTCCTTCGACAATCTCCACAATCTGGGGATGCATCAACGGCTCGCCGCCGGGGATAGACACCATGGGCGCGCCACACTCATCGACGGCGCGGAAGCACTCTTCCGGCGTCAAGTCCTGCTTCAGGATGTGGGCCGGGTACTGGATCTTGCCGCAGCCGGCGCAGGCCAGGTTGCAGCGGAAGAGTGGCTCCAGCATCAGGACCAGCGGATAGCGCTCGCGGCGCGTGATGCGCTGCTTCAGCACATAGGTCGCTACCGTCCACATCTGGGATATCGGTACTGCCATAGTTTCGTATCTCCCTCAGCACTCGCTTTCGAGAGTGCTCATTCGTTCGCCGGAATCAGTCCGCCGGCGCGTTGAGTGCTGCGCGATAGTTGGTCAGCGCGAGCAATGGAAAGACGTCGCGATAGGTGTGGTAGGCCAGGTAGAAGACGCGCGGGAATCCCGTGCCGGTGATGATGGCCTGCCGCGTGGCGCCCTCGCCCATGCTCTCGTCCCAGGAGCCGTCCACCCGCTGCCGGTCCAGCAGCCAGCGAACCCCCTTGGCTACCGAGTCGCTGCGCGTGTCCCCTGCTGCCAGCAGCGCCAAGATTCCCCACGCAGTCTGCGATGGGGTGCTGGGCCCAACGCCGCGCGTAATCGGATTGTCGTAGCTGCCACAGGTCTCACCCCAGCCGCCATCGGCGTTTTGCACCGAGCGAATCCACTCTGCCGCCTGCTGAATCTCCGGCTCGTGATTCCACATGCCGATGGCCTGAAGGCCACGCAGCACCAGGAATGTTCCGTACAGGTAATTGACGCCCCAGCGGCCAAACCAGCTGCCATCCGGCTCCTGTTCGCTGAGGAGGAACTTGATGGCGCGCTCGATGCGCTTGTCGCTGCGCGTATAGCCGTAGGTCGCCAGCATCTCCAGGATGCGCCCAGTGATGTCGACGGTCGGCGGGTCCAGCATTGCGTTGTGATCGGCAAAAGGAATGTGCTGGAAGATCATCTTGGTGTTGTCTTTGTCGAAGCTGGCCCAGCCGCCGTTCTTGCACTGCATGGCGAAGACCCAATCGATGGCGCGCCCGGAGACGTCGTACTGATAGCGCTCGCGCGGATTGTCCACCTTGTTCAGCGCCAGCAGCACCTGGGCGGAGTCGTCCGTGTCAGGATAAAACTCGTTGTTGTACTCGAAGTACCAGCCGCCGGGCTGCGCCTTGCGCACTTTCACCGCCCAGTCGCCCTTGTGCCGCACTTCCTTTGAGAGCATCCAGTCCGCTGCCTTCAGCAGACGTGGATCGGTGCGGGAGACCCCGGCCTCACCCAGCGCGTAGACCATCTGCGCCGTGTCCCACACCGGGGAGACGCAGGGCTGCATGCGGAAGGTCGGCTCGGGATAATCCGGCGTGCCGTTGGGCTCGTCGATGCCCAGCTTTTCAAACTCATCCATGGCGCGGATGAAATGCGGGTCGTCCTCCGAGTAGCCCAGCACGCGCAGCGCGATGATGGCGTTCATCATCGCGGGATAGATGGCGCCCAGGCCATCCGACATATCGAACCGCTCCAGCATCCACTTCTCTGCCCTGCGCAGCGCCATCTTGCGCAGTGGCCGGATATGTACACGCTCTGCCCAGTGGACCATGCGATCCAGTAGCAGAAAGAAGTTGCGCCAGCTCAGGATGCGATCGCGATCCATGCGAAGCTTCAGACTCTTCTTATCGCGTCCGCCGACAAAGAGTTCGTCGATACCCTGCTCGGCTGGAATCTTCTTGAACGGCTTCTTGGCATAGGCAATCGACAGCGGAACCAGGATGGCGCGGGACCAGGAAGAAATCTCGTAGATGTTGAAGTAGAACCACCTGGGAGCAAGCACAATCTCCGGCGGAATGGCCGGCACGGCATCGTAGTCATACTGACCCAGGGCGCAAAGGTAGATCTTGGTGAAGGTGTTGCACACCACCACGCCGCCATGCGCGCGAATCCAATTCCGCGCACGCACTATCCTCGGCTCGTCCGCGGACATGCCCATCAGCTTGCAAGCGAAGTAACACTTCACTGCCAGGCTGACGTTGCCCGGACCGCCGGGATAGATGCTCCAGCTTCCATCCTCGTTCTGGTAGCGCAGCATCTCCACCAGGGCGCGCTTCATGCGGTCGCGAATTCGCGAGTCCGATGTTTCCAGCAGGACGTGCAGGAAGATGTAGTCGGCCTCCAGCATGGCGTCTGCTTCGAGTTCGCCGACCCAGTGGCCGTCCGGATGCTGCTGGCGGAAGATGTGGCCGATGGAGGCGTCCACTGCCTCCTCAACCTGGTCCAGACCCGCATCGATACGCCCAAACCGGGGCTGCGTCGCCGACGAGCCGGACCTGGACAGGTTTCGATCCACGAATTGACTCATGCCGTTTCTTTCACCCCACAGAGTGATGCGCTCGTGCATTCTTCCTGATGCTGCGCGGTCGCGGAAGATTCCCGGCGTGGCCTTTCCATTGAAAAAGGCCGCGATTGCAACTACTGATCCCTCAACGCTGGCAGGAAAATCGCCTCAGCGTGCGGCCACAGCCGCCGGCCCTATCGCTTGCACGATCTCTGCCGGAAGTCCGAAGCGAACATTCTCCGGCATTACCTCCACCTCATCCACTGTTCCAAAGCCGCAGTCTCGCAGATAGGCCACCACTTCAGAGACCAGGATTTCCGGCGCCGAAGCGCCCGCCGTTACCGCCACGGTCGAGACCCCTTCCAGCCACTTTGGGTCGATTGCAGTCGAGTTGTCGATCAGGTAGGCGACAGTGTTCAGATTGCGCGACACCTCCACCAGGCGGTTGGAGTTCGAGCTATTGTTCGAACCCACCACCAGCACCAGATCCGCTTCGTGTGCGACATTCTTCACCGCAACCTGACGATTCTCCGTGGCGTAGCAGATGTCCTGCGAGTGCGGGCCGACGATGTTGGGAAACTTTTCCTTGAGCGCCTGAATGATGTCGCGCGCTTCGTCCAGACTCAGCGTGGTCTGGGTCAGGTAGGCCACGCGATTCGGGTCCGGCACTACCAGCGTGCTCACCTCTTCCACAGAGGAGACCACCTGAGTGACATCGGGAGCTTCACCGAGTGTGCCCTCGATCTCATCGTGATCGCGATGGCCGATCAGCACCAGGGAGTAGCCCTGCTTGGCGAACTTTACTGCCTCCACATGGACCTTGGTGACCAGAGGGCAGGTGGCATCAATCACCTTCAAACCACGCTCCTTCGACCGCTGGCGAACCGCCGGCGAAACGCCATGTGCGGAGTAGATGACCCGCATGCCCTCCGGCACATCGTCGATGTCGTCAACGAAGATCGCGCCCTTCTCTGCCAATTCATTGACGACGAAGCTGTTGTGCACAATTTCCTTGCGCACATAGATGGGCGCGCCAAAGGTTTCGAGCGCGATCCCCACAATGTCCACGGCGCGCACCACACCGGCACAGAAGCCGCGGGGCTTCAATAACATCACCCGCTTGGTCGCGGTCGAGGGAATGCCGGGGGACATAGCAGCAGGGTGATCAGCGGTGTAGGGGGTCACACTCTGAGTATACCGCGCTGGAGGCGATTGTCAGGCGAAGAGTGCACCACAGATGGTGCGTTTGTACCTCAGGCGCCAGCCGCCTCGGCCAGCATCTGCTCGGCATGGCGCAGCGAGGTCTCCGATCTTCGCGCCCCGCTCAGCATCCGGGCCACCTCTTCGACGCGCGCTGCCGCGTCCAGACTGCGGATAGCAGTGCGGGTCCGCCCTTTTTCTTCATACTTTTCTACCAGAAAATGCTGACTGGCAAAGGCAGCTATCTGTGGCAGGTGGGTCACGCAGAGCACCTGCTGGGCGCGGCTGAGGGTCTTCAACTTCTGCCCCACCGCCTCCGCGGCACGGCCACCGATCCCGATATCGATCTCGTCGAAGACCAGGGTGCGCGGCAGCAGCGTGCGGCGCTTCCCCCTCCCGGCGCGTGATGCTCCCTCTTCCACACTTACCTTCAGCGCCAGCAGCACCCGGCTCATCTCTCCGCCAGAGGCGATCTGGTCCAGCGGCTTCAGCGGCTCACCTGGGTTGGTCGCGATGCGGCAGGCCACAGCATCCCAACCCTGCGAGGACCAGTGACTTTCCTCGGTACGTGGGGTTACGTCCACGGCGAACCGCGCATTCATGGCCAATTCGTTGATCTGCTTCTCAGCCAGGGCGGCGAGCTTGGTCGCGGCTGCAGTGCGCGCCGCGGTAAGCAGCTCCGCCTGCTCGCGATAGGCGTTCGCGGTAACTGCCAGTTGCTGGCGCAATTCGGCCAGCAAGGCATCACGATTCTCCACCTCGGCAAGCTTTGCAGCGACGTCCTCGCCATACGCGATGACCTCAGCCAGCGTCGCGCCGTACTTGCGCTTCAGCCGGTCCAGCACGGCGAGCCGGTCTTCAATCTCTGCCAGCCGCTCGGGAGAGGCCTGGATGTTGGCGCTGAAGCCGCGCACCGTCTCGGCAACGTCCTCGACCATGGCACGTGCAGACGCCAGTTGCTGCGCCGCCTCCTGGAAGCGTGCATCGAAGCGCGCCAACTCCTCCACGTGGCGCTCTGCCGCGCGCAGCGTGGCCTCGGCGGCGCTGCCCCCGTCGTAAAGCTGCTCATACGCGCTCATCGCAGCGGCGTAGAGCTTCTCTGCGTTGTTAAGCACACGCTTCTCGGTCTCCAACTGCTCGTCTTCGCCTTCCATCAGCGCGGAGCCCTCGATCTCGCGCGCCTGGAAGCGCCACAGGTCGGCCATGCGCAGCCGCTCCGGCTCGTCTGTCTCGAGCGCGTTCAATCGCTCCTGAACCACGCGCCATGCAGTGTGCGCGGCCGCCACTGTTTCCGTCGAGATACCCCCGAAGCGATCGAGCAATAGCCGCTGCTGCGCCGCATCGAAGCCGGCCAGTGTCTCCGACTGCGCGTGTATCAGCGCCAGCTCCGGCGCAAGCGCTCGTAACACGGCAGCAGTGCTGGGCTGGCTGTTGATGAAGACGCGGCCCTTGCCGGCGGCGGCAATCTCCCGCCGCAACAGGATTTCGCCATCGCCGGCATCGACGCCATGCGCGGCAAGGATGCGCTCTGCCTCCTCTGTCGCTTCAAAGACGCAGGAGACCACTGCCTTCTCCGCGCCGTGGCGGACCACATCGCTGGAGGCTTTGCCGCCGAGCAGCAGCGCGAGCGCGTCAACCAGGATGGATTTCCCCGCGCCCGTCTCACCCGTCAGCAGGTTCAGGCCGGCCCCGAGTGTCGCCACCGTGTGGTCGATGACCGCATAGTTTTCCGCTCGCAGCTCCAGCAGCATAAGCCTTACTCGTGGCCGAGCATAGCAGAGGGTCTGCTCCCGGTCCTGAGTGCGCGAACGTCGGACGCAGCAGGCGGTCAGGTTCCTTCGAAGATGCGGTCGCGGCGGAAGAAACGCGCCATCGCCGCCAGAGCCGCGCATCCAGCGAGCAGCAAGAGCAACTCGCCGGTAGCTACCCGCGGCCACTCCGCCAGCTTGAGATACGGTGCGGAAGCCGTCAGGCCGAAGATGCTGACCAGCGTTCCGATAGAGAGCGCCTGCTGTGCCGCACGAGCCACTTTGACCTTCGCCGAAACATAGATGGCAATGGCGGTCAGGCAGGTGGCGGCGCCGATGTGACCCAGCAGAACCAGCCCGATCGCGATGGGATCGACAATGCTAAGCGGAAGCCTGTGCACGTAGAGGGTGATGAAGAGGGCACTCAGCAGGCAGGCGAGCGAAAGCGTCAACGACAGCGAGACCGCTGTCAGCGCTTTGCCCCAGAAGACAGCCGTGTCGGTTACCGCTGTGGCCAGCAGGGACTCCAGTGTTCCCCGCTCCAGCTCTCCGGCGAAAGCGTCCGCGGCTACCGAGGTAGCGACCACGGTCGGCAGTAGCGCATACATCGTCAGCATGACGGACAGCGAGCTCCACATCTCTCCCTGTGCGCTGCGCCAGGGAAAGAACAGCCCGGCAATGGCGAAAAAGATCAAGGATTGCAACGCAGTGCCGCGGAAGGACTGGCGGTCTGCCACCACCTCTAGAAACTCCTTGCGCAATACAGCCATGACCATTCCCATCGTTCAGGCCTCCGCGCGCATCATGCGCACCAGTCGCTGTTCTAGCGAAGCACGGACTGTGGTCAACTCCTCCAGCCGCACCCCGCCATTCACCAGTGCGACGCCCAGCTCGCTTCGCGCCTCAGCAGTACAGCGCAGCCGGAAAGCCTCATCTCCCTTTGCACCGTTCGTATTTGCAAGGGTCTGATAGGAAAGAATCAAGCCAGTCGCCATCATCCCGTCCAGCAACTGCACGGTCAGGCCCTCGCCTGTTGCGTCCACTTCCAGCGGGCCGTCGCCGATTCCCAGGTCAGAGGGCGCAGCGATGGCCTGAATAACTCCGTCGCGCAGTACCGCAGTGCGAGTGCACAGCAGCTCCACATGCTCGATGTCATGCGTGGTCAGCAGCACGGTCACGCGCTCCTCTGCTGCCATCATCCGCAATTGCTCGCGCAGGTCGACCGCGGCCACCGGATCCAGCCCGCTGAATGGTTCGTCCAGCATCAGTAGTTTGGGTTGGTGCAGCATGGCGCGCGCCATGGCCAGTTTTCGCCGCATGCCAGTCGACCACTTGGCGACCTTCTCTTCGCGCCGCTCCCACAGTCCGCACGCCATCAGCAGCTCGCGAATGCGGCGTCTGCGTGCGGATGCGTCCATGCCGGCGATGCGACCGAAGAAGTCCAGATTGTTCTCTGCAGAGAGACGTCCGTAGAGACCATCTATCGCCAGCTCTACACCGACCAGCCGCCGAATGCGGGCCGCATCGGTCGTGACATTCAACCCCAGCACCTGCGCTGTCCCGGCGTCCGGATGCAGCAGTCCAAGCAGGACACGCAGAGTTGTGCTTTTGCCCGCGCCATTGGCTCCCAGATAGCCGAAGATCTCCCCCTCTTCAATTGAGAAGGAGAGCCCGTTGAGGCAGGGGCGGCCAGAGAAGCTCTTCCGTATATCCGTCAGCGAGACGGCCTGAGCCACGCGCGTGTCCCCCGGTGTCCGCTGCGTCCACCAGTGAACTGTTGGCTCAGGGGTGGCAGCAGCGCAGACGCTAACGAGTATGCCTGACGCCGGCAGCCGCAGCATCTTCTGCACGCTATGTAGCCCTTTAGTCACGTGTGGTATCTATCCGCTGCCTTCGCTTCCTGCTACCCTTTATGCTGGCGGCAATGACAGCTCAACTCTTTTCCTTCGCAATTGTTCTGCTCTTCCAGAGCGACGATCAGGGCACGCCGTTACCGGCGCCACACTCCAGCAGCAGTGCAATCCTGGAGTTGCTGCGCTCGAGCGGCCCCATCGCACTGGCCGTACTCGGGCTGCTGGTCTTTGCCAGTCTCTTCTCCTGGGCCATTATCCTGGGCAAGTGGGTAGGCTTCCGCAAGGCACGGAGTCAGAGCAGAAGCTTTCTACGCGCCTTTCGCAAGGCCGCGCGCTTGCAGGAGATTGCTGCCGTCTCCGAGCAGTTCAAGCCCAGCCCGCTGGTCAACGTCTTCGATGAGGTCTACGAGACCTACCGCCGGCAGACGGGTGGCTTCGGGCCGCCGCGCAACATTACGGCTCTCGAGCGCACGGCGCAGTCGGCCTCCAGCGAAGCGCTCACCTTCATGGAACAGCGGCTTACCTGGCTGGCTACCATTGGCGCCATCTCTCCATTCATCGGCCTGTTCGGCACCGTGATGGGAATTATCGACGCGTTTCACGGCCTGGGCACAGCAGGCGCCGCGACTCTGCGTGCGGTCGCACCTGGCGTGTCCGAAGCGCTGATCACCACTGCCGCCGGGCTGCTGGTCGCCGTGCCTGCGGTGGTCGCCTACAACCAGTACTCGGCGCGCATTCGCGAGTTCGGTTCGCGCATGGATGACTTTGCACGCGAACTGCTGAATAGCATGGAAGAGATCACGCTGCGGCCGACGCAGGATCCGCTGGAGCGCGAGCGCAGCGAGCACTCCATGCGGGAGACTGGCCGTGGCGTTTACTAACGCGGGTGGCCGTACACAGTCCTCGCTGGCGGACATCAACATCACGCCACTGGTGGACGTGGTGCTGGTGCTGCTGGTCATCTTCATGCTGACCGCGCCGGTGCTGCAGTCCGGCATCGAAGTCGCGGTGCCCAAGACACGGACCGTGCGCGAAGCCACCGAGCAGCGCGAAGTCATCACCATTGATCGCGATCAGCGCGTCTTCCTGGGCGACCAGCCCATCAACCTGAACGACATTCCTAGCCGCCTGCATCATCCCGACGCGGACCCCGCACACCAGATCATCTATCTGCGCGCCGATGAGCGTGTGCCCTTCGGCGCCTTCGCTTCAGTGATGGATGCCGTGAAGCAGGCCGGCATCACCAACATCTCCATCGTGACCCAGCCACTGCCGAACGCGAAGTAGCGAAGCAAAAATGGCGGCCTTCGACATCGAGGAACGATATGAACGGCGCGACGCGCTGGGTGGTCCCTTCAGCCGGTCGATTGGACTGCACCTGCTGCTGGTTGGCTCGCTCGCGCTCTCGGTCTGGCTGCACGCACGCCATCACGGCAACGAGTGGGGCCAGAATCTCGCAGCCGGCTCCATTCAGGCCACGCTTGTCTCCGGCGCGCCTTCCATTCCACTGCCGCAGTTGCAGAAGCCAACCGACAATGTGCTGGCCACGGAGACGCCCAGCGTCGCTCCTGCCATTGAGAAGCAGGAGACCGCGCCGGCCCCGGACCTGAAGGCCATTCCGATTCCGGTGAAGCAGCAGCCAGTCAAGCCGCCACCGCCCAAGCCAGCGCCGCCGCAGCAAGAGCAGAAACATCCGCAGACCCAGACGCAGCCCAAAGACCGCGCCAACTTTGGCGAGCAGCAACCCTCCAGCCTGCCTCGCTCCACAGCGCAGCAGCAGGGACCGGCGAGTCCGGTGTCGGTCGCTGGCGGGGAAGGATTTCATTTCGGCTGGTACGTCGACCAGATCACGCGCAAGGTGCGCGAGAACTGGTATGTCCAGGAGGTCGATCCCAGCACTCCCAAGGGCCGCGATGTCGTCGTCACCTTCACCATTGCGCGCGATGGCTCGCCTTCAAACTTTCAGGTCGCTCGCTCTTCCGGTTCTTCTACGCTCGATACCTCGGGCATTCGCGCCGTACAAAGGGTTGAGAGCTTTGGTCCCCTGCCCGCTGGTTACAACGGATCCAGCCTCTCTGTGCAGTACACTTTCACCTACGATCAGAATGGCCATTAAAGCAATTTTCCTGGTGCTGTAGAGTGCGGAGATACCCTCGGCGTGGCCTTTCCTCAAAGAAAGGTCACCATAGCGGTCGCCGGCCCCTGTAGACATGCAGGAAAATTGCTTTAGCGAAGTTTGATGGAATGCACAAAGGACGAATGAGACAACGCACGCTTTTCTCCCTCGAATGCCTCCTCAGTCTCACCCTGCTGTCCTTGTCCACTCCGCTTCTTCATGCGCAGGATTGGGTCAAGACGGGAACCAACCTGGGCGTGGAGAAGATCCGCCTCGCAGCTGCAGACTTCAAGCCCAACTCCTCTGACCCGCAGACCCCTGGTCTCAAGACCACCTTCGACAACACGCTGTTCAACGATCTGTCCGACGCTGGCGTCTTCGACATGGTCTCGAAGAGTCTTGCGCCCACCGCGACCCCGGCCACGCCGCAGGAGGCCAGTCTCGCTCAGTGGTCCGCTGCTCCGGCGAATGCCGCAATGCTCGCGCTGGGTTCGCTCGCCGTGAACGGTGGGCGTATCAATTTGAACGGCTATCTGGTCGACGCCAAGGATGCTGCAGCCCCGCCCATCCTGGGCAAGCAATACGGCGAAGTCGCAACTCAGGACAATGCACGGCTGATTGCGCACAAGTTCGCCGATGAGATCATCCTGCGCCTCGGCGGCGGCATCAACGGCATCGCCGAAACCAAGATCTACTACGTCTCCTCGCGCTCTGGCGTGAAGGAGATATGGGCGATGGACTACGACGGCCAGGGCCAGCACCCCATCACACACCTGGGCGAGGTATCGCTTTCGCCACGGGTCTCGCCCGATAACAGCCGCGTGGCCTTTGCCTCCCTGGGCAAAACCGGCTGGACCATCCGTATGTACTCGCTGGTGTTGGGAAGGCTGGTCAGCTTTCCTTCCCCCGGCGGCACAACCATCTCGCCCTCCTGGTCAGGAGACGGCACACACATCGCCTTCTCGTCAGACAAGTCTGGCGACCCAGAGATATGGGTGGCCGATGCCAGCGGCAACAACGCGCATCGCGTGACCACCTTCCGCGGCCCGGATGTCTCGCCTTGCTGGAATCCCAGAACCGGCAGCCAGATTGCCTGGGTAAGCGGCCGCACCAACCTGCCACAGATCTACACCATGGAAACCGATGGCGCGAATGTGCAGCGGCTGACCGACAGTGGTTACGCTACGTCGCCAGCGTGGTCGCCGAACGGCCAGTTCCTCACCTTTGCCTGGGACCGCAAGTATGGTCCGGGGGCGCCGGGCAGCCAGGATATCTACGTAATGGATATCGCCAGCCGCCGCTGGGTGCAGCTGACCCATGACGCGGGCCGCAACGACTTCCCCTCCTGGGCGCCGGATGGTCGGCACATCGTCTTCGAGCGCGAGGTGAATCGCCACTCAGAGATATGGTCCATGCTGGCCGATGGCACACAGCAGCACGCATTGACCCACGACGGCAACAACACCCAGCCGAACTGGAGCTGGAAGTAAGTTATAGGCGCTGCGTGCGCCTGCGTATAGGCTGTTAAGAGTTATCGGCTTTTGCAGTACATTTTCGCCGCCCGCAGCGGTTGCGTTGATTCTGGTTGATTGAGTGCACGTGATTTGAGGAGATAAGACAGTGACTTCCCTACCCCTTCGTTCCCGGAATCTGCGTCGGCGCGCAGCTTCCTGCCTGGTCGTACTTGGCTTGTTGGCCGCCGCGGGCTGCGGCAAGAAGACTGCTCCGCCGCCTCCTCCGCCTCCGCCGGCCGCCGAGTCTGGAACCGCGCCGACCGCCAGCATCACTGCCACGCCAAGCTCTATCAATGCGGGCGATAAGGTCATCCTTAACTGGAAGACCAGGGATGCGACCGATGTCTCTATCGACGGCATCGGTGCCGTCGCCTCCGCTGGAACGCAGACTGTCTCGCCCACGCAGACGACCGACTACCACCTGATCGCGCGCGGCGCCGGCGGCTCCACCGATGCCACGGCCCACGTCACCGTTGGCGGCGCGTCTTCCACTGGTGACATCGGCAGCGACAATGTCGACGACGCCACCTTCCACACTGCCGTGGCCGACATCTTCTATGACTACGACAGCTACGACGTGAATGCGCAGTCGCAGTCCGTCGTCTCCAAGGATGCAGCCTTCCTGGCCTCTCACCCCAAGCTGAAGATTGTCATCGGCGGCTACTGCGACGCCCGCGGTTCGACAGAGTACAACCTGGCCCTGGGCGAGAACCGCGCCAATGCAGCCAAGCAGGCGTTGGTCTCGGCCGGCGTCAACCCGGACCGCGTCCGTACCGTCTCCTATGGCAAAGAGAAGCAGTTCTGCACCGAGGCCAGCGAGCAGTGCTACCAGCAGAATCGGCGAGCCGGCTTCTCGGTCGATCGGTAGCGTAGTAAGGAAACTCTGGGGCAGCGTGACCATCCGAGCGTATCAACTCGGTCCCGCTGCCCTTTCATTGCTGGCGGCCATTCTGTGACCGTCTAAAATGAGTAGAGCGACGCATGGCTGAGTTGGCAGGAGCCTGCGCCGGCTGCTCTTCCTGAGAGCCAGCACTAGTAGGAAATCAGCGAACTCTGCCGTTACTTGAGGCTCTGCATGCGCAAACCGCTACTGTCCATCGCTACACTCTTTCTGCTGACCATCTCCCTGCTGCCGCCGCGTGCCCACGCCGTCGCGAAAGAGATCGTCGAGCTGCAAACCCAGGTCTCTCAACTGCAGGACCTGATCACCCAGATGAAGCAGTCCAACGACGAGCGCTTGGGCGTCCTGCTGCACCTGGTGCAGCAGAATGCGGACAGCATGACGCGCATGACCACACAGATCAATGGCGTCCAGCAGTCGCTCGCTGCGCAAGGGGAGAATCAGCAGCTCTCCGGGCAGATGCAGTCGCTGAACGACTCGGTTGACGAGTTGAAGACGCGCATCGCAAGACTGGACACGACACTGCAGGCCATGCAGGCGCAACTGCAGAACGTCCAGAGCCAGAGTGGACCTTCTGGAGGAGCCGGCGCTGCGGGTGCGCCCACGGGTCCTGGCGGGTCAGCCAACAATGCCCCGGCGGGTGGCAACGGGAGTACTGGCAACTTCAATGCTCCGGCGCCCCCGCTTACCACCACCGCCCCGCCCCTGCAGCAGACCTACCAGAGCGCGCTGCGCGACTACAACTCCGCCAAGTATGAGGTAGCGAACGCAGAGTTCGGCGACGTGGTGAAGTACTATCCGCAGGATGACCTTAGCGGCAACGCCCACTTCTACATGGGCGAGATCGCCTATCGGCAGACCAAGTACGCGCAGGCAGTCAAGCAATACGACGCGGTACTGGAGCAGTTTGCCGGCAATCCCAAGGCACCGGCTGCCCAGCTGCGCAAGGGTGAGTCGCTACTGGCCAACGCGCAGCGCGATGCCGGGGCGCAGGAGCTGCGCTCGCTCATCCAGCGTTACCCGCAAACACCCGAGGCCGCCGAGGCGCGCAGCAAGCTGAACGGGCTGGGCATCCGCATCAATCCCACGACACCCGCCACTAAGCCGACCGCGTATCGCCAGCAGTAAGAGCTGCGCCAGACTAACCGAACTGCGCGTACCATATGAAGTTCCATAGCAACATCCACTAAAGCCTATGCCAATAAAGCCGCGCCACGACAGCGATGAAGCCAAGGGGGTCGTGGAAGAGGAGTCACCCACCTCTACCGCGAGTCATCCCTCCATGCGCGGCCAGCTCGGCCATCGCACTGCAGACACCGATATCAAGGACAACGATTCAGACTTCCCCGAACCGGGCGGACGTGAGGAGCACACCGGCGAATTGGGCGGTTGAGCAATTCTCCTGTAGATGTAGTCCATCGAGCGGCTGCTCCTGTGGCCTTTCTTTGAGGAAAGGCACGCCGAGATACTCTTCTTGGTTCACAGCATCAGGAGAATTGCCTTAGCGATCCAACATGCATTCGACAGAATGGAGAAGGGCCGCCATAGTAGCAGCCCTTCTTTTCTGTGGTTGATGAAGTGATTCAGCTGCTGGACGTGGACAATGCGGGAAGCGCAATGCGATCCGTCTGCTTGTCTGAAAGAATTACGGGGTTCGCCAGGCCGCGCTTCTTCAGGAAGAACTGCAGCGCCGACTTCAGCACACCCAGACCGTAGGTCACACTTCGGCCGAAGTTGATCGAGGATGCATCCTCGAAGTACTTCGTCGGGCAGGAGATCTCGCCCATGCGGAAGCCGAAGTACACCGTCTGCACGATCATCTGATTATCGAAGACGAAATCGTCGGAGCAGCTCAGCAGCGGCAGCCGTTCCAGCACCTGCCGGCTCCATGCCCGATAGCCGGTGTGATACTCGGAGAGCTTCTGTCCCATCAGCAGATTCTGTACCAGCGTGAGCAGGCGATTGGAGATGTACTTGTAGACCGGCATGCCGCCGCGCAGCGCGCCATTGCCTAGAATGCGCGAGGCCAGCACGCAGTCGTACTGGTCATACGCAATCATGGAAGCCATCGCGGTCACCAGCAGTGGCGTGTACTGATAGTCGGGATGCAGCATGACCACGATGTCCGCGCCACGTGCGAGCGCCGCCGTGTAGCAGGTCTTCTGGTTCCCGCCGTAGCCGCGATTGTTGTCGTGGCGAATCACGTGGAGACCCAGCTCGCGCGCGAGTTCGGAGGTATTGTCCTTGCTCGCATCATCGGTCAGGATGATGTCGTCTACGACATCACGCGGAATCTCCAACACGGTGCGATGCAACGTCTTTGCGGCGTTGTAAGCGGGGAGAACAACAGCGATCCTTCGATTGTTGAGCATACGTTTGCACTTGGCAGAACACGATGTCACCGGCAGCTTCTTACCGGCTGATTCCTAACCTATAGGGCGGCGGCAGGCGCGTCAACACCACTGCGAGGCTGCCCTTTAGCACACAGGACGAGTGGATGCGCTTGGTATACTTCGACAAATACGAGGTCGTACAACGCGTGTTTTATGAAGCAGCGAGTGACCAGATTGAGGACCGTGACCAACGCGACACGCCTGCGGCATCACGGCAGGGGGCATGGCTGCCCAGTCTGCTGCTTACCCTCCCCTTCCTTCTGCTGCTGTGGCTAAACATCGCACACCATGACCTGTGGCTGGATGAGTTGAACGCCTGGGGACTCTCCGCCGCCAGTCCGACGCTGAAGTCGCTTTTCGCGAATGTGCGCTACGAAGGGCACCCGTGGCTGTGGTACTTCCTCCTCTGGATACCCGCGCAGTTCACGCACAACCCCGTCGCCTTGAAGTGGGTGGCCGGGCTGATCGCCGCGGCTACCTACGCCGTGATCGGCATGCTCTCGCCCTTCACACGACTGGAGAAGGTGCTCCTCTTCCTTAGTTACTTCGTGGCCTTTGAGTACACGGTGCTCAGTCGCACCTACGGTCCCATGTTGCTGCTGGCCTTCTTGTACGCTTGGCATCGCACGTCTCGCCCGCAAGCCGTCATCGGCAACCTGTTCCTGCTGGGCGCACTGGCGAACACGGACCTGACCGGCATCATGCTCTCTGGTGCGCTGCTGCTGGAGTATGCCGCGCACGGGTGGACTCGCCGAGCGCATTCTCCCGCGCCGATCAAGACCCGCTCCATCATCATTGCCAGTGCCCTTTACCTTGCCATGGTCGGCGTCTCCATCCAGACACTATGGCCTGCACGCGATATCAGCTGGGCCACCACCGGTCATCTCTTCGTGAAGGCAAAAAGCATTTCGCGGTTCGGCCATGCCTTGACAGATGTCACAGTCGGCCCTTGGTGGCCGGTGCTGACAAACTGGCCACACGAGTTCTGGAACACAGACGTCGACTTCATCCACGCGGAGGTGCTCTTTATTCCACTTGTCCTCGCGGGATATTACTGGACCTTCCGCAAGCGGCCCAGTCTGCTGGCGCTGATGGGAACTGTCGTTTTCCTTGCGCTGAGCTTCGCGCACCTGGTGTACATCGGATACCCACGCCACTGGGGCATCACAGTCGCGGGCTTCCTGGTAGCACTATGGATCCTGCGCGGAGAAGGTCCGGCGACGCGGCCCCTCTCCCGCGTCGCCTACATATTTCTCGCGATCGGCGCATTGCGTGGCGTCGCTTCACTCGCAGCATCCTGGACTCATCCCTTCTCTGAGACCGCCAACGTCGCCGCATGGGTGCGGCAGAACCATCTCGATACACTTCCGCTGGTTGGCTCCTCGGACTTCAACGTCGCCGGCGTCGCCGAACAGTTGCAGAAGCCGGTGTACTTCCTGAACTGCAACTGCGTGGATACCTACATGAAATTTGCGCACCGGCGGGACGGCATGGAGATGAGCGACATTCCTGACCGGGTCGCGCTGGCGGCCCGCACCCTGGGCGCACCGAAGTTCCTCCTGGTTCAAGACACGCCTCTGAGCGCCGACGATGTGCGCCGCATGGCGGAGCGCGGCGTAGGCGTGCGGCATCTTGCCGACTTCGTCGGCTCCGAGGATCACTACGGCTTCTACGCCTATCTGGCGCAACCTGAGCGCGTCACAGACTTACGCCAGGCCCCACGCTGATCCGTAACACCGCCCACAAACAGAAGAGGCTGCCCATAGGCAGCTTCTTTCGCGTATTCGGCGAAATGTTCAGCGCATCCGCTTCATGATGTCCTCAAGAACGGACTGTGGCGGACGGACACGCGACTCGGGCAATGTTCCCAGCGGCTCATCGACCAGGTTCAGCAGATCGATAAAGCTCGGCTTCCTGGTGTCGACGTAGAAGATGCCAGTCAGCACCTCGCCTCTCTGCTGCGCCTCCATCAGTGCGCTGACGGCGTGGATGCGATCGGTGGGGTTGTAGTCATCATGCAGCTTGCGCAGCCGCAGGTGGGAGCCGTCGTGCATGGTGACGTCGTAGGTAGAACCCGCGTCATATTCCACGGCGATATCTTCAAAATGCGGCACAAAGCCTACTTCAGAGATCGCCTCTTCGTGCTCCTGCATGTATTTGTAACTCTTGGTGGAGCCTTCATGGTCGTTGAAGGTGACGCAGGGCGAGATAACATCCAGCAGCACTGTTCCCTTGTGCGCAATCGCCGCCTTGATCATGGCCAGCAACTGCTTCTTGTCGCCGGAGAAGGATCGCCCGATGAAAGTTGCGCCCAACTCAATGGCCAGCGTGCAGACATCGATAGGCGGCAGGTCGTTGATCACACCCGTCTTCAAGGTTGAGCCAATGTCTGCGGTGGCAGAGAACTGCCCTTTGGTCAGGCCATATACGCCGTTATTCTCAATGATGTAGATCATCGGCAGGTTGCGGCGCAGCAGGTGGGTGAACTGCCCCATGCCAATGGATACGGTATCGCCATCGCCAGAAACGCCAATGGCCTTCATGGTGTGATTGCCCAGCAGAGCGCCCGTAGCAACGGCAGGCATGCGGCCGTGAACACTGTTGAAGCCGTGCGAGCGGCTCATGAAAAACGCCGGACTCTTCGAGGAGCAGCCAATGCCGGAGAGCTTCATCACCCGCTCCGGCTGCACGCCCATCTCGTAGAACGCGTCGATAATGCGCTCTGAGATGGAGTTGTGGCCGCAGCCGGCGCACAGGTTCGTCTTGCCGCCGCGGTACTCCAATATCTGCAGGCCCAGGCGATTGGTCTTTGGCGCCTTCGGTGCGGGAGGTGTTGCGGTCGTTGCCATGCTTATATTCCTTCCTGCATCACCAGTTCGTCGGTGACACTGCGCGCATCGATGGGCAGCCCGTTGAAGTGGCGCACACTGCGCAGCTTCACTGCATCCTCCGCCGGCAGGTCCAGCTTCAGCAGACTCAGCATCTGCGCGTCGCGATTCTGCTCAATAACGTAAATGCGATCATGCGCGGCCACGAAGTCGTGAACCTCCCGTGTGAACGGGTATGCACGCAGGCGCATGTAGTCTGTTTCGAATTGATATTCGGTCTGCATCTGCACACGACTCTCGACCACGGCGAAGTCGGTCGTTCCATACGCAATCAGGCCGACCTTCGACGTTCCGTCCGCAATCAGAACCGGGGCCGGCATCATGCTGCGTGCCGTCTCGTACTTCCGCGTCAGCCGCTCCATCTGTTGCTGATACTCGTCGGGCCGTTCTGTATAAAGGGCGCGCTCGTTGTGGCCGCTGCCACGGGTGAAGAACGCGGCTTTGGGATGTTCCGTACCTGGCAGCGTGCGGTAGCCGATGCCATCGCCATCCACATCCTGGTAGCGCGCAAATCCATCCAGGCGCTGCAGGTCGTCGGCGCTCAACACCTTGCCGCGGCGCATGGGCTTCTCCGGATACTGGAAGGGTTCGGTCATCCAGTTGTTCATGCCCAGGTCGAGATCGGACATAACAAAGACCGGGGTCTGCAACTGCTCGCTCAGGTCGAAGGCTTCTATGCTCAGCTCAAAGCACTCCTTGACCGAGCCGGGCAGCAGCATCACGTGCCGCGTATCGCCGTGCGACAGATGCGCAACCGTAAGGATGTCGCCCTGCGCAGTGCGCGTCGGCATGCCGGTGGAGGGACCGACGCGCTGGATGTCGAAGATCACGGCAGGAATTTCTGCGAAGTAGCCGAGCCCCGCGAACTCCGACATCAGCGAGATGCCGGGGCCCGAGGTCGCAGTCATCGAGCGCGCACCCGTCCACGCTGCACCCAGCACCATGCCCACTGCTGCCAGTTCATCTTCTGCCTGCACCACGGCGAAGGTCGCCTTGCCATCCGGCTCCACACGATACTTCTTCAGCAGGTCGATCAGGCTTTCAACTACGGAGGAAGACGGCGTGATGGGATACCAGGTCACTACCGTGACGCCAGCGAACATGCACCCCAGCGCGGCTGCGGCATTGCCTTCGATGATGATCTTGTCGTCGGTCGCGTGCATGCGCTCCACGCGGAAGGGGTCCTGCTTGGTGAGCGAGACCTTCGCATAGTCGTAGCCAGCCTGCACTGCTGACCAGTTCAGGTCCGCAGCCTTCTGCTTTTTGGCAAACTGCCGCCGCACGGCTGCTTCTACGGTGGCCAGATCCATCTCGAGCAATTGCGCTACCACCCCGACATAGACCATGTTCTTGACCAGCTTGCGCAGCTTGGCTTCTGAGCAGACGGCTGCGGTGATCTTGTCGAATGGCACGGGATAGAAGACAACATCGTCGCGATGCTGCTGCAGGTTCGCCGACTCCTCATGGATGGCTACGCCGCCCGCCGGCAGCGACAGCACGTCGTCCTTTGCCGTCTCCGCATTCATTGCGACGACGATGTCGATCTCTTTCTTGCGCGCCACGTAGCCGTGTTTGCTGGCGCGTATGGTGTACCAAGTGGGCAGCCCCGCGATGTTGGACGGGAAAAGGTTCTTGCCGCTGACCGGAATGCCCATCGCGAAAAGGCTCTTCAGCAGCACGCTGTTAGCAGACTGCGAGCCGGAGCCGTTGACCGTCGCCACCTGGATACTGAAATCGTTGACTATTTCGCCGGTCGGTCCGGCCGCTGCAGCCTGCGGCTGCTCGGTATTCAGGGCCACATCACCTGTTGCCATCGAGCGCATTTCCCTTCACAACACCGATTCGTGCCGGGCTGTTCGCACCTGCTCAATGCAGGTCGCGCGGCAGCCATCGCCATCTTGTAAGTATAGGACAGCACAGTCGATGCAACTCATCGGGCCAGGGTTAACTGCGAGTAGACGCGGGTGAGTGGGGTAGCCAGCCAGCCGAAGTGAGCGGGCCCCCGCTATTGGCGGATGTCGGCCAGCAGCGCCTCTACCTCTGCGCGCTCCGCGCCGGTCAGCGGCAGCAATGGCAGCCGGGGCGAGCCGCCATAGTATCCATTCAACTCGCAGGCGTACTTGATGCCCGGAACCCCCATGCTGCCGCAGATGGCTGTCGCGGCGCTGACCACGCGCTGCTGCTTTTCTTCGGCCAGCCCAGCATCGCGATCCTTCCATGCCATGTAGATCTCAGCGCAGGCCTGTGGAGCAAAGGCAGCCATGGCCAGCACGCCGCCAACTGCGCCTGCTGCCAGCGAGGGCAACAACGTCTGCGCGGAACCGCACAAAACCTGGAAGCCAGCCTCGCGGGTGCGCGTCTTGATGACCGGCGGAGGCATGGTCGCGGCATAGGCGACGCCGGTAAGCACTGCATCGGCGGGCAGCAGCGAAGCGGCAAGCCCCGCCGCCTCTGCCTGGGCCGCCAGCATGCGGCCGGTAACCGCGCTGAATGTCGCTGTCACGGTTACCGTACGGCGCGGGGCATCCGCCGTCGTCTGCACGATCTGCGCAATCCGCTCCGGCTTACCGCTGGAATCCTTGATGCCGAGGATGTTGGGATGGGCTGCAAGCTCTGCGATGACCTCAACCGGCAGGTCATAGGCTGTATACGGCGGTACGCTGTAGAGCATGACCGGCAGCGGCGATTGATCAGCCACCATGCGGTAGTAGTTCAGCATCTCGGCTGCCCGCGTCGGGGATCGGTGCAGCTGGGGCCGGTAGAAGTGCGGCGTGCGCACCAACGCCACGTCATAACTCAGCGATTCTGCAATATCGATCAACCGGAGTGTCTCCGCCAGGCTTTCGCGGCCAACGCCGGCGATCAGCACACGATCCGGCGTGGCCGCATGCGCCGCCACACGCAGCGCATCGTGCGTCTCCACATCGCTCAGCATTACGGCTTCGCCGGTCGAGCCCAGCACCACCAGCCCAGCCAACGGTGTACGGCAGTAGCGCTCCACGCTGCGCTCCATGTGGTGCCAGTGCGGCTTGCCGTCGGCATGGAACGGCGTCGGGATCGCAGCGAAGATGCCTTCAACCAGCATGTTGGCCACTCATGCACGCACCACAGGAATACGCGCTTCGGAAGCACGGGCTGCGTGCAGGTGTTGGAGTGCTTCCACCTGCGTGCGCTCACGCTGTAAGGCGGCGATGCCCTCTGCAGCAGCACGTGCGGCGGCCATGGTGGTGATGGTCGGAATGCGCTGCGTCACAGCGGCGCGGCGGATCGCCTTCTCATCGAAGAAGGTGTCCTGTCCGTGCGGCGTATTGATGATGAGCTGCACCCCGTCGCCTTTGATCAAGTCCACCACATTCGGTCGCCCTTCCTTCACCTTATGGACGCGCTCGGTGGGCAACCCGGCACGCTCCAGAATCTCTGCCGTGCCATGCGTGGCTACCAGTTTGAAGCCCAGCTCGACATACTCGCGCGCCAGCGTCGCCAGACCTTCCTTGTCGCGATCGTTCACGCTGAAGAAGACGGTTCCGCGCATGGGCAAACGCTGGCCGGCTGCGAGCTGCGCCTTGGCGAAGGCCTCGCCAAAGTTGTCGGCCACGCCCATCACCTCGCCAGTGGAGCGCATCTCCGGTCCCAACACCGTGTCGACGCCAGGAAACTTGTTCCAGGGAAAGACTGGCGACTTCACGTAGTAATAGGTGCCGGTATCGAGATCACGCCTGCTTTGCACCTGCTCCGGCAAAAGCTCCGCCAGCGTGCGGCCCGTCATCAGCCGCGAAGCGATCTTTGCCAGCGGCACACCCGTTGCCTTTGAAACATAGGGCACCGTCCGCGACGCGCGTGGATTCACCTCGATGACGAAGACACGATCCGGCTCGCCCTTCTGCCGCCCGCGCTGGATGGCGAACTGCAGATTGACCAGCCCACGCACGTCCAGCGCGAGTGCAAGCTGCCGTGCATAACTGCGAATGGTATCAAGCGTCTGGGCCGGCAGGTCGACCGAGGGCAGCACGCAGGAGGAATCCCCGGAGTGAATTCCCGCCTCTTCGATGTGCTGCATGATGCCGGCGATCACTACATCCTTGCCATCGCACAACGCGTCCACATCCACTTCGACGGCAGACTCCAGGAAGTGATCGATCAGCACCGGCCGGTCCTGCGAGTACTCGACTGCCTCCGCCATGTAGCGGCGGATGGCCTCCGCGTCATAGGCGATTACCATAGCGCGGCCGCCCAGCACATAGCTGGGCCGCACCAGGACCGGGTAGCCCACGCGCTCTGCTCCGGCCAGTGCTTCTTCCACGCTGGTCGCCATTGCGCCAGGGGGTTGCGGAATGTTCAGCCGCTCCAGCAGCGCGCCAAACTGCTTGCGATCCTCGGCCAGGTCGATCGACTCTGGCGACGTCCCCAGAATACGCACGCCCGCGTGCTTCAGCGGCAGTGCCAGGTTGAGCGGCGTCTGCCCGCCGAACTGCACAATCATGCCGACCTCGGCACCGCCTGCGCTCTCTCGTTCGTAGATGGTCAGCACGTCTTCAAACGTCAGCGGCTCGAAGTAGAGGCGGTCGCTAGTGTCGTAGTCGGTAGAGACGGTCTCCGGATTGCAGTTCACCATCACCGTCTCGTAGTCGTCTTCCTTCAGCGCGAAGGCGGCGTGGCAGCAGCAGTAGTCGAACTCAATCCCCTGCCCAATGCGATTCGGCCCCGACCCAAGGATGATCACCTTGCGGCGTGCTGTCGGTGGCGCCTCATCCTCTTCGTCGTAGGTGGAATAGAGGTACGGCGTCTCGCTCTCAAACTCTGCCGCGCAGGTATCGACCAGCTTGAACACTGGCTTCAGTCCATGCCGCAGTCGCAGGTCTCGCACCTGCTCCAGGCCCGCCGTGCCGGTAAGATTCCAGCCCTCAGCGATGCGCGCGTCAGAGACGCCCATGCGCTTGGCCTTGCGCAACAGCGCTGGATCAATCGTCGCCGCGATGCTGTTGGAGAGTTGCGTGATAGTGTCGGTAATCTCCTTGATCTGATACAGGAACCATGGGTCCATGGTGGTAATGCGCGCCACATCGCGCACGCTTTGCCCCATGCGGAAGGCGTAGCGAATATAGTTCAACCGCTCTGGCTGCGGCGTCACCAGCCGCTGGGTTAGGCGGCGCGGTTCGATCGCCTCGGAGCCAACGCGCTTGCCCGTCTCGAGCGAGCGCAGCGCCTTCATCATCGCTTCCTTGAAGGTGCGGCCAATGGCCATCACCTCGCCAACAGACTTCATCTGCGGGCCCAGCGTCTCGTCCGCGCCGGGAAATTTTTCGAACTGCCACTTGGGAATCTTCACCACCACGTAATCGATAGTCGGCTCAAAGCAGGCCGGCGTCTTGCGCGTGATGTCGTTCGGAATCTCATCGAGCGTGTAGCCAACCGCCAGTTTGGCTGCGATCTTCGCGATGGGAAACCCAGTCGCCTTCGAGGCCAGCGCAGAAGAGCGCGAAACGCGCGGGTTCATCTCAATCACCGTCATGCGCCCGGTCTGCGGATGCACGGCGAACTGCACGTTTGAGCCGCCCGTCTCCACTCCGATCTCGCGGATGACACGGATCGCGGCATCGCGCATCGCCTGGTACTCGCGGTCCGTCAACGTCTGGGCAGGCGCCACGGTGATTGAATCGCCCGTGTGGACGCCCATTGGGTCCATGTTCTCGATGGAGCAGATGATGATGACGTTATCCGCCAGATCCCGCATCACCTCAAGCTCAAACTCCTTCCAGCCGAGCACCGACTCTTCGATCAGACATTCATGCACCGGCGACAGATCGAGACCGCGGGAGAGAATCTCCATCAGCTCTTCGCGGTTGTAGGCGATGCCACCCCCCGAGCCACCCAGCGTGAACGAAGGCCGGATGACCACTGGAAAGCCAATCTTCGAGGCGAAGTCAAGCCCATCGCGGATATTGTTCACCAGCGAGGAGCGGGGCATGTCCAAGCCAATCTTCTGCATCGCGTCCTTGAACAGCAGCCGGTCTTCCGCCTTCTTGATGGCTTCCAGCTTGGCCCCAATCAACTCCACGTCATACTTGTCGAGAATGCCTTCATCCGCCAGATCGACGGCAAGGTTCAGCGCGGTCTGTCCGCCGACCGTGGGCAGCAGCGCGAACTTGCCCTTGCGCTTCCCGTCGGGGCCGGCCATCATCGCAGACTCAACGCGGATGATCTCTTCCACATACTCGCGCGTCAGCGGCTCGATGTAGGTGCGATCGGCCAACTCCGGATCGGTCATGATAGTGGCCGGGTTGGAGTTCACCAGCACCACCTCATAGCCTTCGGCGCGCAGCGCCTTCACTGCCTGGGTGCCGGAGTAGTCGAACTCTGCCGACTGCCCGATCACAATCGGCCCGGAGCCGATGACCAGGATCTTCTGGATGTCATTTCTGCGTGGCATATCTCTCTCTTACTGATGCCCCTTTTACCGCTGCGGGGCGTCGACCAGGCTGGCGAAGTCGAAGTCTTTCCACTGATGGAAGACGCGCTCTCCGGCGATGAAGTCCTGATCTTCTGTTGTGAGGTGAGGGCGACCCATGGGATGCCCCTGCGCATCGGTGAAACGGCCTGAGCCATGCGGCGTTCCCTGGTGATTTCCATGGTCATGCGGGTTCGCCGCCACCGTGTGAATGTAGGTCCAACGCTGCTTCCGTTCGGAGCCGGCAGGCGTGTAGCGGCTCTGCGACCGCGTTACTCTGCCCTGCGCATCCAGGCAGGCAATCACATCGCGATTGAATTCGAGGTCGTGATTCCACTGGTAGACGGCGCCCGGGTATGCAGGCCCGCGAGGCGCTGTGTGCCGCCACACTATCGCAACGCCTTCCAGGTTGCCGTTATGCTCCCGCATCTGCTCGCGCAGATCGTCCGTCCGAAACCAGCCGCCCCGCGCATACAGTTCCGTCGGACGCGGTGGCGCTCCGCCGAGACAGCTTGCGACATACGCCATCGTCTGTTTGTCCGGCGTGCCATCATGCAATCCGCCAGCGCTGCCGCGCACCTGGGCATCGGCCACCTGCCCAAAAGCAAACGCGGTCACAACGCCCGCCAGCAGGCATGTCCGGAGGCGCAGTGTCGCGCTCACTGCTTGAACTCATCCATCATCCGGCGGAAGTCCTGAAACAGATAGTGCGAGTCGTGCGGGCCTGGACTGGCCTCCGGGTGGTACTGCACGCTGAACAGCGGCAGCGAACGATGCCGCAGCCCTTCCAGCGTGTTGTCGTTCAGGTCGACATGGGTCAGCTCGACTTCGCTCTGCTTCAGCGAGTCCGGATCGATGGCGAAGTTGTGATTGTGCGCAGTGATCTCAATCTTGCCGGTACCGGTCTGCTGCACGGGATGGTTGCCACCGTGGTGGCCAAACTTCAGCTTGTAGCTCTTGCCTCCCAGCGCGAGCCCGATAAGCTGATGGCCGAGGCAGATGCCAAAGATCGGCTTCTTGCCGGCAAGCTGGCGGATGTTTTCATGCGCGTAGTGCAGCGGCTCGGGATCACCGGGCCCATTCGAAAGGAAGATCCCCTCCGGCTTGAGGGCCAGCACATCCTCAGCAGAGGTCTGCGCCGGCACCACGGTCACGCGGCAGCCCTCGCGCGTCAGCATGCGCAGAATGTTGTGCTTGATGCCGTAGTCGTAGGCCACCACATGCAGGTTGCAGGGCGGGGGCTCGCTCATCATTCCAGCCACTGCGTTGCCGGGATGGTCGCTGTCCCAGCCGTAGCTCTCTTTAGTGGAGACAACGCTGGCCAGGTCGGTCCCGTCCATCTTGCGCAGCGCCTTCGCCTTTGCTACAAGCGAGTCAGCCTCGACGTCGCCGCTCGCGATAACGCCGCGCAGTGATCCTTGATTACGTAGGTGACGCACCAGCGCGCGCGTATCAATCTCGGAGATCACGGGGACGCCGTGCCGCTCCATGTACTCGTCTACAACTTGCTCTGAGCGCCAATTGGAGCTGATGGGCGAGAACTCCCGCGTCACCAGGCCTTCGATGTAGGGCCGCTGCGCCTCATTATCGCCGCTGTTGGTCCCGTAATTGCCGATCTGCGGGTTAGTCAGGACTACGATCTGGCCGGCGTAGGAGGGATCGGTGAAGATTTCTTGATAGCCGGTAAGGGAGGTGTTGAAAACAACTTCTCCCGCGCGTTCTACGGCTGCGCCGTGGCTCTCACCGCGGAAGATGCGCCCGTCTTCGAGCGCAAGGATGGCCTGCATCGCTGCTCCATGGGGTGGATTCAACCGATGTTAGCAGTTTTGCGGTCCGGATGCGCGGCCCTGCCGTGTGGGGCTTGTGCTACTCGACCACGCGCATCTTCGCCGTGGGCCAGTAGACGAAGGCTGCCTTGCCATAGATGAAGCTGCGGTCCACCGGACCAAAGTCACGACTGTCGCTGGAGATGGAGCGATGATCGCCCATCACGTAATAGTTGTTGGACGGCAGCAGGATGGGCGAGACGGAGCGCGCATCGCGAAAGCGCGGCGGCACATACGGTTCCGGCACCTGCGCGCCGTTCACGTACACGCGCCCATCATCCACGCGCATCTCATCGCCGGGCACAGCGATCACTCGCTTGATGTAGCTCTTCTCCGGATCGCGCGGATAGTAGAAGACCACTACATCGCCACGGCTGATCTGCTCAAAGTGATAGACGAACTTATTGATGAAGATGCGGTCCTGGTCCTGCAGCCGGGGCAGCATGCTGGTCCCCTCCACCCGCACCGGCTGGTAGAGAAAGGTGATGACGAAGAAGGCGACGGCAAGCGAGATGACGATGTCGCGTGCCCAGGCCGCGATGGCTCGCTGCCTGCGGCGCTCGCTGTAGGCGTGGTCGGACATCAGCCACATCCCAGACTACCCGGCGGGCACAGCACATGCCCTGGTTTGGGGAGCGGCAGCGGTTGCGCTCCGGCCGGAACGTATTGTGGCTTGCCGCGCACGTCGTTAATCCCCTCCAGTTGCGATGCCTCAAGCACCAGTGGGCGCTGCATCACCATCTCCAGCGTAGTGCCCTCGGGAATGACGACTTCGTCACCTCGCGTCAAAAGTGTATAGATGAGCCCGCCCGCCGCGCCAGCCAGTCCGCCTATGGCCGCACCGGTACCAGGGCTTCCGCTGGCCACGCCGCCGATCACGCCTCCAGTCGCGCCTATCTCTGCGCCCTTGCCAATGTTGGCTGCGCCACGGCCCTTGTTGCTCGCCTGCTCGATAGTGCCCTCGCCGCCTTTCACCTTCGGCCCGTTCGAACCGGGAAGGTTGTTCACACTGCCGGGAATCCCAACCACCTGGCCGTTGGGAAAGATCATGGTGGTGAAGTGCATCAGCAGCTTGGCACGGCCATGCACCCGTCCCGGGCGCTCCACCTGATCGACCATTCCTTGTACATAGACGCCGGCAGGGACCAGAACATGGGAGCCCACGATCACGGGAAAGGTCGAGACCAGGTAGACGCCATCGCCCGGGTGCGCGGTCTTGGTATTCACCCCGCTCTTGAGCGAGAGCAGGACCTTTGTGCCGGCGGGTACGGTATAGGATGGGCTGCTGGGTGGTGCTTCTCCGGTACCCAAGTTCGAAGAATCGGCAGCGCCCGACTGCGTCGCAGCAGCCGGCATGCTCGTCTGCTGTGCCTGGACTGCGCAGACGGTCAAGAGGAGGAAGCCGCAGACCGCAGACGCGCGCGTGTCCGCTCTTCGTCTCCATGCGTTGCTCAGACTTGGACTGATTCTGGTCATGGTGCTGCCTCCATCTCCTTCGCCACACTGGTTATAGACGGAGGCAGCCACGCCGCGATAGCGGATTCCCACCGCAGGTCTTCGGTTTGGGCATGGCAAGATCGTTACAAGTCTCAATGTAGACTTGCCCGGCCGAAATCTATGACGAACCAGGAATCTGCCGAA
Organism: Terriglobales bacterium; assembly: GCA_038231235.1. Classification (GTDB taxonomy): domain Bacteria; phylum Acidobacteriota; class Terriglobia; order Terriglobales; family Acidobacteriaceae; genus KBS-83. Next base: position 35,902 of record JBBRLT010000002.1, read on the forward strand.
CATTCGCAATCGGCTCTGCCAGAGACCACAGCACTGCTGGAGCAGGCGGTGCGCGACCACGTGTTTCCGGGTTGCGCCTACGCAGCTTACGCTGCCGGGCAGCTATGTGCGCATCAGGCGGTCGGCCGCTTCCGCTATGAGCAGGACGCGGCCGCAGTGCAACTCGAGACTCGCTACGACGCGGCCAGCCTCACCAAGGTGATGGCTGCGACTCCGGCCGCCATGCTGCTCTACGACCGGGGACTGCTTCAGCTCGATCAGCCAGTGGGCGAGTTGCTACCCGGCTTCCTGACTGCGCACCCGCATGACAAGCGGCGCGGCGCGGTCACCGTCCGCATGCTGCTCGATCACTCTTCGGGCCTGCCCGGCTACGGACGGCTGTTTGAAGAGGCCAGCGACCGGAGCGGAATCCTCGAACTCTGTATGCGCCAGCTGCTGATCGCCGATCCGGGAGCAAAAGCAGAGTACTCGGACATCGGCTTCATGCTGCTGGGCGCAATACTGGAACAAGTGGCTGGCGAACCACTCGATCTCTTCTGCAGGCGCGAGATCTTCGCCCCGTTGAACATGTATGCGACCGGCTATTGCCCGCCTGACGATGCCCGCCTGACGATTCCGCCAACAGAGATTGATCGCGAGTTCCGCCGTCGCGTCATCCAGGGTGAAGTGCACGACGAAAACGCCTGGACCATGGGAGGGGTGAGCGGACACGCCGGATTGTTTACCGATGCGCTGGACTGCCTTCGCTTAGCCGCGTGTATTGTGCGTGGCGGCCAGGACGCAAACGGTCACAGCCTCTTCAACACCGCGACAGTGGAATTGTTCGCGACGCCGGTGCGTCATCCAGCAGACAGTTCGCGCGCGCTTGGCTGGGATACCGTGTCTTTCCCTTCCTCATCTGGCACACGCTTCTCGAAGCACTCCATCGGTCATCTGGGCTTCACCGGCACCTCATTGTGGATCGATCTCGACGCTGGTGTGGCTGTTGTGCTGCTCACCAACCGCACCTGGCCGGATCGTCGAAACCAGGCCATTCGCACACTCCGCCCGCACTTCCATAACACATTGCGTGCCGAGCTGGGCTTCTAACGGATGAACGGCGGGTCACGCGAAAACGCGTCCTCGATTGCGTCCGCCTTGAGCGTTAGTCACTATCCCAGTAACGATGACGGCGCATTTTGTTCAGTCGCCAACGGTGCGCGAGCGGTAAAATAAGAAGAACACTCATGGCCACCCTGACACCTGCGACCCGCATGACAACTCCTGACGATGATGACGGAGCACAGCACGCCCCGAATGGGGATCTGCACGATCTGATGACAGAGAGTGCGAACTCCGCCTCGCAAGGATTTGACACCAAGTCCGCGCTGGAGATCGCCAGGATCATCAACCACGAAGACAGCAAGATCGCAGGTGCGGTAAAGAAAGCGCTGCCGGAGATCGCGCTGGTCATCGACACGGTCGCGCGCTGCCTGCGGGATGGCGGACGCCTCATCTATGTCGCTGCCGGTTCGAGCGGACGCATTGCTGCGCTGGACGCATCGGAGTGTCCCCCGGCCTACGCCACCCCGCCACAGTCTGTGCAGTACATTGTCGCCGGTGGTCCCAAAGCAGTCGCTTCCGCAGTCGAGGTCAACGAAGACTCTCCTGAGCTGGGACAGCGGGACATTGCGCGCCGCCGGCCCACCCGCAAGGACATCGTCGTCGGCCTATCCGCCTCCGGACGCACTCCCTATGTGGTTGGAGCCGTGGAGTATGCGCGCAGCCGTGGCGCCCACACCGCCGCCATCACCTGCAACCAGGAGACGCCACTGGCCGCCGCGGCAGAGATCACCATCGTCGCTGAGGTAGGGCCGGAGGTCATCTCCGGTTCCACGCGTATGAAGGCCGCCACAGCCCAGAAAATGATCACCAACATGATCACCACCGGCGCCATGACGAGGCTGGGGTACGTCTACGAAAACATGATGGTGAACGTGAACATGCACAATGCCAAGCTGGTGGAGCGTGGCATCAACGTGCTGATGCGCGCCTGCAACATCGACCGCGAGAAGGCAGTGCAAACCATCAAATCCGCCGGCAAGAGTGTTCCGACTGCGCTGGTCATGCTCAAGGCCGGCGTCGACAAGCCGGAGGCGGTTCGCCGCCTGGGCAGAGCGGATGGCAACGTCCGGCTGGCCATTGAGGACACCGTCCTCGAACTCTGACCCCGCTCGATCCCAGCACCCCTCTCAGAGCCGCCTGCGGGCGGCTCTTCTTTGTCCACGAGGGCCTGCGCGCCCGGCAGTCTCTGGGAAGGCGGTATGCGACCAAAGCGCTACTTTCCAGCATGCCGCTGACGTGTCATCCTGAACACGAGAGCAATTTTCTGTAGCCGTGCAGGGACCGGGGATTGCTCTGGTGGCCTTCTTTAGGAAAGAGCCATTAGAGACTATCTCCGCACTGCACAGCGGCAGGAAATGTCTCCATCAGCGCTTCTTCTCTTGTGAGGTAGACAGCATCCCCATGGAAAAGTTCGTGATTCGCGGCGGCAACCCGCTGCTCGGTTCGATCCGTGTCTCGGGCGCAAAGAACTCCGCCCTGCCCTGCATGGCTGCCGCCATTCTTACCGAGGACGAGGTCGTCCTCGAGAACATCCCGCAGGTGCGCGACATTGAGACAGAGCGGAAGTTGCTGGTCTCCATGGGTGCGGAGGTGGAACTGGGTTATGGTCGCGCCCAGCATCGCACCTCCATCTCCTGCCGTGTGCTCTCCGATCCGGTCGCCAAGTACGAAATCGTCAAGACCATGCGCGCCTCCTCCCTGGTGCTGGGACCACTGATTGCTCGCACCGGCATCGCACGCGTCGCCATGCCGGGTGGCTGCGCCATCGGCGGCCGGCCGATCGACCTGCACATCAAAGGCCTGGAAGCGATGGGCGCTGTCATCACCCAGGAGCATGGCTACCTGGAGGCCCGGACCGACCGGCTGAAGGGTGCCCACATCCTGTTCGACAGGATCACTGTCACCGGAACTGAAGACCTGCTGATGGCCGCGGTGCTGGCAGACGGCGAGACGGTGATGGAGAACTGCGCGCGCGAACCAGAGGTCACCGATCTGGCGGCGATGCTGGTCTCCATGGGGGCACAGATAGAAGGCGCGGGCAGCAGCACCATCCGCGTGCAAGGCGTCGAAAAGCTGCACGGGACGCGGCACCGCATCAATCCGGATCGCATTGAGGCGGGTACATTCCTGGTGGCCGGGGCAATCACTGGCGGCGACCTGCGGGTGACCCAGTGCAATCCAGCCCATCTGGCCTCTCTCATCGGCAAACTCCAGGAGTGCGGCGTACGGCTGGATGTGGAAGGCGATTCCATCCGCGTGCGCAGCGAGGGCAACCTGCGCGGCGCAGACATCACTACCGAGGAGTACCCCGGCTTCCCCACCGACATGCAGGCACAGTACATGGCGCTGACGACCCAGGCAGAAGGAACCTCAGTGGTCGTCGAGAACATCTTTGAGAACCGCTTCATGCACGTGCAGGAGTTAGCCCGGATGGGTGCGAACATCCGCGTCGACGGTCGTACGGCGACCATCCGCGGCAAGACCCCGCTGTCCTCTGCCGCTGTCATGTGCTCGGACCTCCGCGCTTCAGCGTCCCTGGTGCTGGCGGCAATGGTGGCCGAGGGCGAGACCATCCTCGATCGCGTTTACCACATCGACCGCGGCTACGAGCGCATCGAAGAAAAACTGCGCGGCGTGGGGGCGGAGATACGGCGCATGGGCAACATCTTTGCCAGCAAGCGGGAGGCGGTCGCCACCGAGTCCTTTTAGCGTGGCGTGGCGTGCAGCGCCAACTCCGCCTTGAACTCATGCAGAGCTCAGAATCAGCAGCAGCCGTAGCACCGGCCGCAGACTTTCCATTTCAACCGCCTGTGCAGACCGACTGGGGCACGTATTGGCCATTTCTCTGATCTTGTGCCGTGAGGGTGCGCCCTCGTTGGAACGGCACGTAAGAGGATTGGCTTCTGAAGATAAACTTGTCACAGGTGCCAATGGAGATCATTCCCCCACTCGCGACCCCGCGCCTGCTTTCCCCGCGGCCAGTCCGCGTGTGGATTGTCATTGGGCTATTCGTCCTATATCTCTTCTTCTGCCTCGGACTTCTGTTCGAGACGATCACTCCGGTTGCCGACTTTCCGTTTCAGCCCAACATTGCGGCGGATTCAGCAACCTATTGGGCCATCTCAGGTCTCAGAGCGAACCGGGATGTGGGAGATATTCCTGAGATAACGATTTCGGCCAACCTCTTCGGGCCAGTACTTCAGGCACTTGCCCTCCGCACCGAATTCAACGTCATGCTTTTCAACTGCATCCTGTTTGGAAGTTGCCTTTGGCTGATGCGGATCATGCCCGAGTTTGATCGCTCGACGTTCCTCCTGCTTACCATGGCGAATCCTCTCTTCATCTCATCACTGACGACCCTGAATAAGGAGATTTTCGCCCTTGCCAGCATCGTGTATTTCGTTGCCTACACCCGCGCTAGGCACTATCGGCTGTTACTCCTGCTCGCGGCGCTTTCACTCTCATTAATGGCACGTTGGCAACAAACGCTGATCCTGCTGCTATTTCTCGCATATGAGTCGCGGCTCTCTCCATTTCGCAAGAACCGCCGCATCGGTCTGCTGGTAACACTGATGGGATTCACCGTCGCTTACGCGCTGATTGATCGCTTGGTGCCGTCGTTTTTTCAGGCTTTGCTGGTGCAAGCGCAAGCCGGCAACACCATCCTCATTCTGGATAAGATCCAGGCTAAATTTGGCTTCCCTCTGGTCGTGATTCCGAAAATGATTATGGGCCTCACTGGCCACTTCATTACTCCGTGGTACTTCGTGCGCGACTATCCGGGCGAACCCTTTACTAACTGGTTCGATCAAATATTCACGAATCTTCACTGCTTACTTGTGACTTCGTTATTTGCGATCCTTCTGATTTCTGGCAAGCTGCGGCTTCGTCACTCAGCTACTTATCTGCTGTGGCTTTACCTGATGATGATTGCCATTAGTCCAATGGTCCAGCCGCGATACGAGTACGCGGCGTATGTACTTCTCTGTCTCGAAGCGTCTCGGTACTGGCGATTCCAAGCAGTTCCGAGCCCCGAACGCCCGCTACTAAGCGAAGCCGTCTAGAAGCCTCGGGCCTCTCGCATCGTAAGGTTCGCCATGCGCATCAGACCCTGAAGGGGGAAATCGAGTGGCAGACACAAATGATCAAGTGTTAAGACAGCAGTTGGCGGCGCTTCTTCGTGGCGGACAGGCACACGCGACGTTTGCCGATGCCGTCGCGAAGTTCCCCATCGAGCGGGCGGGCGAGCGGCCCGGGAAACTGCCGTATTCCGCATGGCAGATCCTTGAACACATCCGCATCGTTCTACGCGACCTGCTCGACTTCGTCTCCAACTCCGAGTACGTCGCGCAGGAGTGGCCTGCAGCCTACTGGCCGAAGCAGTCCGCACCTCCTGATGGGGACTCCTGGCAGCAATCGATTCAGGCAATCCACGCGGATCTGAAGATCTTCGAGGAACTTGTCACCAAGCCCGACAGCAATCTCTACTCCGCCGTGCCCTGGGGCAAGCATGGAGAGACGCTGCTGCGCGAGGTGCTGCTGGCTGCGGACCACACCAACTACCACGTGGGCGAACTGATTGTTCTGCGGCGACTGCTCGGTGCCTGGAAGGGCTGACAAGGTAACGAAAGCAAAGATCCGCGGGGCCCTTTAAAGCAATTCCCCTGATGCTTTAGGACCACGAAGAGTATCTCGGCGTGGGAGCTGCCGATGGAAGGTCTACACCTGCAGGAGAATTGCGTTAGCGCCAACTCACGGCGAGCTGCCAGCGCATCCGGCGCTGCGCGGTCTTGCGCAGCACGCGTTCAAACTCTTCAATCTCTTTCAGCACCTGCCCGGTCTCGGTGCCCAGAGCCACGGGATTCTCGCGCAGAAAGTCAATCAATGTGCACAGGGTGATCAGCCCATCTTCCGCAGCAAACCATTGCGGCGGTGGCAGAGTCTTCGCCCACTCCGGATCACCCGCGCCCTCTTCCAACAGCAGGGCCATCGAATTCTCATCGGCTGAGAAGAAATCCAGGATGGGGCGCACTGCCAGCTTTTGCGCCAACCGCTCCAGCGCGTCCTCGTTTCTGGCGAGGGCGCGGCCGTTCACGAAGATATCGAAGCCCGGATCTTCGCCCTCGACAACGATGTAAATGGACGCAGCCACGGCAGCAGTGTACTCCAGTCCACGCCGTGGTTGAACTACCAGAGAACCCCTGTTTTTAACGGGTAATCTGAAGCATCACTCCCCGTTCATCTTCGGAGGTGAGAAACGCGCGGCGGAGCGCGATACCTATCAGCAGTACGCCGGCCAGGAACTCCCAGCCAGGCCGCACCCGCGTCAACATAGCCGACTCTGCCACTGCGACCAGTAGTTGCACCCACTGCAGCATGCCGAGTTTCTCAGGACCAAGCTGCAACAGCAGCCAGTAGAAGAAAATGTAAGCAACCGCAGTTGCAATCAGTGCGCTGCCCAACAACCCGCCAACCACCGCACCGGACCACGCCAGCGGCGTGCGCTCCAATGCCGCTGCTGCCGCAGCTGTGAGCACCGTCGCGACAACGCATTGCACGAACAATACGCTGCCCAGTGACGACGCGCGCAAGTCCTGCCGCATGGCGAAGGCATGCGCCAAGGTAAAGGACAGAATCATGGCTGCGCCCAGCGGGCAAAGCAGCCAGGGCAGCTGCGCCGGATGGATGGTCAGGCTGTTCGCTACCAGCAACACCACGCCGGCAAACCCGCAGACCGCAGTGGTGATCTCGCCATGTCCACCAACGGCAAGAAAGACGGGCACTGCTGCCAGGGAGAGCAGTGACCATGCCGGCGAGATGCCGTGTGCGGCAATCACCACCATAATCTGCGGCAGCGCGAGGAGTCCTGCGCCGACCGACGCGATGTTAACAATCTGGCGCAGTGATTGATGCCACACATGGCTGCGTATTGCCCAAGGCAGCAAGAGCAACGATGCGAGTGCGTAGCGAAGGCTGAGAAAGAGCAGCGGCGGTTCCGCAGGAAGGGACGCAATCAGTATCCACTCCGACCCCCACAACAGGGCGAGCGCGAACCAGGCCAGGATGGGCAGATGGCGGCGCATAGTGGGCAATGAAGAAGGGCTACGCTGACCGCGTAGCCCTTATCGTTTCTAGCGGCGTCCCGCACCGCCACCACTGCCGGAACCACCACCACCAGGACCGCCACTACCCGGTCCACGGCCACCACGGCCACCACGACCGCGCCGGCGCCGGCGCGGGTCACCACCAGTGGGCGCTCCGTTCTTCTCAGCGACGCCCTCGGTGGCTGGGGCGCCATCGGCGCGGTTGAAGTTCGGCTCGTCTTCTTCGCCGCCTTCTTCGTCCGATTCTTCGAACTCCTCACCACCCTCGATCATGATGGTGCTGGCGTTCGAAGCGGGCTGGCGTTCCGTGCGCTCGGCGCGTTCCGGCCGCTCTGTTCGCTCAGGCCGTTCGGACCGCTCGGCGCGTGGTGGCCGCGGCGTCGTATCGCTGCCAGACTCGCCGCCTTCTGCTCCAGCTTCGGGCAGGCCAAGCTTCTGGCGCTGCTCCTTCAGGAGTGCCTTGCGCGACAGCTTGATGCGATTGCCTTCAATGCCCAGCACCTTTACCAGCACCTGGTCACCCTCGTGCAGCTCGTCCTTCACATCCTTCACGCGATGCTCGGCGATCTCGCTTACGTGAAGCAGACCATCGGTGCCCGGGAAGATCTCGACGAATGCGCCGAACTCTGCCAGGCGCACCACCTTGCCGAGGTAGGTCTTCCCTACTTCCGGCACTGCGGTCAGGTCGCTGATCATGCCCAGCGCCTTGGTCAGGCCGACCTCGTCGCTCGATGACACATTCACGCGTCCTGTGTCATCCACATCGATCTTCACGCCCGTCGCATCGATGATGCCGCGAATCACCTTGCCGCCCGGTCCGATCAGATCGCGGATCTTGTCGGTAGGAATCATCAGCGTGTGAATGCGCGGCGCAAACTTCGAACGTGTCTCGCGTGCTGTCTGCAGCTCCGCATCCATCTTGTCCAGCAGGAAGAGCCTTCCGCGACGCGCCTGCTCCAGCGCCTCACGCATGATCTGCCCAGTGATGCCGCTGATCTTGATGTCCATCTGCAGCGCTGTGATGCCCTGCCGCGTACCGGCTACCTTAAAGTCCATGTCGCCGTAGTGATCTTCGGCGCCGGCGATGTCGGTCAGGATGGCGTACTCGTCGCCCTCCTTCACCAGACCCATGGCCACACCAGCGACCGAGCCCTTCAACGGAACGCCGGCATCCATCAGCGCCAGGCTGGCGCCGCAAATGCTGGCCATCGAAGACGATCCGTTCGACTCCAGAATGTCGGAGACGATGCGGAAGGTATAGGGCGACTCATCCGGGCTCGGCAATACACCAGCAATCGCTCGCTCTGCCAGGGCACCGTGGCCAATCTCGCGCCGGCCTACGCCAGTCATGCGGCCCGTCTCGCCAACGGAGAATGGCGGAAAGTTGTAGTGCAGCATCAACCGCTTCTTCTGCTCGCCTTGGTAGCTCTCCAGGCGCTGCTGATCGTCGGTCGTGCCCAGGGTAACGGTGACCAGTGCCTGCGTCTCACCACGCGTAAACAGAGCCGAGCCGTGGGTGCGTGGCAGCACGCCGGTCTCAATCGTAATCTGGCGAATCTCGTCAAAGGCGCGGCGATCCGGCCGCACGCGATCCTTCGTCACCTGATCGCGGAAGATGCTCTCACGCAGCAGCTCGTAGTACTTGGCCAGCTTCTTCTTCGCATCGGGCTGATCCGGCGGCAGCTCCTTGGCCAGCTCGTCCTTGATCTGCTTCACCCGCGCATAGCTATCAGCCTTCGCATGGGTCTTGGTGTCCAGCGCATCGCGCAGGCGATTGCCCGCCTTGGCTTCAAGTGCTGCGGCATATGCGTGATCGGTCTCAATCGGAGTCAGGTTGCGCTTCGGCTTGCCGGCCTTCGCAACCAGCTCATCGATGGCGGCGCAAATCTTCTTCACCTCACCGTGGCCGAACTCGATCGCGTCAAACACCAGCTCTTCGCTGACTTCCTTCGATCCGCTCTCCACCATCACGATGCCGTCCTTGGTGCCGACGACCATGATGTTCAGGGTGCTTACCTTGCGCTCTTCATAGGTGGGGTTGATGACAAACTGGTCATCCACGCGGCCCACGCGCACTGCGCCGACCGGGCCATTGAACGGAATGTCAGAGAGGGTCAACGCTGCGGATGCACCGTTGATGCCCAGCACGTCCGGATCGTTTTCCTTGTCCGCGGACATCACCAGCGCGATCACTTGCGTCTCGTTGCGGAAGTTCTCCGGGAACAATGGACGGATGGGCCGGTCGATCTGGCGGCAGGTCAGCACTTCCTTCTCGCTGGGCCGGCCTTCACGCTTGATGAAGCCGCCCGGGATACGGCCGCCGGCGTAGGTGTACTCGCGGTAGTCGACTGTCAGCGGGAAGAAATCGATACCTTCACGGGGCTCAGGCGCGGCCACTGCGGTTGCCAGGACAACATTGTCCCCGCTGCTTACCAGTGCGGCGCCAGGCGCCTGCTTGGCCATGCGGCCGGTTTCAAAGTTCAGTCGCTTGCCACCGGCAAGCTCAACACTCACTTCTTGTTTCATAGCATCCTCGTTTTCTTTTGGGGCGCGGGAGCCTGCCTCAGGCTCCGGACAGGAGGGCACACGGAAACAGAGCGCACTATAGCGCTCCGCATCTATGCCGCTCCTCGATCGCAATCGTCAACTGCGCAAAGCCTGCGCACAAACGCAACAAGGCCTCCGGCCATGTGGGGTACACGGCTGAAGGCCACTATCGCTCTCTCGGATGACGTGCGGTGGGAAGGCAAGGTCTCTTCGGCTTACTTGCGGATGCCGAGCTTGCCGATGACGTCGCGGTAGCGGGTAGAGTCGCTGATCTTCAGGTAGTTCAGCAGCCGACGACGCTTGCTTACCATCATCAACAGACCACGGCGCGATGCATGGTCCTTCTTGTGGGTCTTGAAGTGCTCAGTTAACTCGCCGATCCGTTCGCTCAGAATGGCGATCTGCACCTCAGGGCTCCCGGTGTCCGAATCATGTGTCCGGAAGCGGGAAATGATCTCCGTCTTCTTCTCAGTTGCCAGCACGGTAGTACGTTACCTCTCTATGCTTCTCCATCGAGTTCACTCACTAAGTGTCTGACGTAAGACTAGCATGTAGCCTTTTCTCGCCGCAAAGGGCAGGATTCAGCCCGCCGGGCAGGATGAAATCCCATCCGCCTGCAAAAAAAACACCGAGCTTAGTGGGAGAACTCCATCAGCTTCAGCACGCTCTGCTCGTCGTACTGAGTGTAGTAGAGCGTCTTACCGTCCGCGGTGGCACTGAGGCTCGGATCTTGACGCAGCGGCTTCATCTCAAACGTCAGAACCGTCGAGGAATGGCTGCTCCCAAAGCGTTGAAACTGAATGTTGGGTTTTGGTTCGGCTTCCTCGTCCAGGAAGTAGAGTCCAGCCTGGGTGACTGCCCAATGCCCCCAACATCCCGCCTGGGGTCTATCAGCTACTACCTGCGACTCGATTCCGCCGTTCGCTGGAAGACTCCAGATACCCGCCTGGTAAAACCTGGAGAAGTACACTGTCCGCCCGTCATAGGATTCCCAGGCGTCGAAACCGCCGTTTCTGGTGAACTGCGATTCTGCCGCACCATTCACGGCGTGTCTCCAGACTTGCCAGACTCCGGTGCGCTTTGACGCGAAGTAGATGGTTTTGCCATCCCTCGACCAGCTCGGCACTACGTTGTCATAGGGCCCCGCAGTGATGGCACGCAGGTTTCTACCCTCCGGATCGATGATGAAGATCTGCACGCCGTGCGGGGTGCGGAGGTCGAACGCGATCCATTGACTGTCCGGAGACCATCGGGGCGTGCCCGCGTAGCTGGACAGGTGAGTCAGAGGCAAGGGATTGCCGCCCTTTGCGTCGCTCGTCCAAAGCTCGAAGAAGCCAGCCCTACCCGACATCCAGACGATGCGCTTGCCGTTCGGGGAGGGCTGCGCGTCCACCTCCGGGTAGTGCGTTCCAATCAGCTTCCTATGCGTCAGCACCGGACCACCCGGAGCACCCAGGTCTGCCCGCCAGACAGCGGGAAGTTCTCCCCTGCTCCTTTCCGAATAGACGAGCTGCCGGCCGTCCTTCGACAGGCTCCCCACGGCAGGGTAAATTGGCTCGGGTTCGACGGGCCCACCTTTAATCGAAACCCGCCACAGCGAAGGAAGCGAGGTTCGTCCCGAGGCAAACACAATAGATTTGCCGTCTGGGGTCCACATGAGTTCGTCGGAGTAGACCTTCCCGTCGGCGGTCAATTGCTTTGGTGGGCCCCCCGTCGAGGGAATCGTAAAGATATCGCAGCAGACTGAGCCGGTCGGGGACCCATAAGCGATCGTCTGGCCGTCCGGCGAAAGCGCGAATCCGTCTGCACCGTCTGCGCCCTTGAGCGGGCCAGGCTGGGTCAGGCACGCTTTTTCACCAGTGGAAAGCGAGAAGAGGACCACACCGAAGGTACCCGCAGGTTGGCACCGATCCATCATCAACATATGCTTTCCATCCGGGAGCCATGCGAGCGTGCCCGACAACGAATAAGAACAAGTGATACCAGTCAACCTGCGCTCAGCACCCCCGAGTGCAGGCACGATATAAACGCTGTCGTTCTTCCCGTCGCAGCGGATAAAGGCAATTTCACTGCCCTCGGGGGACCACGCAGGAGCGCCGGCAACCCCGCGCTTACTGTAGGTCAGGCGCAGCGGCAATTCTGTGCCCAGGATCTGCACATAAATGTCGGAGCGTCGCCCCTCGGAGCCGTCCCAGGCAAAGGCAACCTCGCGTCCATCCGGAGAAAAGACCGGGGAGTCCGCGTCGCCCGCGGCCGTGGTTACCGGAAGGATCCGAAGAGGCAACGGTCTTTGGCCTCCTTCGTACGCAGGAGCCTCCGAGCGACGTGGGCGAAGGAAGAAAAAAGAAGCCCCAGCAGCGATGAGGAGCAGAATGGCGACAGCTAATACTCCCAAACGTCCTTTGCGCTGGCCAGGCTCCCTGGCCCTAGGAAGAGGATCCCGAGCCGGAAGAATCTGTTCGACGGGTGGGCGGATCTCATCCGCCCCCTCCGCGCGAGCTCCGCGACTCAGCGGCAAAGCGATAGCGGCACTTCCATTGGATTGACTGTTCCGGAGATCTGCTGTCTGAGTGACTGGCGCGACAAACCGGTACCCCCGCCTGGGAATGGTCTCGATATAGAGCGGCGCATCGGCGGAGTCGCCCAGGACTTCTCGCAGTTTCATCACTGCGGTGTTCAGGCTGTGATCGAAGTCCACATAGGTATCGGAAGGCCACAAAATCCTGCGCAGGTCTTCGCGCGTGACGATCTCTCCGGCGTGTTCCAGAAGAAACACCAGGATGCGGAACGACTGCTCCCGCATCTTGACTGGCCGGCTGCCGCGCAGCAGTTGCCCCGCGCGCGCATCGACCTCAAATACGCCGAAAACCCATTTCTGCGAAGAATTGGCTGCCGTGTCCACAGAATCGCTCCCGCCGCGGACCCCATCCTCGCCGCAAAACGCCGTTCCCACTCGGCTCGCGCGCGGATTGCCTGAAGCATACGCCCGTTTAAACGCAACAAAGTCACAAACTTCCCAAGAGATACACGTTTTATTTCAAAATCACTTCGAGTGCATGGCAGGAAATGCGGAAGGAGCGCAAGTTACGGAGCATGCACAGCGGGACCGGGATATCCCGGCAGCTGCAATTCAGATCTTGGAGGTCTTCATGACACGTCATTCGGCAATGCTTACCAACCTGCTTTTCAGTCTTCCTTTGGCGACCGGTCTGCTTTGCGCAGCTCCCGCCGCCTCCGCCCAGAACACCGCCACCGTCAACATTCCCTTCGCCTTCAGCGCCAACAACCATCAGGTGGCGGCAGGATCTTACCAAGTGCAACTGCAGGGAGACCGCTTCCTGTCTCTCTACAACGTCAAGACGTCCAAGACGCAGGTTGTGATGGTTCGTCCAGAGTCAGGGCGCGCCATCGAGTCGCAAAGCCGCCTCACCTTCAAAGGCAATGGCGGACACTACTACCTGGCGCAGGTCTGGATCGCAGGCAAGAGCAGCCACAGCGAAATGGTGGTGCGGCCCAAGGCCACGCAGGAATACGCGCGGGCCATCCAGCCGAACCGCCAGACCTACGAGGTGGCCTTTAAGTAGGCTTGATACATGACAGCAAAGGGCCGGTTGCTCAGACGAGAACTGGCCCATTGCACGTTCGAATTTCGCTAATGAACGGCAATCTCTTTGTTCCCCGCGCCCGGCTGATTGCGGTCCAGCAGAAAGCTCAGCAGCACCATAATGGCCGATGCCCCAGCCAAGGTGAAATACACGTCGACATATGCCTGCGCCTGAGTCTGCTGCTGCAGCATGGCGTAGATGCGCGCCTGTGCACCGCCGCCTGCGTTGGTGGCGCCCAGGTGATTCGTAAGTGCGCCCGTCATCTGATTCAACCGCTGCTGGAATGCTTCATTGCCGGGGTGCAGGTGGCCAAGCAGGGTCGCCTGGTGGAAGGCGGCGCTCTCTGTAACGAAGGCATTCGTCAGCGAGATCAAAATCGAGCCGCCGATATTGCGCGCAAAATTGATCAGGCCCGCGACCTGATTGTTCAGCTCCTGGGGAATGCCGAAGTAGGCTGCTGTCGTCACCGAAATGAAGACGAAGGGAATGCCCATCACCTGCACCACGCGCAGCCAGGAGGCGAAGCCGAAGCTCATGCCCAGGTTGGTGTGCTGGGCGGAGTACAGATACCCCAGCACGAACACCGTGAAGCCAAAGACGATGATGTTTCGCGCAGGAAACCGGGAGACGGCAAGCCCCGCCATCGGCATCGCCACCAGCAACACCAATCCGCCGCCAGAGAGTGCAAGGCCGGCAATGGTCGCGGTGTACCCCAGCAGTTGTTGCGTGAACTGCGGCTGCAGCACGGTGGCCGCGTTCAGGATGCCGCCGGTCATCAGCATCAGGAAGGAGCAGACGGCGAAGTTCTTGTATTTGTAAAGCCGCATCTCCATCAGCGGCTTCTTGGTTCCGGCCAGCTCCCACCAGATCAGCGAAATAAATCCGATGACGAACGCGGCGCAGTAAAACTTGATCCAGGGCGAACCAAACCAGCCCCACTCCTCGCCCTTGTCGAGAAAGATCTCGAGCGAGCCCATCGAGATCACCAGCAGGATCACCCCGATGTAATCGATGCGCCAGAAGTTTGCGCGGTCTGACTTGAGATACGGCGGATCCTCAACCAGCGTATGCACCAAGAACAGCGCCAGGATGCCGATGGGGATGTTGATGTAGAAGATCCAGTGCCAAGTGTAGTTATCCGTCAACCAGCCGCCTACCGTCGGCCCGATGGACGGCGCGAGCACCGCGACCAGTCCATATAGCGCGAAGGCGAGCCCGCGCTTGCTGGGCTCGAAGGAGTCCGCCATGATGGCCTGCGCCATGGGTTGGAGTCCACCACCGCCTGCCCCCTGCACCACGCGGAAGAGAAGCAGCATGCCCAGCGACGGCGCCAAGCCGCAAAGGAATGAGGCGGTGGTGAAGATGATCAGGCACAGCATGAAGAAGTTCTTCCGCCCGATTACGCTCGAGGCCCAGCCACCCATGGGCAGCACGATCGCGTTTGCCACCAGGTAAGTAGTCAGCACCCAGGTGCTTTCGTCGCGGCTCGCCCCCAGGCCGCCGGCGATGTACGGCAGTGCCACGTTCGCGATAGAGGTGTCCAGGACCTCCATGAAAGCCGCCAGCGCCACCGTCGCAGCAATCACCCACGGATTCGTCTTTGGCTTACAGGTGGTCTGGGGCGCCGCTGCTGCTGATGCCATAGGCTCCTGATTGCATGCTCGCCTAGCGCGGGCGAAGGCCAACCACGCAACCAGGATTGGAGAAGTTCAGACCAATAGATGCAGGCAGCCGAACCGCCGACTCCAAAATATGCCGGCTACACGACCAGACGCTGGCGCCTTTGGCAGTGTTGCTCACAGCAAGAGCGTGGCGAAGAACCTGCATGCGACTGGTCGTGACGACACCAGGAGACTGGCCATCGCGAGTTGCTCACGTGACCGAACAGGACTCCCACCCGCGCGAATCGTAGTAACGATGGATTGCCTACTGGCCCTGGCTGACCTCGCGGGTCCAGCGCAGAAAACGGACCAGCTGCCCCTTCTCCCGCCAGACGAAGTGGAAGAACTCGCGCGCCCCAATTGCGTCCGCATGAAGACCGGAATAGGTCTCGATCCGCCAGCGCAGATACTCGCTGCGCCATGGGCGAAGGCGATGACCGCGCGTGGCATTCCACAAGAAGCGCATGGCAGCAAGCATGTGACCGAAGGCTCCGGGCAAGTATCCCAAAGCGAGTATAGGATGCGCCTGCGTCAGAGCCGGTCGAAGAGCGATCCCTGCTTCTCCAGCGAGACGATGACCGACTCAATCGCGGATTGCTGCGTCTCACTGGCAGACAATGCCGTGGCGGCGGTTGCGAAATCTGTCTGCAGTAGATTCGACTGGTCAGCGAGCAGTTGCGTCCGCTCCTGGGTTGCATAGCTTGAGGCGGATTGCAGCCGGTTAATGGAGCTGTCAAGCGCGGTCCGCTGCGTGCTCACCTGCGAGAGCGCTGCAGTCAGCTGCGGGGTCAGCGCCGTGGTGGCCGCATTGCTTCCAGTCGAGAAGCCATCAATCAGGGCATTGAGAGTTCCCAGCAGGTCGCCACCGGCTGCCGTGAACACTTGCGAGCCCGGCAGGTTTGTCGCGATGCTCTGGCCGAACGGCATGCGGATGACGTTCACCCGTGTATCGCCCTGATAGATGGTCGTCACCGGGCTGGTCGTCGTGTCGATGCGAAATGGCGGCGTCCCACCGACGGTTCCCGAGAATAGATAGCGCCCGCTGTAGCTGGTGTTCGCCAGCCCGACTATCTCATCGCGAATACCGGAGAGTTCGGCGGCAACACTGGCCCGGTCACTCTGCGTGTTCGTGCCGTTGTTTCCCGCAATTGAGACGGAGAGAGCGCGGTTGATCTGATCGATGACCGCGCCCAGCGTGGAGTCGGTCACCTGCAGTACACCCGTGGTCGTCGCGGCTGTCTGCGTAAACGTGCTGTCGGCTGCAATCTGTGAGGAGAGCAGCACGTTCTGGGTCGCAGCCGAGGGGTCGTCTCCCAGACTGGCTACGCGAACGCCGCTCGAAATCTGGTTCGAAATGCGCTGCTGGTTGGCGCCGCTTCGATCGAGCGACGCTACCAGTGTGCTCAGATACTGCGGATCAAAACTCATTTGCTTTGCTCCCTGATTTTTTCTAGCGCAGCGGGATGGCTTATCCGCTGAACGCCGTCTGAACACCCAAGTTGAGGGCGCTGCCGATCACACTGTTCAGGATGGCGAAGACCTTCGCGGCGGCCTGATAGGCCTGCTCAAAGCTCTGCAGCAGAGCCGCCTGATCGTTCAGGTTGACGGAGGACAATGCGCTCTGCTGCGACTTCAATTGCGCCAGGCTGGCAGACTGCGCCGTCTGGAGCGCAGCCGTATCATTCACTGTCGAACCGATATGACTGATGAGTCCGGCGTAGGAATCGTTTGGGCTCTGCCCGCTAACGATCCCGGTTGAGGATAGGGCCGCGAGCGCTGTCGCATTCGATCCGTCCTGCACTCCGGCACCAGCAGCCGCAGCAGCTACGCCCTTCGGATCGGCGAGCACGACGGCGATGGCTCCCGCCGATCCACTCACTGAGGGCGCGAGTGAGAAGATCGGCCCGCCTGCTGATCCGTTTTCGTCGAGGCCGCTGGCCTGCCGCGCATTGACCGCGTTACCCACGCTCGAGGCCAGCTGGTTCAGCGCCTGCAACGCAAACGGGAGGTCGGTATCGCGCGCCTGCAGTATGCCGCCCACCTGCCCACCGCCCTCGGTCAGTGCCGTAGTCTGATCGACGCCCCCAAGTGTCAGGGTGGTGACGCCGCCAGTAATCTGGGTCTGCAGAGCGACGCTGGTGCTTCCCTGCACCAGTACAGCTCCCGAGGTCGTTGTGATGGTCAATCCATTATTCTCGTTGCTGATCTGATGAACACCCACCAGCTGCGATAGCTGCTCCAGATCGTACTGGCGCTGATCTTCGAGCGTGCCTGCATCGGCGTGGGGACTCGCCGAGGCGATACGACCGTTCAAATTTGCAATGCTGCTGGTCAGCGCGTTGACCTGTTCCGCAACTGAGCCAACCGTAGCGTCGAGTCCTGCGCGCTGCCGGTTCAAACTCGATGAAGCTTGGTTGAAGCCCTCAGCGAGGCTCTGCGCAGCCGCCAGCACGCCATCTCTCAGGCTGACGTTCGCCGGGTTGGCGGCGAGCGCGGAGAAGCTGGTGAAGAAGCTGGTCAGTTGCTGACCAATGTCGCCTGTCCCACTGCTGTTCGTGCTACCGGTCGCATTCAAGGCCCCGGAAAAGGAAGCCTGGAGGTCCTGAAGCGCGGAGAGCCGCGTGGTACTTGCCGCCGAGTCCTGCGTCTGCTGGTCAATACGCTGATTCAGCAGCCGGTCGCGCTGCGATGCAGCGGCGGTCGTTGTCACCCCGCCCACCACCGTACTGCCATGGATGGAAACCCTGTCCACTGCTGAAAATTGCACCGATTCCTTGGTAAAGCCCGGCGTATTCGCGTTGGCAGTATTCCCTGCCACGACGGAGATAGCCGCCTGATCGGCTGCGAGCGCGGCGTTCGTAATACTGAGGGCCTGACTAAGAGAGGCCACGCGTCACGCTCCCCTCGGCAGGGATTCGAGCAAGTATCTTCGGGCGTGCGTCTGCTGCACCAGCTCGTAGCCGCCGATCGGGAGACCAAGCAGATTCAGACTTACTTCGGTCTGACGCAACAGGCGCCCCAGCAAGGTCAGCTTGGCCTGAAGCCGCTCCCGATCTTGTGGAGAGATGGCCAGACTCAGAGGGGTCACCTCCCACGCGTCCCACAACTGCGCGAGCTGTGCAAGCAAAGGCGCATCCAAAACCATCAGCGCGCCGATGGCATGATCCAGCGCCTGTTCCACTGCTTGCTGCGTAGGAAGTGCCTGTTCCGCGCCGCCATCCATATTGCTCTCTCCATCTCTTCAACTGCGAAACTGGCGCAGCAGTGCATCTGCCACGTCCTGCGCACCGACCTGATAGCCACCTAACGCAATCTGCTGTTGCAGCGCGTCCACACGCTGCTGCCGCACCTCCGGAAGTTGCGCTGCTTCGGCGACGATCCGGGCGGCCGGACTCAGCTGGCTCGAGTCGCTGAGCGTCGCTTCGTCACGCACTGCAGTGGATGGGGCGGTGGCTCGCGACCCCTCAGCGGACGGACCGGCAGAGCTGCCTAAAGCTGCCGGGTCGAGAGCGGTGTAGGGCAATCGATCTCGAATTTCCATGGGCTGGCCCTCCTCGCTCGCTTTATCGGCAACAGAGCGCCGCAGCATTAGGTGCACCCATGCTTAAGTCTTGCGGAGCGGCCCCAACCCGCTGGTGTGGGTAGCCACTGCGCTGCCGCCGCCATGCAACTCATGCAGCACTCGCTGGGCGATGCCAAACCCGCCGCGCTCAGAGATCACCCGCGCCAGCGACTCGGTCGCGAAGCCCGCCAGGGCACTCCCGCTACCATCCTCCTGCTCATCGTCCCCGGTCAGTCCGCTGATCTGCTGCATCGGCTTCAGCAGTTCTCCCATCAGGCTGGCTTCGAACTCGTGTGCCGCACGTCCGAGGCGCGGATAGGCGGGCTTCGCAGATAGAGGCTCGGAGGCTTCTATGCTTTTAAAATCAATCGCCTGCATCACAGAACCTCGAGTTCTGCTTCCAGTGCCCCCGCCTCTTTCATTGCCTGCAGGATGGAGATCACGTCCCGCGCAGTAGCACCGATCCCCTGCAGATCCTGAACCAGATTATCGACTGTCGCGCCTCGCTTCAGCACAATGCGGTTCACCGGCTTGTCCACTGCATCGACGCGCGTCTGCTGCACCACCTCGGTGCTCCCATTGCTGAGAGGGCCGGGTTGCGAGACAGCGAAATCGCTGACTACGTTCACGGACAAGCCGCCGTGCAGTATGGAAACCGGTTGGAGGCGGACATCGCCGCCGATCACGACGGTTCCCGTCCGCTCATTGACCACGACTTTTGCGCGCGGATAGGTCTCTATCTCCACCGCTTCCGCCTGCGCCAGCAGGGCTGGCAGATCCTCGCCCGGCTGTGCATGCAGATCCACACGGCGGCTATCTGCGGCATGTGCCAGCGGACGCTTGAAATCCTGGTTGATGGCGTCTGCCATGCGCTCGGCAGTACGAAAGTCCGCATCGTTCAGCAGGATGGAGAGCGTCGGCATCCGTGCCAGGTCAAGCACCACCGCTCGCTCCACCATCGCCCCGCCGGGCACGCGTGCTGTGGTGGGATGGTTGGAGATCTTTGCGTTGCCATTTGCCGCTGCCGCATAGCCGCCCAGCACCAGCGGCCCCTGCGCCTGGGCATAGATGCGGCCGTCTGGACCGTAGAGCGGCGTCATCAATAACAACCCGCCTTCCAGGCTGCGCGCATCGCCGGCTGAGGAGGCCGTCACATCCAGCTTGGTTCCCGGCTCGGCGAAGGGTGGCAGCGTCGCTGCTACGAATACAGCGGCCATGTTCTGTACCCGCAGTGTGTTGCCGCCTCCAGCGTTGGGAACGTTGACTCCCATCCGTTGCAAGGTCGAGACCAGCGTCTGTACCGGAAAGATAGTCTGCTGGCTGTCCCCGGTTCCGCGCAGGCCCACAACGATGCCGTACCCAATCAGCTGATTGTCGCGAATGCCCTCGATCGACGCGACATCCTTCACGCGCACGTGATGCGTCGCTATGGATGTTACTTGTTGCGCCATAGCGTCGGGCGATGTGCACAGCAGCACCATGATCGCAACCAGGAGCGAAACCGGAGACGGAGCAGAGGCCGCGAGCACGCTTCGGCCCGCGACGCTAAAAGACCACCAGGCTTTCCAGCAGGCGGACAAGCGGGTTCTGGCGATATGTGTAGTCATTGATGATTCCCTTTCCGACAACTTCGAGTTCCAGATCGGTGACTGCGGTAGAGAGCACCTGGTTGTTGGCGTTTACATCGCTGGGGCGTACCAGCCCTCGCAGCCGGATCATCTGTGTCTGCTGATTGAAGGCCACCTGCCGGTCTGCTTCGACCACCAGTACGCCGTTTGGCAACACGCTGACCACCTGGCCGCCGACGACGGTGTTCAGGCTGGAGTTAGTCACGCTCTGCCCTTGCGCGGTAAGCGCGCTCGCCGAGTTCTGCGACACCAGATTTTGAAGACTATTGGCGAGAGAGAGCTTGCTGAACAGCGCGGCTACTTGCGAACTGGCGTTCGAGCTGCGCGCATTCTTTACTGATCCGTCGGTCGACGCCGAGAGCGTCTCGACCACGGCGATGGAGATCAGATCATGCGCATGCATCGCCCGCACATCGGTCGATAGCCTGGTCAGCGCTCCGTCATCGCTCCAGATGGAGCCGACGGTATGCGGTTCTGCCGCGCTGTGCGCCTGCACGCGCGCAATGTAGTTGGTGAGTGCACGATCGGTGGCGCCGCTCTCTGCTCCGCCCAGGGTCGCCTTTCCATGCCGGCCGGTCCAGGCAAGGGCACAAGGCATCAGTTGGACCAGCAGCAGGCACGCAATCCCTGCGCGCACGGCTTTCACTGCCGGCCTCGAACCGGACCCAGCAAGAGGCCGGACGTTGCATCCACGATCGTAATCTCGACGTCGGCTCCCGTCACCATGACCCGTGCCCGGACCGTATCGCCAGCCGCGCCACTCTCCAGTGCTGTCGCCTCCATGCGCAGGATGGAATCGACGCCGCCTGCCTGAAGCAGCAGGCGGTCGCCCGCCCTGAGGCACGGCGGATGCGGCCGCTTCAGGCCGCTATCCGAAGCATTCGTTGCACTGCCGGTTACGAGCCGCGGCGGCGCTGCCGGATGGCGCGGATCGACAGTTCTGTGCCAGTACTGGCCGGTCAGCAGATCGAACTTGTCATGGACGGTCGCCCTGCTGACCCGAGCGGTGTCTGCCGGGCATGCAATGGCGATCAGTCCACTGGCAACGATGGCGAGTGCTGGAAGTGCGAGGCCTTTCTGTCGGAACACGGGCAACTCCTAGCGGGTGAGATTGTTCGTTTGCTGATACATATCGTCGGCAGCCTTGATCACTTTCGAGTTGCTCTCATAGGCACGCTGGGCCAGCACCATCTGCACGAACTCGCTGACCACGTCGACGTTGGAGCCCTCGAGGTATCCCTGCTGCAACTGGCCCAGGCCCTCCGTGCCGCCCGCATTGCCCGTGACCGCATCTCCAGAGGAGAGCGTGGCGCGAAACAGATTGCCGCCGACTGCCTCGAGGCCACCCGGATTGGCGAAGGTGGACAACTGGATCTGGCCCAGCTGTTGCGGATTCTGCTGGCCCGGCAACGTGGCGTTGACCTGGCCATACCGCGTGATGGTGACGGCAGTTGCGTTAGCTGGAATCGTGATCGCAGGCTGCAACGGGTCGCCGGCCGCGGTCACGATGGTGCCCTGATTGTTCAGATGAAAGCTGCCCGCGCGCGTGTAGGCCGTGGTCCCGTCGGGAAGCTGCACTGGGAAAAACCCAGTCCCTTCGATGGCCAGGTCGAGCGGGTTGCTGGTCTGGTTCAGATCTCCCTGCGTCATGATCACCTCCGTCGCAGAGGACTTCGTCCCCAGTCCAATCTGCAGGCCGGCAGAGACGGTCTGCGTACTCTGCGCCGCGCCCGGGGTCACCATGTTCTGGTAGAGCATGTCCTGAAACTGCAACCGTGTCTGACGAAAGCCCGCGGTCGACGAATTGGCGAGATTGTTCGCGATGGTATCCAGATTGAGCTGCTGCGCGCTCATGCCGCTGGCTGCTGTATAGAGTGCCCGTATCATGCGTCTGTGTCTCCTCTGGAGCGCGTTCGCTGGCGTACTTTGGTGCGACGATATGGCTGGCCGCGACTATCGTTAGACCTTGGGCAGGTCTTCACTCGCCGCACGGTCGATGTTGTTATGGAACAGGTAGAGTGCCTTCTGCATCATCTCCGCCTGGCGCTGGATCAGCACCAGTTGCAGGCTGCCGGAGATCACATCCTGGTTCGATCCCTCGAGCTCTCCCTGCTCGACGGAGTAGGCCTGCGCAGCGGCGACCTTGGCCGGGTCGCCCACGCGATATCGATTCGTGCCCTCGGGAATGAGCTGAGTGACCGGGGCGGTGAAGACGCCCAGCTGCGCGGCGACGGCGCCATCTATGGAGACTGCGCCGTCCGTTCCGATTGCCACTCTGCCATTCGGCAGCCGGATACTCTTGTGAGCCGTATCGAGAACCAGGTCTCCTGCACTGTCGATGAGGGTGCCATCCTTGGTGCGCTGGAAAGATCCGTCGCGGGTGTAGCGCTCGCCCAGAGCGGTCTGCACGGCGAAGAACCCCTGGCCATGAATGGCTACGTCGGTGGCGCTTCCCGTCTTCACCAGCGCGCCCTGTCCCAGGTCCAGCTGGTTGCCGCCCAGCACGCCGTAACGGTTCACTGCTCCATTCAACTGCGAATCTCCGGCGCCTTCGCCCGCCAGCGCGTCGCGGAAGAACTCGCGCTGCGCCCGGAAGCCGTTGGTGTTCGCGTTGGCCAGGTTGCTGGCGGCCGCGTCCAGCGCCTGTGTCCGCGCCAGCAGGCCGGAATAGACTGCATAGGATCCACTGTCCATTGCCGCTCTCCTGTGTAGGTAGTTGCAAGACAATGGCCACTCCGGGGCTGCAGGACAGGGCGGTTCTTAGCCAGTTTTAACAATTCCTGTTTGTGCCCGCAGTGGGATCACGACATCTTCGACAGGACCTTGCGAGCGCATGCGGCGAGCCCCCCACATACGTAACCAAAGCTGGTTATGAATGCGTACCACGCGCGCCGATTGCGGGCGCCGGCGCTCGATCGATTGTGTGATCTGCACGGCCTGTCCCTCAGGATGCGGCTCCGCAAAGCCTGGATCAGCGAAGCCGGAGTTTGCCAAAGCCTGGCTATGCCGGAGCCATGCCGTTTCCTCCAGGAATGCCGTCTCGACGGGCACCTGCAACATAGATTGCAGCGCCTGCGCGGCCGCATACTCGGCGCGGCTTCTTCCCGCCAGGTACAGGCGCGCGCTCGATGCGTGGCGTATCAGTACCAGGTCGTATTGACGCAAAAGGGCAGGCGGCACCAGGTGGTCGGCCGGTTCCAGCGTGCTGCCTGCCTGGGTGAGCGCAGTGCAGTTCCACTGCGCCGCCAGACCCTTCGCGATGGTCGCCTCAGAGACTCCACTCAGCCGCCGCAGCCACTCGCCGATCTTGCCCTTTTCATAGCGTCGCTGCGCCGCCAATGACGAGTTCAGCTCATCGCGACTGATCCAGCCCCGGCTGAGCAGCACCAGGCCGAGCGGCATCAACAATTCGCGTCCGGCGGTGCCTTCCTCCCAGTCCGCAACGCAGCGCTTCACTACCAGCGCTGCGATGGCTTCCATGCATCCGGCACTGCATGCCCATGCGCCCTCAAGCCGCGGCGCGGATCGGCTTCGCCACAGCTGCAGCCATCCGGTCCGGCAGTGCGGGTTGCCACACACCTCGGTCCATGGCCCCAGCGCGAACCCGCGAACCAACCGCGATGTGGGACTTTCGTTCTGAGCATTCACCGCGTCAGAACCTCCGTCACACGCAGCCCGAACTTGCCCTGCACCAGCACTACCTCACCGCGGGCCACCACTTTGTCACCGATAATCAGTTCAACCGGATCGGTCACCTGCCGGTCGAGCGCGATCACTGCGCCTGGACCAATCTCGAGTAACTCTGCCAGGGCCATCTCGCGCGTTCCAAAGCGAATATTTGCTTCCAGCTCTATGTCGAGAAGCCGTTCCAAACCGCTGTCTTCCATCTATGCCTTCTCCTGAAATCGTTATCTCTAGTCCGCTCGCATGCATTGCGGTCCGATGACGTGTCCCGCAGATCAGGCGCGCCCGGAGGTCGTCACATGACCGGCGCGCAACGCCACCCGCAGCCGAGCCATGGCCGAGGAGTGCAGCTGCGAGACGCGCGACTCCACTACGCCGAGTGTTGCACCGACCTCGCGCATCGTCAGCTCTTCGTAGTAGTAGAGGGTCAGCACCATGCGTTCCCGCTCCGGCAGCTCAGCGATGGCTGCGGCGAGCAATCGGCGCATCTCGCTTGACTGGCACTGCAGAAATGGGTCGCCTTCCGGTCCCGCGGGCAACAGGGCCAACGCCTCCACGCCCGAGTCGCCGGCGGTAGCCGCATTCAGGCTACCCACATCGAGACCAGAGATTTCTCCCAGGAGCAGTTGATAGGCGGCGAGGTCCAGGCCCATCTCCGCTGCCACCTCCTGTTCCGTGGGCGCATGACCCTGGCGCGCGCTCAGCGAACGGATCGCCTCCTCCACCGCCCGGCCCTTTCTCCGCAGGTCGCGCGGGCCCCAGTCGAGCGCGCGCAGGCTATCCAGCATGGCGCCCCGCACCCGGAACTGCGCGTAAGAGCGGAATTGCACCTTCCTCTGCGGGTCGAACCTCTGCATGGCGTCCATCAGGCCCACGATGCCGGCACTGATCAGGTCTTCCATCTCGACCTGTTGCGGCAGCCGCTCCCGCATGCGCAATGCGATGAAGCGCACCATGGGCAGATGCTCACGCAACGCCTGCTCGGAGATCTCCGCCCCGATGAATGCCTGGGGCACAGCAGCGCCTTCGCCGCTTGGAAGCGCCGGTACGGAGACGTCGAAGTCATCGACGACAGCGGCCTGCGCCGATGGGTAAAGGCTTGCTGGAAGCTCACTGCGCTTCTGCACCTTCGAGGTCGTCAGTTTCATGCTCCCCTCTCTTCACTCACCGGAACGCGTACCCACTTGTTCTCTGTCGCGTGACCGTTTCGCATTCAGCGCACGGTTCCCAGCGAGCGCACCCGCACATCCGGCGGAATCTCTGCCGGCGACAGAATGGTCAGGCGCGGTACCGCAGGCTCCAGCCAGCGGCGGATGTGATATCGTGCCGGACTCTGACACAGAAGCACGGGAGATGCCGTTGTGCCAGCTGCTCCGCTTAATGCCTTCAAAGAATCGGCCAGCCGGCGTATCACCGGCATGGTCAGGCCACTTCGCTCAGTGAAGAGGCGGCCGTCGCCAAAGCAGGCCTGCAGCTCCTCTTCAATCGACGGCTCCAGCAGCAGCACGGGCAGCCTTCCCTCGGCATCGAGATAGGGCTGGATCAGTCTGCGGCCCAAGGCCTGACGGCAGAGTTCGACCAGGAATGGCAATGACTTGTTGGCTGGCGCGGCTTCCACCAGCACCTCCAGGATGGTGCCCAGGTCGCGGATTGAGACCTGCTCGCGCAGCAGCTGCTGCAGCACGCGCTGCACCTCGCCCAGGCTCATCGCCTTGGGTACCAGCTCTTCCACCAGCTTGGGGTGGGAGTCATTCAGCGTGTCGAGCAGCCGCTTGGTCTCCGCGCGGCTCAGCAACTCATGCGCGTGGCGTTTCACTAACTCCGACAGATGCATGGTGATCACGGTCGTCGGATCAACGACGGAGTAGCCCGCTGCCAGCGCCTGCTCCTCATGCGCCGGCACGATCCAGCGTGCGCTGACGCCGAAAGCTGGCTCACGCGTCTCGCGTCCAGGGAGCATCCTCGGCTGCGGGTCGGACGAGACGGCCAGCAACTGGCCGCCTTCCGTCATCCAGCGGCCAATTTCAACCCCCCGCAACGACACCACATACTCACGTGGCTTCAGCCGCAGATTGTCGGCGATGTGGACCGGCGGCACGACAAATCCCAGCTCTGTAGCCAGATGGCGCCGCAGCGTGCGGATGCGCGGCAGCATCTGGCCGCCCTGCTTCTCATCGACCAGCGGGATGAGCTGAAAGCCGATCTCCAGCGACAGTTCATCCATACGCAACAGAGCCGCCAGGTTTTCGCTCTGCGTCTTCTCCGGATCCTTCCTGGCGTCTGCGGCCTCCTTCCCCTCCGCGGCCGGCATCGGACGCCGCGCCGCCTGACGGCCCGCGAAGCCAAGCGCAGCAGCAACCAGCAGAAACGGAATCTTGGGCAGCCCTGGGACCAGCGCCAT
The DNA here is from genome assembly GCA_038231235.1 of Terriglobales bacterium. GTDB lineage: Bacteria > Acidobacteriota > Terriglobia > Terriglobales > Acidobacteriaceae > KBS-83. Next base: position 62,198 of record JBBRLT010000002.1, read on the forward strand.
CATGCCCAGCACGCCGGATGACATGTAGAGAGTGGTGGCACGGCCCAGCAGTTGAGCGCCAATCTCTGTGCCCAATGCGTCGGCAGAGGAGGCGCGGGTCAGTACCAATCCACCGGCGACAGAGACCAGCAGTGACGGAATCATGGTGACCAGGCCATCGCCCACGGTGAGGATGGTGTATGTCTTCACTGCCTCGCCCAGCGCTACGCCCTGCTGCAGCGTGCCAATCAGCAGGCCGGCGACAATGTTGATTGCGGTAATGAGAATGGTCGCCATTGAGTCGCGCTGGTTGAAGCGCGCAGCACCATCCATGGCGCCGTAGAACTCGGCCTCGCGCGCCACGGCTTCGCGGCGCTTGCGGGCGGCGAGTTCGTCGATCATCCCAGCATTCAGATCCGCGTCAATCGCCAGTTGCTTGCCCGGCAGCGCATCGAGCGTGAAGCGCGCTGTCACCTCCGCCGTGCGCACAGCGCCGTGGCTGACCACTAGAAACTGAATGGCAATCAGCGCGAGAAAGAGCACAAACCCGACGACGTAGTTGCCCCCGACCACGAACTGTCCGAAGGCTTCAATCACGCTGCCTGCGGCCGCGGTGCCCTCACTGCCATGCAACAGAATGCGCCGGCTGGATGCGATGTTCAGAGAAAGTCTAAACAGCGTGAGCAGCAGCAGCACGGTGGGGAAGACGGAGAAGTCAACCGCCTTGCGCACCTGCACAGCAGAGAGAAAGACCAGCACCGCCGCTGCAATTGAGAGGCCGAGCAACAAATCGAGCATGGGCGCCGGCAGCGGGATCAGCATCACGAAGACGATGCTGATTGCTCCAGCAGGCAGGGCGAACTCGCGCACGCTGGCGAGCCAGTGAGTCCATCGCGATGAGTTGCGCTTAGCTCGGGCAGATGTAACAGCTCCGGGGGCGGTAACGATTGGAGCGGGGGATAGGAGGACTGCGCTCATGGTGCATTCTCCGGATACGCTTGCAGGTTCGGCAGCAGGTCAGTCGATATCGCGAGAGGAGCAAGGACATTGAGAGTTTTGGAATCTCCGCCGACATCCTGGGAATGGTGAGACTTCACCGCTTCCCGCTGCTCCTGTTGTCTCTCCTCGCGCATCCGCTCCTCTGCCTCCTGGCGGAAGAGATAAGCGAGGATTGCAGCCACCGCGGCGTAGAGCTCGACCGGGATACTCTGCCCCGGTTCAACGGCGCGGAACAGTGAGCGAGCGAGCGGCGGATTTTCGATTAGGGGCACGCCAGACCAACGTGCCTCCTCGCGGATCTGCGCGGCCAGCAGGTCACGGCCTTTGGCCAGCAGCTTCGGCGCCTCCATCGTGCTCATATCGAAGGAGAGCGCCACCGCATAGTGGGTGGGGTTAGTGATAACGACGCTGGCCTTCCGCACATCGGCGCGTATGGTGCGTCGACGCATCTGCCGTTGCAGGCTGCGAATACGTCCCTTCATTTGCGGATTCCCTTCGGTCTCCTTCACCTCATCGCGCATATCCTGCTTGCTCATCTTGAGGCGCGACTCCCACTGCCTCCACTCAACCACATAGTCGACCAGTGACCAGGCGAGCAGCACCCACGCAGTCGTTACCAGCATGGAATACGACGCGGCAAAAACATCGGGCAGCCGCTGCAGGCTGAAGACCGGGATATGTGCCAGCGCGGTCAGGTGATGCACCAGTTGCACTGTGAGCACGGCCACCGGCACCAGCGATTTGCCCAGCCGCACCAGCGCGCGCGAGGAGAAGAGCTGCTTGACGTTTTCCAGCGGGTTCACGCGATTCCACTTCGGGGAGAGCGCGGCCGCATGGACGCTCAACCCCCGATTCTGAAGGCACGCCACGGCCACGCTGGCCGTAGCCGCGGAGAGCATAACCAGCAGGCAAGGAGTCGAACCCGACACGATCAGGCTTCGCACAGCGCCGCCCAGCGCGTCGACATTCGGATCCGGAATTCGACTCATGGCCAGTGCGCGTTCATACTGTGCCCGCCACTGCGGCGTCCATCCGCGCGCCGCCCATCCCAGGGCAAGGCTCCCGCCCAGCAACGCCGCGGCAGACAGCAGTTCGCGACTGCGCGGACGGTCGCCATCCTGCTGCGCCTTCTGACGGCGGTGCTGGCTTGCTTTCTCTGTGCGCTCCCCGCTCATGCACTCTGCCTCGCGCGCGATCTATCCACCCTGCACCACCAGTCCACGCAGCATGGCCTGGGCGCCGGAAAGTAGACCGGCGAAGCGCGCCTCGAAGAAGGCTGGCCACAGCGCCAGCGATCCTAGAAGCACGACGTAGCCAGTCACGGTCTTCGCTGGAATTGTTAGCGCCAGTACCGGCAACTGGGGCGAGACGCGTGCCATCAGCGCGATGCCCACCTCCACCAACAGCGTTGCCGACAGCACAGGAGCGGCCAGTTGCAGCGCCGCCAGAAAGACCCCGCCCGCCATGCCAACCAGCCCCAGTCCGGCCGAACGCGGCGCCAGTCCCGCACCCAGGGGGACAACCAGGAAACTGCCGAGCAACGCAGAAATAATGGTGCGGTGCAGCCCTGCGGCCAGCAGCACGGCGATCTCGAACATGCCCAGCATCTGAGCCAGCAATGGCGTCTGCACCTGGCTGTTCGGATCCAGCAGGTTCACCAGGGAGAAGCTGAACTGAATACCCAAAAGCTGGCCGGTGAAGGAGACCAGCTCATTCAGCATCGCGAGCGAGAGCCCCAGGAGTGCCGAAACGCTCAGCTCGCCCAGCACGCTGCGCAGGCCCAGCTCGGCGCGGGCGGCAGGCAGCGACGCCGCGATCGGCGCGATCACCACAGTCAGCACAATGAGCATGGCGCTCTTCACCCGCGCTGGGAGTGCCTGCGAAGAGAACACCGGCGCAAAGACAAATAAGCCACTCAGCCGGATACAAACCAGCATCGCGCTGGTCAGCATTCGAGGCCACGTCATGTCGCTTGGTAGAAGATCTGTCATCGGCATCAGTTCGCGAAGCGGCGCAGGTCCGCCATCAGGCTGGCGGTGAACCACACCAGCCGGTGCAGGAACCACGGCATGCCGGCCAGCATCACGGCGGCCACAATCAACAGGCGCGGAACCGTGGACAAGGTCTGGTCCTGCACCGAGGTGAGCGTCTGCACGATGCTGATCACGAGGCTCGACACCGCGGCGACCGCCAATATGGGCGCACTCAAAAGCAACGCCTCGCGCAGCGTCATGCGCATCAGTTCTGCGACCTGGTCAGGGCTCATGGTCGATCCTCCTTACGCAGCATCACGAAAAGCTCTTCAGCAGAGACCCGACTAGCAGATTCCATCCATCCACCATGACGAACAGGAGAATCTTGAGCGGCGTGGAGATAGTGACTGGCGGCAACTGCACCATGCCGATCGAGGTCGTCACCGACGCCACCACGAGATCGACAAGCAGGAAGGGCAGGAAGAGCACGGCGCCAATCTGAAAGCCTGCCTTCAGCTCCGAGAGCATGTAAGCGGGCACGACCACGCGCAGTGGCAGATCGTCCGGAGTGCGCGGCTGCGCAATGCCGCCTGCCTTGACGAAGAGAGCGAGATCCTTCTCTCGCGCGTAATGCAGCATGAACTTCCTGGGCGGCTCGACCCCGCGCTCGATGGCAACGATGCCGGAGATGTGGCCTTGCCGGTACGGCTCAACCGCCTGCTGGTCAACGGCCATGATCACCGGCTGCATCAGAAACCAGCTCATCATCAGCCCCAGTCCCATCAATGTCTGATTGCTTGGAGCGGTCTGGGTTCCCAGCGCCTGCCGCAGGAAGTGGAAGACCACCAGCAGGCGCACCATGGGTGTGATGGAGAGACAGATGGCGGGCAGCAGCGTCAGCAGCGTGAGCGTGAAGACGATCGTCCACGGCACTGCGTTGTTGCCGCCGCCCGCCAGCGTGTTCCATCCCTGCGCCGGGTGGACGCTCAAGAGTAGCTGCGGTGTCATCGGGTGGCCCCCGCGCGTGCCCCACGCCGCCTAAAGCTGACTCGACGGGCTTGCTGACAATCTGCAGACCGTTGCGAGAAGGGCGCGGTGCCTTCCAGTGCCGAGATCGATGGCGCCCCATCCTCCCCCACGCCGACCAGCATACGGCGTCCATCCACAGCGACCAGCAGGAGCGCCCTTTTGCCGCCCAGCGATAACCGATCAACCAGTTCAATTCCCTCCCCCACCTCGTTCCGCTTCGCACGCACAGCAAGCCGCAACAGCGCCTGCCTTACCGCGGTCCAGACAGCAAGAGGAGCCTGCCGCGTGCCGGCGCTCTGGTCTGGAGGAGTCGAACGCCGCAGCGAAATAGGGAGCAGCGCAGCCAATCGCGCAGTCATGGTGGCGGTCATAGCAGTCGCTTCACGCGGGCTGCCAACTGCAGTTCCACGGCCTCGAGTTCTACCAGAAGCAAGCGCTCCCCGGCCGCGGTGAGCACTAGATCCCGGGAGGAGGAATGCTCCGTCACCAGCACCGCATCTGCTGTCAGATTCTGCAGGCGGCGCAGCGTGAATCCCGGGATAGGCACGCACAGCTGGAGACGGAACTGGATCTGCTGCACATGTACAGGTAACTGTGACGAGAGTGGCTCCTGCTTCGCTGGAGACGAACGAGTACGCACACGTACCAGCGCGGAGCTTCCACTGGAAGAGGTATCGGCCGCGGGCTCTTCGATGCTGCCCGGCGCGGAATGCAGAGACGGGAGTCGCTCGTGGACTCCTTCCGGGGCTAACGGCTCCGGCAAGTGCTCTGGGGCCGGAGCTTCGGTTGAATTGAGCGCAGTCTCCATATGCCAGAAGGAGAGTGCACGCGACGCGCCAGAAGCGCTGTCTCAGTTCTTAGAGAGCTGTCAGGATGCCAAGAATGGAGCCTTCTGTCCGCGGCTGGCCCGGCGACGGATCAGTCAGCGGGAATGTCCGGGCCGGTCTGCGGACGCGTGAAGACCCGCATGCATCGCGGGTCTCGCCTATTTCTGCTGGCTATTTCTCACGCAAAAGGCCGGAGCTTCGTGGATTAAGCCGAATAATTAGCGGATTAAGTTGATGGCTTCCTGTGTCGTGGTATCGAAGGTGGTCACTGTCTTCGCGTTTGCCTCAAACGCACGCTGGGCCACGATCAGTGCGGAAAACTCCTTCGAGACATCAACATTGGAAGACTCTAAGGCGCCCCCCTGAATGATGCCGCGGTTGCCAGTGCCGGCCGGGCCAATGAGCGCGTTGCCAGAGGCGCGCGTCGCCAGGAAAGCAGTGCCGCTGGCCGCCTGCAGTCCCTGCACATTGGCCACAGTGGCCACGGCGACCTGGCCGATCACCTGCTTCTGTCCGTTGCTGTAGCTGGCCTGGACGATGCCATCCCCGCCTACGCTAAAGCTCTGGTAGTTGCCGCTGGTATAGCCGTCCTGTGAGGTGGCGGCGATGTTCGATGGAGATGCAGTCTGGGTCAGCGTACTGCTGGCGCCATTCAGGTTCCAGGAGAAGTTTAAATTCTGCGCCCCGTCGCTGAGGCCGGTGAAGCTGATGCCTCCAATGCTGCCGGTCGGGCTGATCAGCGTGCCAGTGCCGTCGAAGGTTAGCGATCCGGTGGTTCCGGCACTGCCAGTCGCATCGCCTGCTGGAAGCGCGACGCTATAGTTCCAGCTATTGGCCGCGGTCTTGGTAAAGGTGACTGTTCCCTGGTGCGCGAAGCCCAGCGAATCATAGATCGTAACCGGCGCGGGCACGGATGCCCCGGCGGCTGCTGCTGCATCCAGATTGGCCTGGATACCGAGCGAACCAGTCGCCTTGGCCGGCAAGGTCGCCCCCAGGGACACCGAAAGCGGCTGCACCGCGCCGGACGCCGCCAGCGAGCCAGCGTAGCCCAGGACCGACGCGCCTCCGGTAGTTTGCAATGCACCCGACTGGCTCAGAACGAAGTCGCCCGCGCGTGTCAACTCTTGCTTGCCGTTGTCGTTGATGACGAAAAAGCCGTCACCCTGCAGCGCCAGATCGGTGGCCTGCCCCGTGCTGCTGATGCCCCCGTCGGAGAAGTTCGTCGTGGTCTGGGCGATCTGCGTGCCCACGCCCACCTGGACGCTGCCATTCGCGCCCGCGCTCAACTGTTGGTAGAAGAGGGTGCTGAACTGGTCAGTCTGGGCCTTGTAGCCAACCGTGCTCAGGTTCGCGATGTTATTGGCGATGGTGTTCAAGGCAGTGTTGTTCGATTCCAGCCCGCTCAGGGCAGTCGCAAAGGAAGGCATCGTTTTCTCCTGGCCGCAGGGCGGCATGCTGACAAAATTGGGTGATGCTTCTGCAAACCCTAGGCTGCGGTTCCTGAATTGCCGCTTGCTGTCGTTGCAGCATTGGTGTTCTGGCTGATCTGGATCAGCTGCTGCAGGCTATTCACCTGGACCAGTTGATTCACATATGCAGTCGGATCCGTATTCGCGGTGGGATCCTGGTTCTTCAACTCGCTGACCAGCAGCGTCAGAAAGTCATTCGCGGTCACCACCGCCGGATTCGCACTACTGGCGCTGGCCGCGCTGGGATTCGTTCCTGCTGCTGCGATTGATGTAGCGACACTGTCTGAAATCTGCATGGGTTCTCGTCCTTCCCTTCTCGAAGTAGAAACATGACAGACGCGGTTACGCTCGAACACTGATGAGAGACGTCGAGCCCGGTTCAACCTCTTCCGTATCGCCAGTGGGGTTTGCCATACGGACAGGAGCAACCGCAGCTCCGTCGCTGTTGTTGTCTCCCGGTGCGTTGTGGTTCCGTTGCTGCGAAGCATCGCCGGTGTTGACGCCTACCGACACCTGCTCCACCGTAGCGGCGTGTTGTTGAGCGTACGACACGATGTGCTCAATGTGGCCGGACAATGACTGCGCGCTGGCGTCGCTTTGCGCATGCAAAGATGCACTGATCTGGCCTTGCGCGTCCGTAGTAGCGCGCACCTCCAACCAGCCCAGCGATCCGGACTGCACGCCCACCTCCAGACTCCGGGCATCTGCGCGCAATGGCGTCGCGTTCCACGGCACACCCGCATCCAGGCGCTCGAACGTATGCGCAGCACTGAATCCGGGGGACGGCGTATGTGGCAGGTCGCTTGTGTCCGTCATCGCCTGCGGATGAAGTTGTGATGACCCCGCGGCCGTAGGCGAAAGCCCCGCACTAACCTCGGCAGGCTGGACTGGCAGCATGCTCGATGCCGCGCTGAATCCGCCGGCAACCCGTGTGTGCGCAGTCGACGCAGTAGAAAGCGCAGCGCGCTCGATCGTACTCTCCACTGCTTGCGGTCCTGTCGCTCCCGGGTGAGGCAGCGCATCGAGTTGACGGCTCTCAGGGTCCAGCTTGACTGGCGCAGAAGGATATTCGCTGCTGGCGTGCTCAGAAATAGTTGGGCTGGATGCGATGTCCGCCCGTGCCGATACGATGGGCGGCGTAAGCGGCCGATCGAACGGATGCGACCCGGAATTTCGTCCAGGACCGCCTGTTCGATTCAATGCGGCTTCCTGTTGCGCGGCGCTCTCCTGATTCAAACTGTTAAGGGAGGTATTTCCGCTGCTTTGCCTTCCCACCCCATCCTGGCCTGCTGCGGCAGGCACCGGACCGCGCGTCCGCCCGGCACTGGCACTATCAGAGATTCGTGCAATGCTGTCCGTTTCCTGCTCACCTTTGAAAACTTCGATTGACGATGCGATAAGGGTGCCCTTCGATACAAAAGGACCACCTGGCTGTGCAGCGACCGATGGGATTGTTCCAGGGCCAGCCGCCGCATCTTCCATACTCCCTCGCAGGGCCGGCTGGTGCACAAGCGGCTCCAACACAACCGCCGGCAAAGGAACCGGGCTCGGCGATGTTTCTGCTGGAGAAGGCGGCAGCGGCGGGATGTTGAGTGATGAATCGCGGGAGTTGGTGGATGATGATCCACGATCACCTTGTTCCTGCTCGGCCCCGCCGGCCGGCGCAGAAGACGTGCTCGAGGTTGCGTTGGCGCCGGCCTTCTGAAGCGCACCCTTGCCAGTCTGGATATCTGCTTTGAGTTGCCCCGAAATAATAGGGAGCGTAAGAACCAGCGCCGGTGGCAAACCAGCTCTTGTGACCGCAGCGGGTTGGGCTGTGGGATTCACAGTATGGATGGCCCTCTCAAGCGTGCCCTGGAAGGTCTGCGGCGCGTGCGCCACAGTTGGCGATCCTCCGGCGAAGCTGGTTGGCGCCGTCGCTGATGGAATGACTAGGTTCATCGCAACCTACTCTTTGCAAGTGCATTGCCATTTACCGATGCAAACGCGGCTGGCAGTCTTTGAGAACTCTCATCATCGGAAGGACCTTGTTCTGTTTCGACAATGGGCCTGCACATCAGGAACCAGCCATCCATACGCTTCTGCTCCTTCGTCTCCGCCTCAAGGCGGACGCGGCGCTGCTCTGCGGCTAGAACCGATTCGAGCTGTCGCCGCGCCACACGTGCCGCCTGCCAACGCAGTGCATCGTCATCCACCGAGGCGTTGGTCTGGATCAGCTGCTGGGCGATCACCCCCTGTCGCAACGAGCCCAGCGCCCGGCTCACACTCGCAGCAACCAAAGACTCGCACTGCCCTGCCTCGAGCGCAGCGAACATCGCCTGCGCCGCATCTCTGGTCTCCAGCCTGCAGCGCCCAGCAGCTGTTACACATAACTGCTGCTGCTGGTGCACCGCGCGGAGTTCCGCCTCCACCCGCTCTTCCTGCAGGCGGCGCAGCGCATGCACGCGGTTCAACGATGAGCGGGCACTCACGCGCTCTGCATCTCCAGCAAGGCGCGCACGCTCTGCTCCAGGTCGGTGCGCTCATCCGCACTCTGGGTCAGCAAGGTGCGGATGGCCGGCTGCAGTGCCACGGCACGATCGAGCTCGGCATCGCTCCCGGCCTTATAGGCCCCAATGCGAATCAGGTCCGCCGCTCGCTCATGGAGCGCCATCGCTTTGCGCAACGCCATGGCCGCAGCCAGCGCCTGGGGCTGAGCGACGGCCGGCATCAGGCGGCTGATCGAGTCGACCACATGGATTGGTGGATACCAGCCCTCCGACGCCAGCGCGCGCGACAACATGATGTGGCCATCCACAAAGGAGCGCACCGCGTCCACCACCGGGTCCTGCTGATCGTCGCCCTCCATCAGCACCGTATAGAAGGCCGTGACGCTCCCCCGGCGGAAGCGTCCCGCACGTTCCACCAGTTTGGCGAGCCGATGAAAGACAGAAGGCGTGTACCCCTTCGCTGTCGGGGGCTCACCAGCGGCCAATCCCAGATCACGCGCCGCCATGGCGAAGCGCGTGAGCGAATCCAGCACCAGCAAAACGTCCTTGCCTTCGCTGGCGAAGTTCTGGGCAACGCTGGTTGCCGCCAGCGCTGCACGCATACGCAGCAGTGGGGACTGATCGGAGGTGGACACGATCACTACGGCCTTGCGTCTTCCGTCTTCGCCCAGCGCGTCTTCAAGGAACTCGGCGACCTCACGTCCGCGTTCACCCACCAGACCAACCACCACCACATCGGCCGCGGTGTTGCGCGTCATCATGCCGATCAGCGTGCTCTTGCCGACACCAGAGCCGCCAAAGATTCCGATGCGTTGCCCGCGCCCAACTGTCAGCATCGCATCGATGGCGCGCACTCCCGTCGACAGCGCCTCACGGATGGGAACCCGGTCCATGGCAGCTGGCGGAGCGCGATGAATGGAGCTGCGTACCACGCTGCGCAGGGGACCTTGTTCATCCATAGGATTGCCGGTCGCATCCAGCACCCGGCCCACCAGCGCTGCGCCGGCGGGAAACATGGGTGGGCGGCCCAGCGCAATCACCGTGTCCCCATGGCGCACGCCCTCGACGCCCTCCAGCGGCATCGCCAGCACGCGTTGACCGCGAAAGCCAATCGTCTCCCCGGCATAACGCTTCCCGGCTGCATCCACGATCTCGCAACACTCGCCAATACTGGACAACGGCCCGGCGCACTCCATGCTTTGGCCAGCGGCATCCAGCACCTTGCCCGTCCAGTGCCAGGCGCGTTCTCCTTCGAGCAACGCCTGCAGCATCTCGAAGGTGGAGGTCTCGGCGGCGCGCGCAACTTCACCGGCGCACTCTTGCGTCACAGCCGTGTCTCCGCTGTAGCCGCTGGGCGATGCTGCAGCAGGTCGAAGAAGCCTCGCTCAATCTCTGCCAGCTGGCTGCTCGTGCTCAGGTCGGCGGTACTGGCATCGATTGTCAATCGGCAATGATCGGCGGCAACGCCGTCGCAGGCGCGGACCTCTACCTTCGCCGCGCCCGCGTCGCTGGTCTCCAGCCAATGCTTCCACGCGTCAGCAGAGCCGGCCGGCACTTCAAGCACACAAGCGGCCTGCTGCTGCAACTCCTCCAGCGCCACCCGCACCGGACCGCGCAGCAGCAGCGGATCCATCTGGGCTTCGCGATGCAGCACCCGCGCTGCAATCCCCAGGGCCAGCCGCACCACCTGTCTTTCCACATCACGGAAGTAGTCATTGCGAGCCGTCACAAACCCATCGCTCATATCGGCGATACGGGAGGCCCACAGCGCATCGAGCCGCTCCTGCTGCTGCTTGAGCGCCGCCGTCTGCGCGTGTGCAGAATGTTCCTGCACCTGCTCGAGAGCTTGCTGTGCTCGCCGCTCGTTCTCCACGGCCTGCCGCTCGAGCTCGCGAATTCGCAGCTCCAGGCGTGCCTCTCGCTCCATTGCTTCCTGTGCGGATGCGGACTTGCTGTGCAGCGTGGGGGGAAATGCCTGCAGCATCGTAGCCCCGGGAAGCAGCGTTGGCTGCGCTCCTGCTGGAAGGCGCTGCACATACCGCAACATACGAATCTCTGCGTCTATCATCCTGTCTCCTGAATCGCGACTTGACGGGCCGATGAAACGGATCAGACCATCAGGCTGTCGCCCTGCTCCAGCTTTAGCACGATCTCGCCTGCTTCCTCCATACGGCGGGCCGCGGCCAGAATGCTCTGCTGCGCATGCATGACCTCGCGCGAGCGCACCGGTCCCATCAGCTCATTCTCTTCGCGGAGCATCTCTGCGGCACGCGTGGACATCGCCTTGTAGATGTGTGCACGCAGCTCATCCTTGGTGCCTTTCATCGCCAGCGCGAGCTGACGCCGGTCTACCCCTGCAACCAGGTCGCGCACACTGGCGGACGGCACGCTGACCAGATCCTCAAAGGTGAACATCAGGTTGCGCACATTGATGGCCGTCTGCGGCGATCCCATCTCGACCCGGTCAAGAATCTTCCTGGATGCTTCCGCCTCCAGGCCATTCAGCAGATCGGCCGCTGCCTTGAAGCCAGAGTAGGAATGCTTGCGTGTGTCTCCCATGGTCTGCAACTGCTGATGCAGAATGCGCGCTACCTTCTGTGCCACCTCCGGCGAGAAGTGGCGCATCTCCGCCAGCCGCTGCACAGCCGCAACCCGCTGCTCTTCACTCAGTGCTCCCAGCACCCGCGAGCCGCGCTGCGGATCGAGATGCGCCAGCACCATCGCGATGGTCTGCGGATGTTCATTCTCCAGTGACTTGCTCAGTTGCACCGGATCGGCGCGTTGCAGCGTGGCCAGGTTGGAGTCATTGGCATCCTTCGTGCGCTGGAGTTGCTGCAATACAGCGTCGGCGCGCGTCTGCCCCAACGCACCCGCCAGCCAGCACTTTCCGGACTGGCGTCGAAGGAGATGTTTTCGACCGAGACAACATCGCCACGCGCCGCTTGGTAGCCCACGGCAGCCTGCGCCAGACCCGTGACGCGCTTCATCTGCTCCGCCGTCCAGGGTACGCGCGACTGGCCACTGGATCGGCCAGTGGAGGCCTGACCGCGATCATTCAGCAACAGCGCCACGGTCAGCCTCTTCAATCTGCCCGGACCTTCCACCACGTGACGAGTCTTCTTGGAGGCGCCGTAGGTCCCACTCTCTTCCTTCACGCTATTGGTGCCACTGTTACGCGGCGGCGGCAACAAGGGTGGCTGGGCATTCGGCGTATTGCTTACCGTCCCTGGTATTCCGCCCTTCTGCACCGCCTCGCCCGACGCCTGCTCGGATCGCTGCATGGTGAGCGTGACTGTTCCGCTGGGGTCGTAGGTCTCGTCGGTTTCATCCGCTGCGCTGGGGTCGTACTCCAGGTTGACTGAAGCGCGCACGTTGCCCGGACCAGTGATGGGCTCAAGCGTGGCCACCAGGCGGTCCGCGAGCCGCTGCTCCTGGTCCGCGGCTGCGCTGCTGGCGCTCTTTGCCGCGAACTGCATGCGGCCATCCGCGTCGACCAGCACGACATTCGCAGGACTGAGCCGATCGACAGCACTGGCCACCAGATTGCGGATCGCCTCTGCCTCCTGTGGATCGAGCTCGCGCCGCTTCAGCTTCAGCAGAACCGATGCCTTGGCCTCCTGCTGCTGCTCTGTGAACAGCGAATCGTGGGGCAGCACCAGGTGGACATGCGCTGTCTTCACCGAGCCCAGACTCGCAATGGTGTGCTCCAGTTCGCCTTCCAGAGCGCGTTGGTAGTTCACTCGTTCGTCGAACTCAGAGCCTACCCAGTTGGGCTTGTCGAACAACTCGAAGCCCATCCGTCCACTCTTCGGGCCGCCTTTGGCCGCAGTTTCGAGCCGCGCCTTGTCCAGTTGATCGGCCGGCACCTTGATGGATCCTCCATTGGGCGCGACATCAAACGGAATCTTTGCCGCCGTGAGCTGCTCGGCTAGTTCGCGGGCATCGGTGGGATCGAGGTTGGCGTAGAGCACTCGCCAGCTTGGCTGCAGCACGACGGAGAGGAAGATGCCAGCCCCGACCAACGCAACAGCCGCAATCCCCCCGAGCAACATTCGAGTACGCGCTGGCAATGCGCGCACTCGCTCCGTTACACGCGACAAAGGCGCGAGCAGTGCTAGGTAGGCGGGCGATGGATTCGGGCTTTCCATTCGTTCTCTTAGTCGCTCTCTCAGTTAGAACTGTGTGTTCATCAACTGCTGATAGGCGGCCACCGCCTTGTTGCGGAAAGACAGGGCCATCTCGAACGCCGCATCCGCCTTCTGCGTGGCAATGATCGCGGTATGGATGTCAGTTCCGCTGCCGGAGATCAGTCCATCCACCGCCTGGGTCGCATTCGTCTCCAGCGTTTGCACCTGTTGCACGGCATCGCGGATGATCGAGGCAAAGGGGACTTTCGGGGGGCTGGCGGCCGCGGTTCCTGCGACGTCGGGAAAGCGGATCGGCTGCAGTCCGGCGATATTCGGTAGCGACATACAGCTCCTTGAACTTCCAGGCAATGGAACTCGGCTGCATCGCGCCCTACTTCAGCAGATCGAGCGAAGCAGTGATCATGGTCTTCGTCGCTTGCACCGCGGACACATTCAATCCATATGCTCGCGTGGCGCCCAGCAAATCGACCATCTCGGTCAATGGATCGATGTCCGGATAGGTCACGTAACCATCCTTGTCCGCGTCCGGGTGCTGGGGATCGAAGCGCCGCAGGCCGGGGCCGTTGTCAGAGACGATGCCAGCGATCTCCACTCCGCCAACGCTTTGCGCCCCGAGTCCGTTCTCAAGACCGGCCACGGGATGAATATGGCTGGGTGCGATACCAGCCAGATGGGCGCCGAAGGTGGTGGAGAAGCTGCCACTGAGCAAGCCGCCGGCCGACACTTGCCCAGCACTCTGCGCTGCGCTCTGGAAGATGACATGCTGACGCTGAAACACCTTGCCGTCCGCGGTGCGTGTGGTCTGCGCATTGGCCATGTTTGAGGCAGTCACCTCGGCGCGCACCCGCTCCGCCGCCAGCGCCGATCCGCTCACTCCCAACACTCCAAATAGATTCATCGCCGGCCTGCTCCTGTCTTCGTGCTCGTGATCTGCTACTTGCTGTCCGCGTGAATCGCATCGAGCACGCGCGTGAACTCGCGTTTGACCAGTTCTTCGCCGGTGCGAAACTTCAATTGCGCCTCCGCCAGCAGCAGACCTTCGCGGTCCATGGAGACGTTGTTGCCATCCGGCCGGGCAAGCAGGCCGTCGACCTCTCGAAACGCCGGCGTAACGGTTGCCCCACCTGGTGCGCTGCCGGCGAGCGCGCTGCGCATCTCCGCCTCGAAGTCGAAGCCCACAGTGCGAAAGCCCGGGGTGTCGACGTTCGCCATATTCGACGCCGTCGCTTTCAACTGGGCCGACGCCAAGTCCAAATAGTGCCCGAGTTGATCTGCCAATGGCGTGGTTACATTCATGCGCTTGCGACCTCGTCCGCCGTGCGCGGAGGCTGCGGCGTTCCTTGAGTGGAGTGCAATCGCCATGCCACGCTGGGTAGCGAGTGCCTTAGCATTCTCTAACCTGCGCGATCACTACACCGGCACTGCTGCTTCGTCGAACTCGATTTCGTCCGGCGTGATCGTCGTCCGGTCTTCGGCCAGGATCCAGGCACGCTCCAATACGTGCTGCAGTTCGCGCACGTTTCCAGGCCACGCGTGATGGCGAAGCTTCGCGTACGCTTCCGGGCTGAGTTGCTTACCCATCCCTCCCTCCTCGGCCTGGCGCAGGAAGTGCGCCGCCAGCGCTGGCAGGTCTTCGGCATGTGCTCCGAGAGCGGGCGTGGTGATGAGAAATACGGCGAGGCGATAGAACAGGTCGGCACGGAAGCTGCCCTCCTGCGCGCGGCGCGCCAGCGGCTGATGCGTGGCCGCCACGATCCGGACATCGACCCGGACCGTCTCGTTCTCGCCCACGCGCTGCAATTCGCCGCTTTCCAGGAAGCGCAGCAACTTGGCCTGCAGAGCCAGCGGCATCTCGCCGATCTCATCCAGGAACAGCGTCCCGCCCTGCGCGGCCTCGATACGCCCGGTGCGGCGCTGCACTGCTCCAGTGAAGGCGCCACGGGCATGTCCGAAGAGTTCCGCCTCCAGCAGCGACTCGGGGATTGCCGCGCAGTTCAACGCGACGAAGGGCCGTTCCGCTCTGGGGCTCAGGCGATGAAGGGCGCGCGCCACTACCTCTTTGCCGCTGCCGGTTGGCCCCTGGATCAGCACGGTGGTAGAACGCTTCGCGACCAGTCGTATACGCCGGCTCACTTCCAGCATGATTGGCGCATCACCGATCAGTTCCGGCACCCGTATGTTAGCGCTGGGGATGGCTGGCTCCGGACGAGCGCTCTCCCGGCCGGGACGCGCCTTCGTTCCCTCACCTGCATGCGTGCTCTTCCTGCCCTGTGCCTTCACCAGCGAGTCATGTGTCTCAGTTCCATCGCGGTCGTGCAGCAGCCCTTCGTCCCTCGCGCGCACGGAGCGCAAGACCTGTAGCAATTCTCCACGCCGCGGACTGCGCGGACCCGCCGGCGAAGCCATCGAGCCGTCCAGAGAAATCAGATCGACGCCGGGATGATTGGCTCGCATCTCCTCTGCAAAGCCATCCATCTGCAGATCGGGCAGCAACCCTTCGAGCAGCGCTGCCTGGGGACGCATCTCGTCCATCATCAGCAGTGCTGCCGCACCCCCTGACGCCTCCCGCACCTCCCAGCGCTGGGCTTCGAGCGCTTGTGTCAGACGCGCGCGGACTGCTGCATCTGCGCTCACTACCAGTACGGACGCGGCTACACTCCGCGTCATCATGGATACGGTTTCCATTTGGAGGCCCCTGTCTTTGCGTGATTGGTCTATGCCATGGAGACAGCGTGCGCGTGCTGCGCCATTTGCTGCATGGCGGGCAACAGCGCCGACAACGGAAGCGGGCCAACGCCTGAGGGTGTCGAGGCGATGCGATAGCCCTGTCCACGCACGGTTTCGATCAATCCCTGGCTGCGGCCCAGTTTGCGGCGCAGGTAGTTCACATAGACGTCGACCACATTGGTGTTCGCGGCATCGCTGGTGTTCCACACCTGCTCCAGCAGGGTGGCGCGCGAGACACAGTGGCCACGCTGCAGCATCAGGTATTCGAGCAGGGCGAACTCGCGACGGCTTAACGCGATCGGCTCCTGGTTCCGCTCTACAGACTGGTGCAGACGGTTCAGCTCGATCCCGCCGCACCGCAGGACGGCGGCGGCGCCATCCTGGCGGCGCAACAGGGCGCGGCAGCGTGCCTTCAACTCCACCATGGCGAACGGCTTGGCCATGCAGTCGTCCGCACCTGCCTCCAGGCAGGCCACTCGCGCCTCCAATGCAGCTACCTGCGAGGTCAGCACCAGCACGCGCATGCCGTTGCCCAGTTGCCGAGCCACCTCCAGCACCTGCATGCCGCTGCGGCCCGGCAGATCCAGACCGAGCAGCAGCAGATCGTAGTCTGCACTGGCAATTGCCATGACCGCTGCATCGCCATCGGTGACGACGGTGACGGTATGGTCATCCTTCTGGAGCGAACGCGCGACAAACATTCCCAAGGCTGCTTCGTGTTCGGCGATCAAGATTCTCAACGGGCCCTCATGGACGGCGGGCTAAGAATGCCCCGGCGTGCAGGAACACCATCTCGTCAAACACCTGCTCTAGGCAAGATATTGTCTTGGCTTTCTTCGCTTCAGTTTCGCTTTTGGCACGCCAGACAGCCGCACATCCAATTCGGGAAGGGACCGACTTCACAAGCGAAGATTTCTTCGCCAGTTCGCTATTTGTTCGCTAGAATGCTGCCATGTCCGTCACACGCAGGCAAAAAGAGGTGGTCGACTTCATCACCGGGTTTGTCGATCAGAATGGCTATTCCCCATCCTTCGAAGAGATCGCTCGGGGCCTCAACTTGAAATCCCTCGCTACTGTCCACAAGCACATCACCAATCTGCAAAAGAAGGGCCTGCTCGAACGCGCCCACAATCGCAGCCGTTCGATCGATATTCTGCCCCAGAAGAACAAGACCCGACAGTCCGATCGCCTGCCCTTGATGGGCAGAATCGCTGCTGGACTCCCGGTCGACGCCGCAGAAGCTTCGGAGAGCATCTCGCTGGGTGACATCGTGGGCAACAAGGACGTATTTGCCCTGGAGGTGCGCGGCGATTCGATGCGCGATGAACACATCGTGCACGGCGACTATGTTCTGGTGGAGCGGGTAAAGACGGCGCGCCAAGGGGAAATCATCGTCGCGCTGGTCAGGGGCAGTGAGACTACCCTAAAGCGCTACTACGTGGAGGGAGACCGTATACGACTGCAGCCGTCGAATGTGGAGATGGCGCCAATCTACATCCCGGCAGACCAGCTTGCCATCCAGGGACGAGTGCTGGGCATCCTGCGCAAGTACGCCTGACGGCCTCCAAGAGATTGCACGCGCAAAGGCCCGGCAGGTTGCCGGGCCTCTTTTTTGAAAAGGACTCGCGTCTACGCGACGGTAGTCGCCAATACCTTAGCCACGCTCTTATCGATAGTCTCCTTGGGCACGTAGCCAACAATCTGCTCCGCCACTTTACCGCCCTTGAAAAGCAGCAGCGCGGGAATTCCGCGGATGCCGTAGCGAGCGGGAGTTGATGCGTTCCGGTCAACGTCCATCTTCATGACCTTGAGCTTACCCTGGTAAGCGGCTGCGACTTCGTCGACGATAGGCGCCAGAGCCCGGCAAGGGCCGCACCATGCTGCCCAGAAATCGAC
Source organism: Terriglobales bacterium (assembly GCA_038231235.1). Classification (GTDB taxonomy): domain Bacteria; phylum Acidobacteriota; class Terriglobia; order Terriglobales; family Acidobacteriaceae; genus KBS-83. The sequence continues at coordinate 79,734 of JBBRLT010000002.1, forward strand.
CAGAACCGGCTCGCTCGACTGCAGAACCTCCTTTTCAAAGTTCGCGTCGTTTACCTCAGTGATTCCATTCCCTGCCATTCTTCCTCCATCTGGACCCCGCGCAAGCAGGTGGCCGATCATGTGCGGCTACGCCGTCATACACGCTTTACGATTGCTCTCCTTACAGATGCACGAGCAGGAGAAAGGTCGCAATGCACGCGCTGGCGGCCCCCTCTTATCTTAGAGCAATTCGAATAAGCCCGCGGAGGCAGTATCCACGGCCTCACGCTCGATACACAAGCATGTAAGGCCTGATTGGACAATGCTTTGGGAGCCCTCGCCCAGGCATTGACCCCACAAAATCAAAGCGCCCGTGACTCCATTCGGAGCCACAGGCGCTAGAGCAGCCCTCCCCCAGAACTGCCCACGTGGAAGACAGTAGGACCGAGTGGGGCGCAAAGTAAACAAAACTTAGGTACTTTTCTAGTTATCTGCACCCGATTACCATGCCTCCAGGTGGGCGCCTGTTGCCCGGAATCATTCGAACAAGCCGGCGCAAAATGGAAAGAATCGTATACTCAACCCATCATGGCGGATATGCTCTCTCCTCGCGAAGCGGCGCTGCGGCTGGGCATCTCCTATCCCACCATGAAGCAGTGGCTGTATCGAGGCAAGCTGAAGGCCATCAAGACCCCCGGCGGCCACTATCGCATCCCTGAGGCAGAGCTGGACGGTTTGCTGCATAAGGCTCGCCGTGCCGATACCCCGAAGCGGCAGATGCTGCGCACGGTCAGCGGACGCAATCAGCTGGTTGGCCGCGTGGTCGAGATCAAGATCGAAGGCCTGCTGGCGCAGGTCAAGCTCTCCATCGGTGGCCAGATCATCACCTCGCTCATCACCTCGGACGCAGCCCGCGAGCTTGGCCTCGAGGTGGGAGAGACGGCGGCCGCACTCATCAAGTCCACTGAGGTCATGCTGCTCCGTGTATAGCTGGCCGCGGCGTGCGATCGGTTGGGCATATAGAAGTGCGCTGCTGGCGTTGATCGCGCTGTGCCCTGCTCTGCATGCGCAGTCGCAGCGGCCACAGACGCCTCTACGTATTGCTGCCGCTGCGGATCTGCAACCAGTGTTGCCTGCCATACTGCTCGGCTTCGAGCGGCAGACCGGGCGAAAGGCGGAAGCGTCCTTCGCTTCCTCCGCCACCCTGGCCACGCAGATCGAAAATGGCGCGCCCTTCGATGTCATCCTCTCGGCAAACATGGCGCTGCCAGAAAAGATCGCACGCGACGGCTTGGCAGCCGCAGATTTCGTAACAACGGGCAGCACTGCAAACGGCAAGACAGTGCAGGCCTATGCGCGCGGCACGCTGGTGCTGTGGACGCGCAACGGCACCCGCCTGGACCAGCTTGCGATGCCGCTTCTTTCAACCTCCGGGGTGCACAGTATCGCCATCGCCAATCCGGATCACGCGCCTTACGGTCGAGCGGCGCGCGAGGCCCTCACCTCCCTCGGTTTGTGGCCGGCCGTCCAGCCCAAGCTGCGCACGGCGGAGAACATCGCGCAGGCCGCGCAGTTTGCCAGCACCGGCAATGCAGATGTGGGCCTGATCTCTCTCACCTACGCGCTGACGCTGACCGGCCAGGGACATTACATTCTGGTGCCCGCGTCGGCCTATACCCCTATCGTGCAAGGGGCAGTCACACTCAGGCGATCAGCCAACCCCCAGGATGCCGCGGCCTTCCTGCGCTACCTGCATACGCCTGACGTGGGCAGGCAGTTGCAGCAGGGTGGTCTGGAGCCGCTGCCGTAACCGGCGCGTTCCCCATGGACCTGCAAGCCCTGCTGCTCACCTTGCGTCTTGCTGCTGTCACCACGGCACTGCTGCTTCCCCCGGCGCTGTTGTTGAGCGCATGGCTGGCCAGCAGGCAGGGCGTTGTAGCCAGCACTATCGAAGCAGTAGTGGGGTTGCCGCTGGTGCTGCCGCCCACGGTGCTGGGCTTTTATCTGCTGGTGCTGCTTGGCCCGGTCACACGCCCCGGGCGGCTGCTGGTGGCACTGGTGGGGCATCCACTCGCCTTCACCTTCACCGGACTGGTCATTGGCTCCGCCATCTATAGCCTGCCCTTCGCCGTGCAGCCAGTGTTGGCCGGCTTCCGCGCGGTGGACCGGGCGCAGCTGGAGAGTGCCGCGCTGCTGGGAGCCTCGCGCTGGCAGGTGCTCACGCGCGTGCTGCTGCCAGCCGCACGCGGCTCCGTCATGGCTGCTGGCGTGCTCTGCTTTGCGCATACAGTGGGCGAATTCGGCGTGGTCCTGATGCTGGGCGGCTCTATTCCGGGCGCCACACGCACGCTGTCCATCTCGCTCTACGACCAGGTGCAGGATGGCAACTACGCAGCGGCGAACCACATGGCACTGCTGCTGGTGCTGATCGCTCTGGCTGCTTTGCTGGTGGTCTACACCGTGGCGCAGCCCGGCAGCCGCGCGGAGACCGGCCATGGCTGAGGATGTACCAACCGTCGCGGTCGCATCGCGAGCCCAGGCCTGGCTCGAACTCGTCGTCCATCACCGTCAGGGCGGCCTTACCGTAGCAGCAGAGGCAGTGCTGCATACCCCACTCGCAGTGCTGGTGGGCGCCTCCGGAGCCGGCAAGACGACCCTGCTGCGCGCAGTCGCAGGACTGTTGCGCCCGCAGAGTGGCCGCATCGTCGTGGCCGGGTCCGAGGTATGGAACAGCCACGCGCACCTATGCCTGCCGCCCGGCCGCCGGGGTTGTGGCATGGTGATGCAGCGGCCAGCGCTCTTCCCTGCCATGACCGCGGCACAGAACATCGCCTTCGGGCTTGCGTCGCTTTCCGCAACGCAACGCAAACAACGCATCGAGGAGATGGTGGCGCTCTTCCGCCTGCAGGCGTTCATCAACCGGCAGCCCTCCAGTCTCTCTGGCGGCGAGCAGCAACGGGTCGCCTTCGCGCGTGCGCTCGCCCCTCATCCCCGCGTACTGTTGCTGGATGAGCCGTTCGCAGGACTGAACCCGGAGCTGAAAGAGGAGATATTGATCGACCTCGAAGCGTGGCTCCGCCATCGCGCCACACCCGCGCTGCATGTGACCCACGATGTGGCGGAGGCGTGGAGATTGGCCGCCCGCAATCAAGCGGATGTCTTGCGCATAGACGCAGGGCGCATCGTTGCCCAGGGCAGCGCAGCCAGCGTGCTCGGGCCGGATCGCGAACGCCTGCTAGTGTCTCTCACCTAGGCTTGCCGTAAAACGAGCCTTCAACTGTCCTTGCGGTAGAGCAGCTCGCGCATCGCCTGCCGGCGCGCCTCGTTCAAGCCGCTGTCAGCTTTGCCGGCGAGCCCATCGATGGGACGGTTGGTCAGCGGATCGATAGCATCCGGTTCGCTGCAAGCAGGACAGCGGTTGGCAAAGCCCGGCTTGTCGGGCCGCAGTTCAAACTCTTCAGAGCAGATGGCGCAGGTCTTTATCGGAAACGGCATAGCGATCTCATTTTATGCTGGCGGCTACTTCTTTGCAGCAGCGGGCTCGGCCTTAGACCATGGCGGGACGATCCCATTCATGCGCGCGTAGGCGATCAGTTGCCCCATGTGCTCGTTATCGTGAGCTAGGATGCGCAGGTACATGCCGTCCACCGGCACTGTCTTGTCTTCAATTTTCACTTTGCGCTGAAGGTCCCCTGGCTTTAGCTGGGCGCGTGCGGTGCGCACGGCCTCCAGCGAGCGCTTCAGGTACTGCATTACTTCTCCCTTCGACGTGACGGTCTTCTCGATATCATCCGGAGTGATATCCACGGGCATCTTCGGACCGGTCACGCTCAGCAGATAGAAGTTGGCGAGTGCGACATGCATGTAAACCTCGCTGATCGATCGCACTCCGGGAGCAGGACGCCATGAGTACTTATCGGCAGGGATCGCCTCCGCCAGCGCAAGAAGATTGCGCGAGACGTGACCCCACTCGCCCTCGTAGCCCTCCCATATGCCTTGAAGCTGTGGGTCTGGAGTTGCCGTTCGCGCGGGGACGGCGGTTTGTGCGTGCAGCGTGGCGGCGCAGACAATGCAACACAGCAGGATTGCTTTCATGATCCTTCTCTCCTAACGTTGACTTGAATCAATGATGTGCGGAGGTACTGGCTTCGCCCTTGAGCACAGGCTTAGCCCGATTCAATCGAAACGTCATGGTAACGGAACAGGCGGCGAGCGAGACTCCCCTTGCCGCCCGCTGGACTTCCGCTATGCTCACTCACATGCTCCATCGCAAGGATGAGAACACGAACGCCATTGTCATGCTGAGAATCATTGTCGGGGCCTTCTTCGTCCTCTTCGGCCAGTACAAGGTATTCGGCACAGAGTTCGCGCAGCAGGGCTTTCCAGCCGCCATCCAGGGATTCCTCGCGCAGCATAGCAATTATCCCTTCATGGCTGGGGTGCTGGAGCACGGAGTGTTGCCGCACGCGCGCCTGTGCGCGTACCTGACGGCATATGGCGAGTTGCTGATCGGGCTGGCGATGGTCTTCGGCGTACTGACGCGGCTGGCCAGCATATTCGGGATTCTGCTCATGCTGCTGCTCTGGTTCTCTGCAGGCTACCCGGGTCCGGACGTCGCACTGTGGCGCTACTTCGGCGCGTCGCTGGATTGGTCTGTCTTCATCGCCTGCTTCCTGGCCTTCATCGCTGGCGATCCAGAGGCGCAGTGGTCGCTGGCTCCAAAGCTCCGCCGCCGGCAAGCCGTCACGACCGAGTAACTCGCGCGGCTCTGGCTACTCCACCCACACTGGCTCTGGCTCCAGGTGCACGCCAAACAGGGCCGCCACGCGCGACTGGATCGTGTCTCGCAGCGCTACCATGTCCGCAGCGACTGCGCCCCCCTGGTTGGTAAGCGCGAGGGTATGCCGCGTAGACACTGCAGCCGCCCCCTGGCGAAAGCCCTTTACAAAACCGGCGCGTTCCAGCAGCCAGGCTGCCGGAAGCTTCACGCAGGACTCGCCTGCAGGATACCGGGGCACATCTGCAGCCGTGACTCCCGCAGCGGCTGCAATGGCGGCAACCGTTGCCGCCGGAACCACAGGATTCTTGAAGAAGCTGCCCGCGCTGTAGCGCTCCGGATTGTCCGGCGTCACCACCATCCCCTTGCCCAGGCGGATATGCAGCACTGCCTCCCGCACCTGCTGCAGAGTAGGCTGTGCAATCTCACGCTCAGCGAAGTAGCGCTTCAGGTCGGCATACGTTACCGCTGCTGGCACATTCTGCTGAAGCTGATAGACGATCCTGGAGACAATGTAGCGATCGCGGTCTGCGCCATGATTGAATCGGCTGCTGCGATAGGCGAAGTGGCACTCAGCATTGCTCAGATCCACCCACTTGCCGCGGCTGCGATCGAAGGCGCGGACGCTGCGGATGGTGCGAGAGACCTCCTGCCCATACGCGCCCACGTTCTGTACCGGCGTTCCGCCCACTGTGCCCGGAATGCCGGAGAGGCACTCCATGCCCGCAAGGCCAGCATCGACGCTGCGCGCCACCAGCGCATCCCAGTCCTCACCCGCCGCTGCTTCAAGCACGCTTCCCTGCTGGGTCACACCCCGCAGCGCGACGCGTAGCACCAGACCGGCGAAGCCGCTGTCGGACACCAGGACATTGCTGCCACCTCCCAGCACGAAGAGGCGCAGCGTGCGCTCTGCAGCAAACCGGACTGCTGCTTCGATGTCCGCTTCGGTAGCTGCTTCGGCAAACCATGCAGCCGGTCCGCCGATATGAAAGGTCGTGTACGGCGCCAGGGGAACGTGTTGCGCAAACTCCATAGGGGCGAGGGTACACCACGCATGCAAGCTCCATGACGGCCGGAATCGGGCGCGGCAGCATGCGCGATACGGGATGGCCCATCAGTGCCCGGCGGGTTGCTGTATCAGGCGCTCCATCAGCACAGCACTGCGCTTGGCCTGCCTGGGCAGTGAATCGAGGTACGCCGTCTCACCCGCTGCATGAGCGCCCTCGCCCAGGATGCCCACGCCCACCAGTCCCGGCAGGTAGTCAGCCACGAAGGCTATGTCGCCGGCGCCTCGCGTCATGGTATCGCCCAACTGGACCTGCCCCAGCCCCAGAGCCACGCTGACCTGGTCCCACTCGTGGAACAGCGCCTCACCCGCTGGTGTGGCGGCCATTGCGGGATAGCCCTCGCTGAAGGTGATCTTCGCATCGGTCTTCGCCAGATGCTGAGCCACGATCGCGCGCATCTTCGCCTGCACGCGGGCGGTCTGGTCGTTGTTAAGCGTGCGGATATCTCCGATCGCAAACGCAGCCGCCGGCACCACGTTCGGTTTGCCAGCGGCCTCTCCACCAGTCTCTTCGGGGTTCAGGCTGGCGGTCGCGCCACCCAGCAGCAGTCCAACATTGTAGGTCAGGCCCTGCTCGCGCAACTGTTGGCGGAATGCGTCGAGAATGCGCGTCAGCTCGTAGACTGCGCCGTACCCCAGGCGTTCTCCGAAGATCTGCGAAGAGTGCCCGCTGGTTCCGGTCGCATCCACGCGCCAGGTCGTCGAGCTTCTGCGCCCGATGCTGACCGTGTCGCGTCCGTTCAGCCGCACACTCGGCTCGAACTCCAGTGCGACGTCACTCTGCCTGGCCGCCTCTACCAGATCGTGCCGCGCCTTTTCAATTGGCGCGCCGAAGCGTTCTTCATCGCCGCTCAGCACAATGCGAATCTCCGCGCGATCGAGAACCCCGGCGTCCTTCATCGCGGTAAGCGCAGCCAGCATGACCACAAGGCCGCCCTTCATGTCGGAGACACCTGGACCGGTAACGATCTGTCCACCGGAGTCCGGCACTGACGCATAGCGTTGAAAGCCGGACGATGGCTCAAACACTGTATCCATATGCCCGATCAGCAGCAGCCGCTTGCCACATTTTCCCGGACCGGGTACACATGCGCGTTCCGCCACCAGATCTCCAGCCCGCGCGGTCACTATTTGCATCGGCTGCCAGCGCACACGGAAGCCGAGCGCTTCCAGCCGCGGCGCCAGCACATCCTTCACCGCAACCACACCTGCCAGATGCATGGTGCCGCTATTGATGTCGACCAGTTTTTCGAGCAGTGCCTGATCGGCCGCCGTGTTGCGATCGATGGTCGCGGTCATGCGCTGTTCTATCGACGTCAGCGTTTCGGCAGTCTGGGCATTCGCACTCGGCGCAACGCAGAGAACAACGCAAAGGGCGGCGAAGCACGATGGCAGACGTAGTGGCATAGACCGGCAGCATAGCAGCGAAGCGATAACAAAAGAAGAGACGCCAGGGAGTGGGCTCCCTGGCGTCAAGGACTGCTGATTGGTTAAAGCAATTCTCCTGATGCTATGCGCCAAGAAGAGTATCTCGGCGTGGCCTTTCCGCAAAGAAAGGCCACAGGAGCAGCCGCTGGACGGTCTATCCCTACAGGAGAATCGCTTTAGCGGCAGGGATTATCTTCTCCGGCTTTGACGTCCGCCTGGCAGGCCTCGTCGAAGTACAGCCGCGAACCGAGCTTCTGATACAGCAACACTGTGCTCTTGTCCGAGGGCCCCTCGGCAGAGACCAGGCGTTTCCGCTCGACCTCCCCGTCGTTGTCGCCACCCCTCAGAGCCTCGCGCAGTACGCGACCCTTCAATGCACCTTCATCGTCGAACCTGAGCCCCAGGATGTAGGCCAGGGTTCGCGCGACGTCGGCATTGGAAGCAGGCGCCTTATCCACGAAGAAGTTCTTGAAGTCCGGGCCAATGGCAGCCATGTTGTTGTAAGTGTTGTCGCGTCCCAGTGAACCGTGCATGCCCTGGCCTTCCTGCAGACCACTGTCGGCGATTTGTACAGCGGACTGCAGATCCCCCTTTGGCAGGTAGAAGGTCTTGAAGCTGATGGCGATCGTCGGGCGCGGCGTGCGCGCGGTTCCCACCAGGCCGATAGATCTCAGTGGTAGCGCGCCGGGTATGGGACCGTACACGTCATCGACGAAGATGGCGCCGGTGTAGTTCTGCTGATTGAGGAACCTGACAACCTGGCGGATGCGTGCAGAGTTGCCATCTGGAACATAGATCAGGTCTGAGCCGCCATTGGCTGCGACGACGACTTTTGCGTCTGTCTGTTCGAGGATTTGTCCGCTGGCGCCGATGAGACCGTTTCCGGAAGCAGGGCACTGGCGGACGGTCGCCGTCTGCTGCAGTGCCGTCGGGTCGACTGGCTCGTAGACCTTGCCGCCGCTGACGCCGGCGATCTGACTGTCCGGATCGTAGAGCGGCAGGTTCAAGGCGTGGGCGATGTCGATGGCCAGGAAGCCTACTGGCAGGAAGCCTGGATTCACCTCAGTTCGGCCAGTCAGGTCCTTGTAGACGAACTGGGTGGCATAGCTGTTGGCCACGCCGCCATTGGCGTCCACCTCATGATGGCTGATGGTGGCGAAGCCATGGTCTGAGGTGATGAAGATATCGGTGGTCTCGGCCAGCCGCGGGTTTGCATAAACGAAGGCGAGGATCTGCTGCAGGTTGTTATCCGCATTGTTTACGGCTGCGCGGGAGGTGGGCCCATTGATTCCCGGTGTCAGCGAGTTCAAGCTGTCCCCCTGATTGTGCTGCGTGCCATCGGGATCGCGCGACCAGAAGACGGCCGCAAAGGGTTTGCCGTTCTGGACGAAGGTGGGCAGCACTGCCTTGGTAAAGGCATCGGTAAAGAACTGCTGCTGCACCACGTTCGGCGATGTAGTTCCCGGGGTCTGATTGTTGCCCGAAAATCCATTGCTGCACTGCGCCGTGGGAGCGCAACCATTGGAGCGGTTGGGCGAGACCAGGGGCAGTCCGGCCGCCGTCAACGCTGCCTGGATATCTGCCCGGAGCGGAATGCCTGCAGCACCGCCAGTCGCGTCATCGATGAAGACGGTCTGCGGTACGGCGATGGCATTGCCGGCGAGCGTGAGCTGCGCAACATCCTGGATGGCCACCGGGCCAACCTTGCCGACGGAGGCGGTGTTGTAACCCTGCTGACGCGCCAACTGCAGCAGCGTCTCTTCGTTCAGATAGTCGCCATCGAAGTGGCTGTTCAGGTCGGTCAGTACCTGGTTGTTTTCGATGAACGGCGTCACCGTGCCGGGAAGGAAGCCAAAAGCGCCGGTGTCATAGAGCGGATAGCCGGTGAAGATGGTGTTGCTGAAGTCGCCAGTGTCGCCCAGCAGGTGCCCGGTCGCCATGGCTGAAGCGTTCGCGGTGGTGAAGGTAGGAAACAGCGCGTGGCTGTTGATGAAGCGAACGCCCACCTCGCGAAGTGCCAGCAGGGTGGGCGCATCAGTGGCGTTGACCGAGCCGGGACGCAGTCCATCAGCGACGAACAGGATAACGTTGCGCTTGGGCGCCTTATCCTTCGCAGGATTAGCGGCGATAGCATGAGTCGTAACAACTGCGCAGCAGGAAGCGAGCAGTAGAGCGTTGAGCCTTCGCAATGCGGACATAGGGAACAGCCTCCAAATGTGCATGAGCTTATTTCCCGCAGGCATGACCTCAAGTGAAGACTAGAAAAAAACTTTGTAACAATCGCATCGTGTCAACAGGTGGTGGGATCATCGTCGAATGTGACTCTAGAAGGGGCACCGGTTAGGCCAGACGTCGCGAAAGGCTACAATAAAGTGGAGTTTGGCGTCTGCAGGGGCGCCGCAGTCAAAACCGCAGCTTTTCGATACGCTGCAGCCAAACAAGGAGCAGGCATGTACCCAGAGATCATGGTCATCCCGATGCGCGAGGAGCTGACGCGCGCGGGCATTGAAGAGGCACGTACCGCAGCCGAAGTAGACACCGCGCTGGCCCGGCCCGGCACAACGATGCTGGTGGTCAACTCCATCTGCGGCTGCGCGGCAGGCAAGATGCGCCCCGGCGTGCGGCTGGCCATGCAGAACGCAGCCAAGCCGGACAACAGCATTACCGTCTTCGCCGGCCAGGACCGTGAAGCCACCGAGCGCGCACGCTCCTACTTCGAGGGGCAGCCGCCCACCTCACCCGCCATCGCCATCCTGCGCGATGGCAAGCTGGTGTACCTGATGCAGCGCTTCGTCATTGAAGGGGCAACTGCGCAGATGATTGGGCAGGAGCTGGGTCGCGCCTTCAACGAGTACTGCGCCAAGACGACTGCTTAACCGAAGAGATCGCTTGATGAAGAGGTCCGGCTTGGCGCCGGACCTCTTTGTTTATTCTTTTCGTGCGCGCCTACACGTTCTCGCTCGGCATATCGGGATCATGCTCTGCCAGAAAGCTGGCGGCGGAGATGCCACGCGACAACGCCAGGTGCCATTGGCTGTTCACTTCGGGCTTATCATGGCCCGTCTGCGGCCAGTTGTCGAGCAACGCACGCAGTCGCGGAGTGTCAATCAGATGGCGTACCAGCGGCGACCGCTCCGTGCGCCACAGTTCGGCGGCAATCTGCTCCCGCTGCCCACCCATCACCAGATACCAGTCGGCCGCCTGCAGTCCGCGGTCGGTGCGCCGCAAGGTGGACTCGGGCAACCTCCCCTGCATCGCGCGCCGGATCAGCGAGCGCGCCTGGCCACCCACCAGGTATTGTTCCGCGGGAATGCCGAAGCAGAATTCGTAGATGCGCTTATCATGCGTTGGGTCGCGCAATTCCACTTGCCATCCCGCCGCGGCAGCCGCGTTGGTTACGCCGGGGTCGACAGACTCGTACATCTGGTGACGCGCCGATTCGCTGCTGGCATCGGAGCCGTAAAAGGCCTCGAACACTCGCTCTTGCAGGCCGTACTCGGCTGCGCGATCCGGATGCACCGGACTGAAGTTGAAAGAGAAGGCTTTCATCTCTGGTTGGAAGAGCCGCCGCAGCCGTAATGGGATGATCGGCCCGGTAGCCCAGGCAGCGGCGGCTCGCCAGGAGATATCGCCACCGGCACGCAACTGCCGCGTCTGGCGCAGTAGCGTGAACCACCGGCCACGGCGGAAAAGATCGCCCAGACCGGCGAGCCCGCCATAACTGATGGTCGCATTCCCATCTCCTGCCTGGAGCAATACCCTGAGCCCCCGAGAATGCACTCCGTCCAGAATGGCATCCAGCCACAATTGATTTGTAGGATTGAGGGTAGGCTCACCGGTAAGCCGGGAGTACCGTAGCGAAGCCTGCACCAGATCCCGCCCTGCGGCGTCCAGCCGTACATGGTCGATGTTTGGATAGAGAGCAGCTGCCGCAGCTGCGATGTTGCCCTCGTCCCCGAAGCGGCCGGGCAACGCCCTGCCGTCGTAGCCCGCGACTGGAACCCCGGTAAAGGCTGTCACCCGCTGTCCCAGTCCTGCGAGCAGCCGTGCCGCCGTAACGGTCACAGAAGAGCTATCCAGGCCGCCGCTGAGTTCGGAGGCGATGCCGGTACTGCTTTCCAATCTGTCACCCACGGCGCGGTCCAGTCGTTCCCGCAGATCTTCGACGTAATCCTGGTCGCGCCGGTAGCGGATCGGCCGCGCGTCAGAGGGATGCCAGTAGCGGCGGATTTCCATCCCCTCGGGCGTCAGCTTTAGCCAATGGCCCGGACGGAGCCCCTCCACACCACGGAAAAACGTCTGAGAAGTCTGGGCTTCGGCCAGGGAGAGCAGGAATGCCATGCGCCGGATGTCAATGGAGCGCCCAATCCAGGGCAAGGCACACAACGCCAGCGGCATGGAGGCGAAGGCGAAGGCGCCATTGTTAGTCAACCGCCGCGCGAAGTGCAGTGGCCGTTCCCCGGCGTGGTCGCGTGCCAGAAAAAGCGTCTTCTGGCGAGCGTCCCAGCAGGCCAGGGCGAAGCCGCCGAGCAGATGGTCGGCCATTGCCGGCCCCCACTGTTGCCATGCCGCAATGAGAAGCTGTTCGTCGGTCGAGCCGGGCGACAGATCGAGTTGCCCGGAAAGCTCGGTCCGATTATCCAGTCGAGAATCCGCAAGCAGCAGACAGTTACCCGCCGGCACCGGCGCGGGCCTGGGGTCTGCCAAGGCCTGCGCGGGTTGCCCGTAGGTCGCCGATCCAAAAATCGCAACCCCTGAACCTTGTCCGAATTCCTGCATGCAAAGGCGGGGAGTGGAGACCGTCAGGCAGGCGAGCATCTTTTCGCAGTGGCGGTCAGTCCCAACTGCCGGGCCGCAAATGCCGGCGATTGCCTGCATCATCTGGGTTCCATTTTTTGTGCTTGCGTTTCCAGGCGGAGAAGCAATTGATCGAGGTCTCTCGCACTGCCGCATGGCTTACGAAGAGAGTACTGCCACGTTTCCTGTCAAAGGAACCCTACCGCTTTAAAGTGCGCAGCCGATCTAGCGCGAGCGCCCAGTTCGGCGATTGCCATCCGGGATAAAATTTTGAAATTTCGAAATCTCCGCATCTCCCAGTGCAAGAATGTCGAGCGCAGGCTTCGTCCAATCCCTGAGATATGGGACTGCGGGCGAGGCCGGCTGTTGGGCATTCGTACTGGTGGTGTTCGTCATCCATCCTCCGAGACTTGCAACTGCAGGGTGCGTGCCGACTAAAGAACAACTTCACTCCAGGGAAAAGTGCGACGCCACCCTGTATCCGATGCAGAAATCGGCCCTTATCACCTGATTCACAGTCATTCAAGACTGCGCTGTCATCGCCGTGAGCCGCTGCAGGTATACCTCACCAGTGCCCCGTCGCGGCGCCTGTCTCATTGTTCAGGCAATTTGCATCCCCGTCAATTCCACCCTCAGGAAAACCATGCGGTGGAATCTGCTCTAACACCTGCATCCCTCGCATTTGCCGGCGCATACCGGAGCGGCTTGCATTTGGCCGCACCCTGCTTCCAGTACTCTTGACAAGTATGGCGGCCACGCAACGAGCGCAGAAATGCACCTTCCGTGGGATGGCGTGGAGGCATCTTTGAAGTATTACCGTCTCGGCCCGTTACTGTATTGCTCAGAATTGGAGCTGCCGGAATTGCAGCCCGTTGCTCCTTCGCCCGATCTGCCCACGGTCATGATTCGGGCGGGGCGCGCCCCAAAGAGGCTTTCCTTCCCGCTC
>JBBRLT010000003.1:0-90831 GCA_038231235.1 Terriglobales bacterium
ACGAACTGAAGGAGCAGATCATCGGCTCCCAGGGCATGCGTTACCACGAGCGCATGATCATGCTGAGCGTACTCGATGGTCTGTGGAAGGACCACCTGCTCAACATGGACCACCTGAAGGAAGGCATCGGCTTGCGCGGCTATGCGCAACAGGATCCGCTGGTGGCCTATAAGAAGGAATCCTTCGAGATGTTCGAAGGCATGATGACGCGCTTCCAGGAAGACACAGTACGGTATCTGTTCCTGATGCAGATCGTTGGGCCGGATGGCCAGCCCATCACGCGTCCTCTGCAGCAGGCGCCGGTTGCCCAGACCCCGGTCCAGCAGGCACCCGTTCAGCAGCGGCCAATCCAGCTGCCTCCCACGCAGCAGCCTTTGCCGGCCTCCGCTGCATCATCGCTCGAAGGCGCAAACGGCAATGGCAGCCTGCCTGTGCGTCAACCGCAACATGTGCCCAGCCCCGCGCCCAGGCAGACCTGGAAGCCGATGCCAGTGGGCGAGACGCGCACCACCATCGATGAGATCGAGCGAGAGTTCGCGCGCAAGAAGAAGCGTGAGCTGGAACAGGCACGCTCTGCCGGTTCGAACGGCAATGGCGCATCGCCCGCAGTAGAGCAGAGGCGCACCGGCGAGAAGGTAGGCCGGAACGATCCCTGTCCCTGCGGCTCCGGGCAGAAGTTCAAGAAGTGTCATGGGAAAGACTTCGCCGGCGGCAACGACTGAGTGACCGGTGCCCTCGAAAAGCTCGAGGCAACGACATCTGGACAGCTCTTTAATCACCGCAATGCGCCGCAGGTGCTCATCGTCACGGTGCATTTGCTGCGTTGGCACTCAACCCGTCGGGCTGTTCCCCCTGCTGGAGCGATTGTATCCAACTTAGGTGACTGAATCCGCTGCTGGCGATGCCATTAGCAGCGATGGCAATCGCCCTCGTTACCCTTTAGATAATCGATTCTCTCTTGCTCCCCCCGCTTCGACCTGTCATCATTCGTGACAATTCATTTACCTTCTGCGCGGAGACATCCACGTACGACGGCGAAGCCCCAGTGGGCTGAAGGGTTTCCACCACAACTCTTCGCAGCAGAAACTTCCCCCCGTGCGTTCGGCAATTCCGTGCTGATCGCTTGCCCTCCGGGTAGACAAGCATGAGCTGATGTTGTGCATGAGCGCATTCAGCTTCAGCATCAACACGGACCAGGTGAACAATTTCGACATCTACGTGGCCGCAGGTAACGTCAAGAATAAAGCCGTGATTCACCAGTCGACGGAATCTGCGGACGGGAACGGAAACTTCGTCATCACGCTCATCCCCATATCAGGGAAGAACATTCCACTGATCAACGCCATCGAAGTGCAGTAGAGCAAGCAAATGAAATGGAAAACAAAGAGACGGGCTTTGGCCCGTCTCTTTGTGCGTGCGGATGACCTGAGGAGCGTTCGCCACGGATTCTGCCAGGATCATGCGCGCGCGGCAAGCTGGGAGGCTGCGCTGATGGAGCGTACTGGCCTCGGAGCACCCGCCTCGCGCGCCTCGATGGAGCGGCACTCCAGCTCCAATTGCTGCGCAACCTCGCGTGAGTAGATGAGGAAGTGATGCGCGGATAGCATGACCGTAAATCCTAACCAGAGCTTTGCTGGTTGATTGGCGAATCTGCGAATGAGCTGATAAAGAAACTTCCAATACTCCACCTTGTATGGAGAGCGCACGCCCTGCTTCCAGACGGAAGCCGCGAGCACGCGCAGATTGTAGGCCATGGGCAGTGTTGGCGGGACCTGGGTTGCGCCAGGCTGCCACACTTCGAGCGAGCGCAGTGCGCGCCGGAAGAATGGCTTCGCTTCATACAATCCAGATAGGAGCGTGCTGAGGCCGCGCAGCAGCGTAGTCAGCGGCAGCACCGTATCGAAGTTGGGCGGGCTGAAGTTGGTCAGCGCCTCGCTGTCCAAATGCAGACGTCCCTCGCGCAACATTCGGTCGTAGAGTGCCGTGGTGGGGGGCGCCTGCAGTACGCCGGCCATGGCCCATGTGATGTTGGTCAATTCGATGAACTCGCGCTGCCGCTCGAAGATGGTGGCGTCGTCCGAATCGAAGCCCACGATGAAGCCGGCCAATACCCACAGCCCCGCCTCCTGAATGACGCGGACCTGCTGCACGTTGTCCTTGCGCAGGTTCTGGAACTTGCGCGACTCCTTCAGTGCTTCGGAGGAAGGCGTCTCGATGCCGATGAAGACGTACATGAAGTTGGCATCCACCATCGCGGAGAGCAACTCGGTCTTGTCTGCCAAGTCGATGGAAGCTTCGGTATAGAACGAGAAGGGATGCTGATGGCGCACCTGCCACGCCGCCAACTCACGGGAGAGCGCAAGCGCTTTGTGATGGTTGCCGATGAAGTTGTCATCAACGATGAACACTTCATTGCGCCAGCCCAGACCGCGCAGTGTGTCCAGCTCCGCGATCAGTTGCGCGGGAGTCTTGGCGCGGGGCTTGCGGCCATAGATGGTGATGATGTCGCAGAACTCACATTGAAAGGGGCAGCCGCGTGAGAACTGCACTGGCATGGAGGTGTACTTGTTCAGTTGCAGCAGGTCGAAGCGAGGCACCGGGCTGGAGGTCATGTCCGGCTTATCGACGACGCGATAGAGGCGTTGCGCGGTTCCTTGCTCCAGTGCCATGGCGATGGCGGCGAAGGCCTCTTCTGCCTCCCCCACCATGACATGATCGGCATCCCGCAAAACGGCGTCGGGATCGGTACTGGCCCAGGGGCCGCCGACAAAGGTGCGCCGTCCCAGCGCACGTGCCTGCACCAGGATGTCTTTTGCATCGTGCCGCTGTGCGTGCATGGCGCTGACCATCACCAGGTCGGCCCACACCAGATCTTCGTCCCGCACCTCTTCAAAACAATGGTCGATCAGGCGGATGGTCCAGCTCGGCGGGCAGAGAGCAGCAACCGTGACCAGGCCCAGCGGCGGCGTCATGGCGGCCTCCGGAATCATCTCCAGCACGCCTTCAAATCCCCAGAACGAGGGCGGAAACCGCGGCCACACCATCAGGACTTTGATACCCGTCCCCAGCGGAGCAAACAGCGCCTGACCGTCGGGCAGGCACCCGTCAAGCAGGCCAGGGATGAGCGGAAGGGTCTGCGGTGGAAGACTGTTGGTCAGCGGCTCGAGCATGGTCTCTCCGGACGAGCGGTGGGAACGTTTCTGCTCGCGTGCGTGACATGCTGCCACTATAGTCGCCAGTGTCAAGTAGCCGACACTTCTGTCAGCTTGCTGGGGTCGCCAGACGCTTCAGCCATACCTCGTGCTCGGCTTGACCCCAATGCGCGATCTCCAAGTGGTAGCCGTCGGGGTCGTCCAGGTTCACCGTGCCGCTCGGCATATAGCCGGGATGTTTGATGGCCGAGACCTGCAGGCCACTCGCGACCAGGTGCTCGCGCAGTGCTGGCAGCTCCGGAGTGTAGAGGTAGAAGAAAAAGCCCTGCGCGCTCGGATCGATGGGGCGCTCCGCGCGCAGGAACATGATCTCGCCGCCGTTGCAGTGCAGCCGCGCCCAGCCCAGCGGCGTACACCGGTCCGTATCGATCGTGGTGAAGCCGAGCAGCTGATAGAAGCGGATGGAGTGCTCGATGTCAGCCACGTGCAGCATGGGGGTGGAGTGGGTAGCTCTGGCCGTCATTTGCTGATTCCTCACGGGGGTATATCGTTCAGCAGACTGGCGATCTGGAGTATCTGAATTGCGAGTACCAATCGGAGACTATTCAATGGTTGCGCTCTTTACTTGTTTCATCATCTTGCAATTTGCGATCATCGCATCGCACGACCTTATCAATATTCCAGGCTGGGTCCACGGTAACCAGATTCAGGCACTCATGGGAAGGCGCAAGGTGTGGCTCGCGACGGTTGTAAACTCCACTTTCCCGGGCATCGCCGCCGGCTACGCCATCTACTTTTGGCATCGGACCAAACCCGGTTTTGTAGTGAATTATTGGGTGATCTACTCTGGGATCGCTGTGATGTCTGCCGTCGGGATGTGGTATCTCCCGTATCTGCGTGGAGCGACAGAGAAGCAGAAAGCTGAATACCTCAAGATGTACGCGGGCACTCGCCACATTTTGCCCCTGCGCGGCGACAATCCGAGGCCGAATCTCTTTCACCTAGGCCTACATGCGATATTCTTAGCGACTTTATGCTTGGCTTTGGCTATACGTCTCCGCTGAAGGCGTTCTGCGACGGTCCTGCTCGGATCTGCGTGCGTGCCTTTCGCCTGAATCAGCGCTGGTACATGGATCGCGTCACCGGACTGCGGCGGCTGACTCTATCTCGGCGAAAGCCATGTTCTGCGCACTGCTGCCAGTCTGCTGCTGCCATTGCTCGAACAGGCGGCCGTAGCTCAGAATGGTGACGTCGGCCTGATCCACCTTCAGTATCGAGAGCGTTGTGTCAATCCACTCCGGTGGCCCTTCCAGCTCTGCGTATTGGCCGATCGGCGTCTCGTCGACCACGCAATGCCCCTGGCTGTCCGCCCACTCGCTGCGCCACTTTTCGTAGATGAAGCTGGGAGTGTAGCCTAGGGCGCCGAAGATGGCAGTGATGGCGTCGCCGTCTTCCACCTCCGTCTCCGTCTCGATGCGCTCTTTGTGACGGGCCTCGGGGGAATCGTTCGGCGTGGTCTGTTTGTGGGTGACCACCCAGCGCTCGCCGTAACGGCGCAAGCGCAGGATCTGCCGCGTGCCCCGCAGGGTATGCGAAGCGGTGTCGAAGAGCACGTTGCTCTCAAACGTCCGCGGCGTCTTGCACACAAATCCATGCTGGCTGAGTGCTGCTTCCAGCGCCTGCAGGTCCTTGACGCGGAACTTGACTTCGATCTCAATCGACTGCATGCCGGGAGTCTAGAGCAATGTTCCTGGAGATGTATAGGGACCAGCATTCCACTCGTGCCATTCCCCAAGGAAATGCCTGGACGAGATCTCCTCTGTGTTTCACCGCATCCGGAAAGTTGCTCGAAAGCAATTCTCCTGCAGGCATAGCCCGTCCAGCGGCTGCTCCTGTGGCCTTTCTTTGAGGAAAGGCCACGCCGAAATATGCTTCCTGGTTCACAGCGTCAGGAGAGTTGCTTTAATGGAGCGATGGCAACCACCGAGCGGCTGACGCTGCACGAATCGGATTTGACGAGCAAGGCGGCCCGCGACACGATCCAGCGGGTGGTGGAAATCTGGCGCGCCGGCGGCATCGTGGCCTTTCCTACGGAGACGGTCTATGGCCTGGGTGCGCACGCCTTCAATGTATCTGCGGTGGAGCGCGTCTTTGCCGCCAAGCAGCGTCCCTCATGGGATCCGCTTATCGTTCATATTCACTGCGGGCATGTGCAAGGTTGCCTGTCTCTGGAGCGGGTAGCAGCAAAAATAAGCCCCGCCGCGCGCACGTTGATGGACGCCTTCTGGCCAGGCCCATTGACGCTGCTGCTGCCACGCAGCGCAGAGGTTCCGGATGTGGTCACCGCGGGCCGGCTGCTCGTGGGTGTGCGGGAGCCTCGGCATCCGGTAGCGCAGGCGCTGCTGGCCGCGGCGGGCATGCCGGTTGCCGCGCCCAGCGCGAATTCGTTTGGACGGCCCAGTCCAACCACGGCCGCCCATGTACTGGAGGACCTGGACGGCCGCATTGACGCCGTAGTAGATGGCGGCCCCACCCCACATGGCGTCGAGTCCACAGTGGTCGACGCGAGCCTGTCGCCCATGGTGGTATACCGGCCGGGCGCGGTTACGCTGGAGGCCCTGCGAAGTCTCGCAGGTCCGGTCGAGATGTACCTTCCTCCTGCGAATGACGGCGAAGAGCCTGCGTCGCTGCCCTCGCCCGGAGTGACCCTGCGCCACTACGCGCCACGCGCCAGGATGGTGCTGGTGGAGCCGGGAGATGCTCCGGATGAAGAGGCCTTTTTCGCCTTCGCACTCTTTCAGGCCGTGGCGCGGCTGAAGCGGGGAACCGAGGCCGCCCGGGTGGGTGTGATGGTCCCCGATGAGTTCAAGGGCGATGTGCGGGTGGCAGACCTGGAGTTTGGCTGGGGACGTTGGAATGATCTGGAGATGCTGGCACAGAGATTGTTCGCGGGACTGCGCTGGCTGGATGCCGAGGGCGCCACACACATCGTGTGCCCCATGCCGCCCAACCGGGGGGTGGGACGCGCACTGCGCGACCGGCTGGAGAAAGCGGCGCAATCCGCGAAGTAGTGCATTCGCCGAATGGAATGCTCTCTTCCCACTTTATTGAAGAGAGCAGAGCGCCTACAGGTGGCCTTCGCCGGCCTTGTATAGGTACTTGATAGCTGATTTGTAAATGAGCGTGCGGACGCTGCCATGCCGCACCTTGATGGTGTTGGTGTCATACCACTCGATGGCGCCCTCGATGCGTTCGCCATCTTCCAGCATGAAGACCATCACGGTTTGTGCCTGCATTTGCTTCTGAAAGTAAAAGGCCTCGGCATGCGAGCTGATGCCATTGCCCACAGATGAGCCCGCCGCAGCTTGATGCGACGTCAGTGGCGTCTCCCTGCTCGCTCGTGGCCGGCGATTCAGCAGACTGGGGGACAGGCTGGGACGAATCAGCTTGCGCGGACCGGCAGGTGTAATCGCTGGAACGCGCGCGTTCTCGAGTGGGTCATCCTCGCCGGGTAGCAACTTCAAGGGTAGGTTCGCCATAAAGGTCTGGTACGGTTTTGTTACTCAAGGTAGATGCGCATTTCGGAACTGGAGATCAGCGAAAGATAAGCAGGCCGATCACTCTTGAGATTCCTATTTGTAATGAGGCTGGATCATAACCCATCTCCCTGGGGGCAACACCAGGAATTCAGAAGCGCATCGCTCTTTGGTCATGTGAGTGTGGTGTGTCAGCGCGATGGACGGAGCGAGCGCTCTAGCGTGGTGGCAAACCCGTAGCAAACGCGTCGAGCGAGAGCGACCGCAGCAGGTTGCGCCGCATGCCGGACTCCACCTGATCCAGCCCGCGTGACGCGGCTTCTATCCAGCCTGGGGTCACACTCTGCGCCATCCGCCCCAACTCCGCCGCCAGGTCAGTATTGCGGATGAGAGCAGGGACCCCAGAGCTGATCAGCAGCAGATCCTCCAGCAGCAGACTCAGGGCGTGGAGCATGCCGCTGGTCTTCTGTGCGCCTTCCGCCCCGGCGCGGTAGCTCTCGGTCATGCGGAAGAGAGCGCTGTAGTCGGGCTCCTCCAGCGAGGTGCGTAGCACCAGGAGTGCGTCCTGCCGCTGCGCCAGGTAGGCGGGCAGGTCAAAGCCCAACGCGCGGCCCACAGCGCCTTCCGCCAGCCGGCCCACCAGCGTGCGCTGGGGCGCCTTCAGCTCGGGGCGACGAGCGGCGAGCAGGGTATCGATCTCTGTGGCAGGCAACGCGCCCAGCCGCAGCACGCCGGCCCGGGAGCGGATGGTGGGCAGCAGCTCGCTCGGATTCTCCGCCAGCAGCAGCAGGGTGGCATGGTCTGGCGGCTCCTCCAATACCTTGAGCAGCGAGTTGGCCGCCTCTTTCATGAATGACGACGCGGTAAAGATGTAGAAGGCCCGGCGCGCCTGCGAGGGCCGGCGATAGACGCGCGCAATGACCGAGCGTACCTGGCCCAGCTTGATCAGCAACTGTGGCGGATCGGGTGGGATGATCAGCAGGTCCGGGTGGGTCTGGATCAGGACGCGGGTGTCCTTCTTGTCTGCATCGCGCATCTCCTCGCGGATGGCCACTGCCTCATCAAAGCGCTGGTCCAGAGCCAGAGACTGGGAGATGCGTTCACAGTTGGCGCAGACGCCACAGGCGTCTGGAAGAGCATCCGTAACGACGGGCGTGAGGCAGTTCGTGGCCTGCGCCAACAGCACAGCCAGCGTATACTTGCCGGCGCCGCGGGGGCCGCTCAGGATCATGGCGGATGGCAGCCGCCCGGCTGCGAGGGTCTCACGCAGGCGGCGGACGGTCGTCTGATTGCCCAGAAAGTCGGCGAAGTTCACCGCTTCAGCCTAACGGCTGAGACGACGGCATACAAACGCAGAGAGAGAACTGCAGACGAAGGCAGACAGGGGCAGAAGATAGCGTGGTATGGAGCAATGCTCGGTAATCAGGTTCTCTGCAGTGCTCAAAGGTGGTCTGCTATGCCGTTATCTTCCTTCCACTCTCATCTGAATCGCATACTTCGGGCGCAGCGTGATCTTGGGCTGCACCTCGATCTGCTGATTGGGCAGCAGGCGCAGCCGCCACTTCTGTGCGATGGTGGCCAGGATCAGCACCCCCTCCATCCAGGCGTACGCCTCACCGATGCACTGGCGTCCACCACCTCCGAAGGGGAAGTAGGCGAAGCGGGGCCGCGCCGCCTTGGCCTCTGGCGTAAAACGCTCCGGGTCGAAGCGCAGCGGATCAGGGTAGTACTCCGGGTCGCGCTGGATGACGTACTGGCTGAAGAAGAAGTACGTCTTCGCCGGAAAGGAGTAGGGGCCCAGCGTGACCGGCTCTGTGCCCTGGCGGCCCATGGCCCAGGCCGGCGGGTAGAGTCGCATGGATTCGGCAAACACCATCTCGGTATAGCGCAGCAGCGGCAGGTCTTGGAGTGTGGGTGTCCGGCCGTTGAGCACCCGTTCAAGCTCCTCGTGGAAGCGAGCCTCGGCCTCTGGGTTCTGCGCTAACAGCACCCACGTCCAGGTCAGCGCATTGGCCACTGTCTCGTAGCCGGCGAGGAAGATGGTGATGATCTCATCGCGCAACTGTTCATCGGTCATGACGCCGCCACCCTCGACGTCGCGCGAGGCCATCAGCATGGAGAGCAGGTCGCCGCTGTCAGCGTTGTTGCCATCGCGGGCGCGGCTGCGATGCCCTTCAATCATGCGGTAGACCACCTCGTTCAGCCGGGCGCGTGCGTGGCGGAAGCGGCTAAGACCGGGCAGCGGTGCGCCTAGATACGCCTCCGCCATGGGCAGTGCGATCAGGTAGTTGTACAGATCCATGATCGCGTTGACTTCGCGATTGATCTCCATCACGTCGCTGGTCACATCGGTGTTGAACAGCGTGCGAGCGACGACCTCCAGTGCTAGCTGCATCATCTCCGCGCCGATATCGAGGGTCTGGCCCGGCTGCCAAGCAGCGCGGCGCAGCAGGGCGCGCTCCGTCATCACCTCGCCGTAGGCGGCGATGCGCTGGCGATGGAAGGCGGGAGCGGCGATGCGTCGCTGACGCATGTGAAAGCTGCCTTCGCTGGTGATCAGGCCTTCGCCCAGCAGGATCTTCATGCGCCGCTGGGTGCGCTCCTTGATCATCTGCTGCGGATAGTTGACCAGCACATCGCGGATGAACTCCGGATCGTTGATGAAGACGATGTGCTGCCAGCCCAGCTTGTAATGGGCGATGCGTCCGTAAGTCTCTGCCAGGTGCTGGAACAGCAGGATGGGATTCGATGGATTAAAGAAGCGCCGGATGATGTAGAAGGGCAGGTTGAGCGACAGGCCCGGCGGGTAGCGATAGCCACCGCGCACGATAACTGTCCACTGCCGGGGCTCTGGCGTGGAGTGATTTGTCGGCGGTGTGGAGGTGGCGGCCATGGGTTACAGCTGTGATCGACAATTTTCAGGGTGAGGTGGGTTGCGATGGCGCGTTTCGATGCGCGCGGTGCGCGGCAAGACGCGCTTCTACTATTGATACGACGCGGGCATGCACTTCATCTACCCCGGCGTCGCCTTCGATTGCGACCACACGCAACGGCTCGCGCCCGGCGATGGTCCGGTACTGATCATAGACCCGGCGGAAGAACGCAGTATCCAGCGTCTCAAAGCGGTTCTCATCGTGACCAGTGGCAGCAACGGCGCGCTCATTCCGTTTGCGCGCGCGGTAGAGAGAAGCTGAAAAATCGGGGAGCAGCAACAGTGTCAGGTCCGGGTCGAGTCCACAGATCTCGCGGTGCAATGCATGAACGATGTCTGCGCCAAGCAGACGGCCGCCGCCCTGGTAGGCCTCCGTGGAATCGGTAAAGCGATCGCACAGCACAATGGCCCCGCGATCGAGCGCTGGCCGTATGACCTGCGCGATGGCTTGCGCACGGTCTGCGAACATCAGGCCCAGTTCGGCGCGCGGGTCGATCGATACCGGATCGATTGCTCGTGGGTCAGTGTTGCTGCGGCGGGAGTCGAGCAGCAGGCTGCGAATGCGATCGCCGAGCGGAGTGCCACCAGGCTGCCTGGTCGCGACCACATCCTCATGGCGGCTCAACAGCCACTCTTCCAGCTTGCGAAGCTGGGTGGACTTCCCGGAGCCATCGAGTCCTTCAAAGGTGAGAAAGAAACCTCGCGGCATGGGGGGAGTGTAGCACCGCGCCCAGCGCAGCAAGGAATGGATACACTGAGCAACAGAGCCGTCTCACAGAACCACACAGGTGTTCTAAACAGGAGAGTTTGATTGCCCCCTGATCTTCGTTTTCTCTTCATTGCTGCCTGCCTGCTCGCCGCGCCACTTGCCAATCACGCCCAGTCCCCACCACAGCCCATCCGGCTCACTGTAGATGTGACCGACGCTCCACGCCGCATCTTGCATGCGGAAGAGACGCTGCCGGTGAAGCCAGGCGCGCAGACGCTGGTCTATCCGAAGTGGATTCCGGGCGAGCATGGCCCGACCGGCCCCATCGATGACTTGGCAGGCCTGTTCATAACAGCGAATGGTCAGCAGCTTGCATGGCGGCGCGATGATGTCGATCAGTTCGCCTTCCACATCACTGTGCCGCCAGGCGTGGCAGAGCTGAAGATCAAGCTCGACTTTCTGGCAACGGCCGCAGCCTCCGGCTTCTCCGCTGGCGCCTCGACCAGCGCGAATCTGGCGCTGGTGAGCTGGAACACCGTGGTGCTGTATCCAGAAGGCGCCAAAGCGAGCGAAGTGATGGTCGAACCCTCGGCGCGCATCCCGGAGAGCTGGAAATACGGGACTGCATTGACAAAGGTGGGTGGCGGCGCGAGCGATCCCAGCTTTCAGAAGGTATCGCTGGAGCAACTTGTCGATTCGCCGCTGCTGACCGGCCGTTACTTCCGCGAGTGGTCGCTGGCTGCCGAGACATCGCCCAAGCACTACCTCGATGTCGCCGCCGATGGGCCGGAGGACCTGCAGATCCGGCCAGAGCTGCTGGCAGGCTTCAATAACCTGGTACGGGAGACCGGCGCGCTCTACCAGTCACGACACTACAACAGTTACCACTTCCTGATGACGCTGAGCGACCAGGTGGCGCATTTCGGTCTGGAGCATCATCAATCGAGCGACGATCGCATTCCAGAGAAGAGCTTTCTCGATCCCAACCTGGAATTGCTAGCCGGGGGCCTGCTGCCGCATGAATTTACCCACTCCTGGAATGGCAAATACCGCAGGCCCGCCGGACTGGCCACGCCCAACTATCAGGAGCCGATGAAGGGCGAGCTGTTGTGGGTGTATGAAGGCCTGACCGAGTACCTGGGCAATATCCTGACTGCGCGTAGCGGGATCTGGAGTGCGGAGCAGTATCGCGAGGCGCTGGCGCTGACCGCGGCGACGATGGATGCGCGGCCCGGGCGGACTTGGCGCGATCTGGAAGATACCGCCGTAGCAGCGCAGATTCTCTACTCGTCGAGCGATGCCTGGGACAACTGGCGGCGCAGTGTGGACTATTACCCGGAGGGCGAGTTGCTGTGGCTGGAGGCGGATACCATCATCCGCAAGCAGACCGGCGGCAAGAAGAGCCTGAACGATTTCTGTGCGCGCTTCTATGGAGGCACTACAGGGGGGCTAGCGGGAAACACCGAACCCAAAGTGGTGCCGTACACCTTCGACGATGTGGTCCAGAACTTGAACGCGGTCGCGCCGTATGACTGGGCAGGCTTCCTGCGCGAGCGCATTACTGCCAAGCAGGAGCACGCGCCGCTGGGCGGCATCACCAACAGCGGCTGGAAACTGGCATACACCGAAAAGCCAACCGGCTACATGGCAGCCGCAGAGAAGGGCGGCTTGAATGCATGGTGGTCGCTTGGTCTCAAGGTGAATGAGGATGGCAAAGTGGGCGACGTGCTGAAGGGCTCGCCCGCAGACCGTGCCGGCTTCGGCCCGAGCATGCAGATCGTGGCGGTGAGTGGCCGCGCGTATGACGACGACCTGCTGCGCGCAGCGCTCGATCAAGCCAGAGAAGGACAGGAAAAGGATGCAGCGAACGATCAGGAGAGCATGCCGGAGAACAAAGGGCCGATCGAGTTCATCGTGTCCAACACGTCGTACTTCAAGGTGCTGAAGGTGGACTACCACGGTGGCCAGCGCTATCCGTATCTCGAGCAGGTGAAGGGCGAGAAGGATGTGTTGGGGGAGATTTTGAAGCCGTTGGCGGCGTTGAAGAAGTGAGAAGCATTAGCTCCCCGGAACTTTATCTATGAGCCTCATCCCTCGGATTGGATGTGAGACACAAACGTTCCCGCCGCCCTGTGCTACAACGACGCTGCCATCGCTCAGGGAACAAGTCCACCCTTCGTAGCCGGCTGAGGCGTTGAAAGCTTCTAGGCAAACGCCATTGAGAAAGCTGATGGTTAGGTCTCCGCTGACTTCATTAACTTCTACCGAAGTTACAGAAGAAGTCGAGAGAAGCTCACGCGTCTTTGCGATTCCATCCATTCGTTGCTTGAGTCCAAATAGCTGTTGATCATCCTCATATCCAAAGACCACTCGTCCATGCAGCAAAAATCTCCAGGGACAGTCGAGGTTTAGGCTGGCGCGACTTGAACCGAACGAAAACTGCCACAGGTAGTCCGCCTTGACGACATTGGTGCAATGAAGTCCGACCAAGGTATCAATAAGGAGTTGTAGTCCATTCATGATGAGGAAAGTCTACTGGAGCTTAGGTGCGATCTTGCTGACTTATCTACAATCGACCACGCCAAACTCCACCGTTCGCAGATCCACAATCTCCAATTCAATCCCGCCGAAGTCGGGATGTTCGTTGAGACGGATGCGATAGGCCAGGTTGATGGTGCTGCCGGGGGCGAGTGCCAGGCAGCGGAGGCGCTCCGCCCAGCGCCAGCCGATGGCGGAGATCGCGGCTTGCTGCTGGCGCACGCGTAATCGGACATGCTGCTCTTTGATCAATAGCGGTGCAGCATCGAGCGTCAGCCCGTAGGTGACGAAGACCGGCTCCTCGTTGCCCACGCCATACGGCTCAAGCTGGCGCAGCGCCTGGTAGAGCGATGGCGTGATCTGGTCGAGCGCGAGTTCGGCGCTTACATCGAGCTTGCGTTCGAGTATCTGTGGCGTAAGCGCGGTCGCCGAATGTTGGCGGAGCCGCTCGCGCAGTTCCGGCAGGCGGGCAGACTCCAGCGAGAAGCCGACCGCGTGTGCGTGGCCGCCGAAGCGCAAAAAGACATCGGCGCAGCTCTCCAGCGCGTCCAGTAGATGGAAGCCGGGGATGGAGCGGCCCGATCCGTGCGCTTCTCCGTCTTCATGGCTCAGAACGAGTGCCGGACGTCCGGTACGCTCGACCACACGCGAGGCCAGGATGCCCAGCACGCCGCGGTGCCAGCCTTGGCCATCAATGACCAGGCAGCCCGTCGCATCCAGGTCCCCGGCAGTCAGGAGCGTATCGATCTGCGCAAGGACCGCAGCCTCCGCATCGCGACGCTCGGTGTTGAGGCGGTCGAGCTTGGTGGCCAGCTCCTGCGCGCGTGCGATATCACGAGTGGTGAAGAGTTCGACGACATCGGAGGCTACGTCCATGCGGCCAGCCGCGTTGATGCGCGGGCCCAGCCGGAATCCGATGTCGGATGCAGTCAAAGCCCGCTTGGCAGGGTCGAGTTGCGCGACAGCGAGCAGCGCACGCAGGCCGGCGTTGACGGGACGGCGCAGTTCTGCGATGCCGAGCGCGGCGATGACGCGGTTCTCACCAATCAGCGGCACGGCATCGGCGACGGTAGCGATGACCAGCATCTTGAGGAAGGAGGGAAGCAGCCGCTCCCGCACCCGCGGAATGGTCGATGCCTCTAGCAGCGCCTGCCCCAGCTTGAATGCCACGCCTGCGCCACACAGGTGCTTGGACGGGTAGCCGCAGTCCGGTTGGTTAGGATTGATCACCGCGAGCGCTTTGGGCAGGCCGTGCGCAGCTTCGGGCAGATGGTGGTCGGTGACGATCAGGTCCAGTGATAGCCGGGCGGCCTCCTCCGCAGCAGCAAAGGCGCGGATGCCTGTGTCCACGCTGATAACCAGCCGCACGCCTTCCGC
Source organism: Terriglobales bacterium (assembly GCA_038231235.1). GTDB lineage: Bacteria > Acidobacteriota > Terriglobia > Terriglobales > Acidobacteriaceae > KBS-83. The sequence continues at coordinate 14,245 of JBBRLT010000003.1, forward strand.
AGCCGCGCGCGTCAGCACCTCCGCCCGCATGCCATAGCCATCGCGCAGCCGGTGCGGTATGTGGTAGCGCACGGTGCCGCCGAGCAACTCGATCGCCGTCTTCAGCAGAACAATCGCAGTTGTGCCGTCGACGTCGTAGTCGCCGTAGATGAGGATGGGCTCATGTCGAGCGATAGCGTGCTGGATGCGCGCGACCGCTGCGGTCATGCCGTGGAGCGCATAGGGATCGTGTAGCTGATCGAGCGTGGGATGAAGAAAGGCGGCTGCGCTGGCTGCGTCGATTCCGCGCGCCAATAGCAGGGAAGCCACAGGGAGCGGGACACCCGCAGCCTGCGCCATGGCTGTCGCCGTATGGAGGTCGAACACTGGCAGTAGCCACTGCGCGTAGACGGAAGCGTACGCCACGGATTCAGTTGGCGCGGCCGCGGTAGCGCTCACGCTGGCCGCCTCATTCGTCGTCCGCATCCTCGTTGATGACGATGTCGCCTACGCTCTCCAGCGATTCCAGCAGCTGTTGGTAGCGGTCGTACCACTCGGTCGAGCTCTCATGCAGGAACATGATGCCCTGGTGAGCAAAGCCCAGCTGCACGAAGCCGGTCTTGCCGACGTAGTTCACCAGAAATTCTGCATCGTCGGCGTCCGGCACTTCGTCGGGGAAGTTGAAGTCGCGCAGGTCTTCCAGCAGCGACTGCAGATCTTCCTTCTCCAGCGTGATGTCGCTCATGGTGAGGAAGGGCGCCTGCGCGGTCTTCGCCATCTCGACGAAGTCCTTCCAGCTATCCGGGTTCTGCTCGTCTTCCCACAGCACCGAGGCGACGTCTTCCATGACGAAGCCGGGCAGCCGCCGCATGCCATGGCCTTCGATGAATGCGATCATGTCGTCTTTGAGCGAGTGGAGATTGTCGGGAGGCATCATTGCGAGGCCTATTTTCGCAGATAGAGATACGCTCTGCGGCCGGTGACGAGGAAAACCCGTCCCGTCAGGCCGGGGTGGTACGGACGAAGGCCTGGCATAGCTGGAGGCAGAGGAGCGCGTGTCCGGTGGAGCGAAATGGTTACCACGGGTATGCTATATTCCGGAGAACGATCGATGATTTTCTCCAACGAATATGTGGGCTACCTGGCTCGCAGGACGGTCCGCGGACTGCTTGAAGCGAAGGTGATCAAGACGGCAAAGCCGGCTCTGCTGAGTGAGCGGGTGGCTGCCGGGCTGCTGGATGAACTGAAGCTGGAAGATCGCATCAATGAAGAGGTCCGCCTGATCCTGGAGGCCTACCAGGAAGATATGCGCAGGACCGGCGCAAGTTATCCCGACATGTTCAAAAAGGTAAAGATGGAGCTGGCCCGCAAGTACAAGGCGGTGCTGTGAGAATCTCCCGCGACAAGCTCAACAAGCTGGCCCATGTGGTCGCCGACACGCTCGCCGATATCGAGGAGTGCGAGTTCCAGGAAGAGCGGAATACGGTCCGCCAGGAGGCGCGTAAGGTGCTGGAGACGCTTCTGCTGGAGGAGACCAGACTGGATCAGGCAGCACGCCTTAAGATCTCTTCGCAGCGGCGGATCATCCCGGAGGGCAGCATGGAGTGGGACATTCTCTACCGGAAGTACTACAACGAAGAGGTCAAGAAGCTGGGAATCTAGACCGAAACAGGATTGGTCCCGACCCCCGGGGGCCGGCAAAGTTTGTTACAGTAACGGAGGTGGTCCTCCCCTTCCACCGTGTGTGGCGCTATCGTCTAGGGGTTAGGACGCGGCCCTCTCAAGGCTGAAGCTCGGGTTCAATTCCCGATAGCGCTACCAAACCTTCTGCTCTAAATCATTGCAAATACATAGCTGTTCGGTAGTCTGCACAGTAAGCAGCTGCGCAGCCTTCATGACTGCCGATCCGGTCTTCGGCAAAGCCGCCCGTCTGCGGCAACAGGCGGCGGCAGGGGTAGACGCATTCGGCCCAAATCGGATTGCTGTGTCTCGGCTTTCGGTAATACCGCCTGAGTATCATTCCGTCTGCTAGATAACAGTGAGTAAGCTCAGATTAAGAAGGCAGGCACGCAGATTCCATGATCCGCTTCTCCAAACCGGCGATACTTGTAGCGCTCGCTTTGGTGGGCCTGCATCTGCTCGCCGCCTGGTTTAGGCTTCCGAGCCTGTTGATCAACCTGCTGATCATGGCTGCTCCAGTCGCAGCGGCGTTGGCCTGCCTGTGGCGCAGCCTGCATGGATCCGCGTTGTTAGTGGACAAGTGGCGGCTGTTGGCGCTGGGCCTGATGGTCTGGGCCAGCGGTCAGGCATGGTACCTGTATGCCCTCACAGCAAAGTCCGCGCTGGAGGCGTTCGCACTTCCCTGTGACTTCTGGTTCCTGACCTACGCCATCTTCGTGATGCTGGCCATCAGTTCTGTGGGCGAGGGTCAGGATTCGACAGCGATCCTGGTGGCGGACGGGGCGCTGGCATTGCTGGCCATCGCGCTCATTTACATCACGCTCTTCATGCAGGCTCATGGAGATCGCACACCCCTTCCGTCCTCACAGATCACGATGCTGTACCTGGCGGAGAACCTGGCGCTCAGCATGACTGCCACGCTCCGCTTGCTGGCCATGCCCAGGGGTGAGGATCGATTCTTCCATCGCACCGCCTGCATATTCGCCTGGTTGATGCTGCTGGTCTCGACGCCGCTGAACTACATCGATGTATACGTAAAGTCGACTGATGGGCGGCCGATCGAAGCCGCGTGGCAGATTCCGTTCCTCGCCGTCTTCGTGCTTGCGTTATCGCGCAACAAGCGGTCGGATCCCCATGCGGTCGAAAAGACGCGGACGCTCGGCGCCATGATTGTCTACAACGCGAGCCCGGTCTTCTTCACCATGTGCGTGCTGCTGCTGGGCGCGCGTCTGGCGCAGCTTCGCCCCAGGATGGGTTTTGGTGCAGTGCTGGCCGCCCTGCTTATCTATACCTTCCGTGCCTCGATTCTGCAGACGCGGCTCCGCCTGGTCCAGGACGAGTTGAATGCGAGCGAGCGGCTGTTGAAGCAGATGAACAGCCGTTTGCATGAGCAGAGTCTGGCGGATGCATTGACCGGTGTCCCGAATCGGCGGCACTTCGAGCAGACGCTGGAGCTGGAATGGAACCGGGCCATGCGTTCCAGTTGGCCCCTCTCGCTGGTAATGCTCGACGTGGATCACTTCAAGGCGCTGAACGATCGTTATGGGCACCAGCGGGGAGATGAGTGTCTGACCACGGTGGCGCAGATGCTGCGCCACGATCTGCGCCGTGGCGGTGAGTTTCTGGCGCGCTACGGCGGGGAAGAGTTCGTCGCGGTGCTGCCGAATGTGGACGCCGCAGGCGCCATGCAGACGGCAGAGGCCATGCGTGCTCGCGTAGAAGATCTCAACATCGAGAATCAGGGCTCGCCCTTCGGCACGCTGACGGTGAGCGCAGGCGTCTGCACTCTGGTGCCCATACGCAGCATGACCCGCGAGCGGATGCTGGCCGCGGCCGACGCGGCCCTGTACCGCGCCAAGGCGGGCGGACGGAACCGGGTTGAGTTGGCGTCAGCACAGGTGAAGCCCGTATCGTCGCACTCCGCCGCGGCGCTCCTGGTCGAAGAGTAACGAAGCCGCCGCAGCTTTCACCCTGTCCCTCAACTAGTAGCGGAGTAGCTGATCGCCGCTTCCACCATGCGCGCCCGGTCCAGCGCCTGCGACAGGTCCGCGATGATATCGCGCGGATCTTCCAGCCCAACCGAGAGCCGCACCAGTCCGTCGCTGATGCCGGTACGCTCGCGTACCTCTCGCGGCACATCGGCATGCGTCATGCTGACGGGGTGAGTGATCAGGGTCTCTGCCGCGCCCAGGTTCTCTGCCAGCACGCATAGCTGGACCGCATTCATCAAGGCGATGCCCGCCTCCGTGCCTTGCTTCAGTTCGAAGGCCAGCACGCCGCCATTCAGCGCGTGTTGCCGCTCCGCCAGCTCGCGCTGCGGGAAGCTGGCAAGCCCCGGATAGTGCACGCGAGCGACGTCCGGATGTTGTTCCAGCCACTCGGCCACCACCAGTGCTCCGCGCGAGTGCTGCTGCAGCCGCAAGGGAAGCGTCTTGATGCCGCGCGCGGTCAGCCAGGCCTCCTGCGGCGACTGGATGGAGCCGAGGGTCTTTCGGACCAGGCGCAGGCGATCGAGGATTTGCGGGTCGCGCGTGGCCACAGAGCCACCCACCGTGGCGTTATGGCCTTCGATGTACTTGGTTGTCGAGAGTAGCGTGATGTCCGCACCCAGGTCGAGCGGCCGCAGCAGGAGCGGCGTCAGGAAGGTGTTATCGACCACCAGTAGCAGGCCGGCCGGGCGGGTGATGGCTGCGATGGCCTCGACATCGGTCAGTTTGAGCGTGGGGTTGGCTGGGGTCTCGATAAAGACCATACGCGTAGCCGGGGTGATCGCTTCCTTCACCGCGGCGGGGTTCGCCGTGTCGACAAAGCTGGCCTGCAGGTTGAAGTTGTTGAGCACTTGGCTGAACAGCCGCACCGTGCCGCCATAGAGGACGTCTGAGAGCACGACGTGATCGCCGGCCTTGAGCAGTCCCAGCAGGATGGCCGATATGGCCGCCATGCCGGTGGCGAAACAGATGGCTGGTGGGGTGTCTTCGAGCGCGCCGAGTGCCTCTTCAAGCGCCGAGACGGTGGGATTCGATGCGCGTGAATAGGTGTGGCCCTTGTGGACACCTACAGCATCCTGGCGATAGGTCGTGGATTGATAGATGGGGGTCAGCAGTGCGCCAGTTGCAGGGTCGGCATGCAGGCCGCCGCGCACGGCGCTGGTGAGGTGCGAATCCAGATCAAAAGGCTTGATGGGTTGGGACATGTCGATCCTCCGGGCACGGGAAATGTCGGTACAGCTCAGGACAAGACTGCCGCATTACCCTAGGCGGCATGTGCACGGGAGGAGAGCGCTTCAGGCTCCTGGCGTGGACAGCGGACCGCCTAGGGTTCGCATGGCCATAGGCATTCGCCGGGCTGGTAGAAAGCACTGCATAGTTGAAATCATCGGAAATGGCTAAGGGAAAGTCAAGTCGCGGCCCGGTCTACAGCAAGGCCAGGATGCTGAACAGCAGCGCTACTGGCATAACGATCAGGCCGACCTTAAGGAACTCCCAGGCACTGATCTCTTCACCTTCGCGGCGCAGCGCGATCAGCCAGAGGATGGTTGCGAGCGAGCCGGTTACGGAGAGATTCGGGCCCAGGTCGACTCCGATGAGAGCCGCGTGTTGCAGGGTTCCATCTACGTGCGCGTGCGCCAGCGCAACCCCGCTGGCCAGTCCAACCGGCAGGTTGTTCATGCCGTTGGAGAGTAGCGCCACCGCGATGCTGACAACGAACTTGCCCTGAGAAACCGGCTGATGGGTGATCCATGCCAGACCACGCTCGGCCAGGGTCAACATGCCGGCACGGCTGAGCGCTTCAACCAGCATGAAGAGCCCGGCGACCAGCGGCAGCACAGCCCAGGAGACTCCGCGCACCGCGGCAAGCGGAGCGCCACGATCGCGCAGGCCGACCAGCAGCAGCGCGACGACACCGACGCAGACGGTGGGCAGGCCCAGCTGCCAGCCGAGCCCGGAGGCGACCAGCAGCACTGCCGCAGCGATGAGGATGGCTGTGAGCGCAAGCTTGCCTGCGGGGGTTAGCGGATTGGTCGCACCGGCGTCTGCGGTTCTGGCACGGAGTTCTCGCCGTGAAAGTCCGCGCAGCACCAGATACGTTGCAACGATGGAAGCTGCGGAGGGCAGCAGGAAGATGCGCAGCCAGGTGGCCAGCGGGGGCATGTGCGAAGCGAAGATGACCAGGTTCGCCGGGTTGGAGATGGGCAGGACGAAACTGGCGGCGTTGGCAATGAGCGCGCAGGCCAGCAGATAAGGGCGAGGCGCGGCTTTGGCACGGCGCACGGCGGCCAGCACTGCCGGCGTGAGCACAACCGCAGTCGCATCATTCGAAAGAAAGATGGTAACGACGACGCCGGCAATATAGATAAGCAGGAAGAGCCTGGCTGCCGTGCCCCGGGCGTGGGTGACCGCGAGGGCCGCTACCCAGTCGAAGACATGCTCATGCCGCGCCGTCTCCGCCAGCAGCATCATGCCGATGAGGAAGAGGTAGACGTCGAGGCCCTCACGAATTGCATGGACCGCATGGCTCAAGGGCAGCAGCCCGGTGAGGGTGAGCAGCAGTGCGCCGCCCGCGATCCACCATGCCTCCGCGATGCCGCGTGGACGCACTAGCATAAGCACAATGCTGCTGAGCGAGATAAGCCAGATGGAGGCAGCCGCGATATGGGACAACGGGAAGACTTTGGATCGCCTTTCCTGGCGAGGTGAAGAACGGACGAAACAAGAGTTGGATGCACGCCAATATCCGCCGATGCAGGCGTGGCGCCCGCCCACGGAATGCTTTGCGCCTGCCGGAAAATGTGACAGAGTAAGGGAACAGTCTCCCACTAGGCAAGAGCCGTGATCCCTGTCGCATCCGGTGCCTCTGTGTCAGTTCTCGGCGAGGACCGCCGCGTAATACGATTTGATTTGCTCGTTGTAATCCGACCGCAACTCCGGGCGCAGGAGCGGTGACCCAATTTCAACTTCTCCTCTGAAGGGAGCGGGATGCGTTCTTTCGTCAAATGGTGTGGTGTGTATTCGAGCGGAGCATTGTTGCTGGCCGTTATGCCGATGCTGGCACATGCCCAGGCACCAGCGACGGCCAGTGCAACGGATATCGCTGCGCTGAGGCAGGCAGTCGCGGATGCGAAGTCGTCCGCGGATAACACCTGGATGCTGGTGAGCTCGGCGCTGGTGCTGATGATGACCGGCCCCGGCCTGGCTCTCTTCTACGGCGGACTGGTGCGCAGGAAGAATGTGCTGGGCACCATGATGCAGAGCTTTGCCATGATGGCGATCATTACGGTGACCTGGGCAGTTGCCAGCTATAGCCTGGCTTTCGATGCCGGCAACAGCTTTATCGGCGGACTGCACCATCTGTTTCTGCGCGGCGTGGGCGCGGAGCCGGATGTTGCGTACGCATCCACCTTTCCCGCGCAGACCTACATGATCTACCAGATGATGTTCGCCATCATCACGCCGGCGCTGATTACCGGCGCGTTCGCGGAGCGGATGAAGTTCAGTGCGATGGTGTTGTTCACCGTGCTGTGGTCCTTCGTAGTCTATGACCCGATGGCTCACATGGTTTGGGGACAGGGCGGTCTGCTGAATATCGCGGGCGGTCGTTTTCCCTGTCTCGACTTCGCTGGCGGCACAGTGGTGCACGTCACCTCCGGCGTCTCCGCGCTGGTGTGCGCACTTTATCTGGGCAAGCGCGTCGGCTACCCCACTGTGAAGATGGCGCCGCACTCGGTCGTGCTCAGCTTTATTGGTGCGTGCCTGTTGTGGGTGGGATGGTTCGGCTTCAATGCCGGCTCGGCGCTCTCGTCGGGACCGCTGGCTACGGCTGCATTTGTGAACACACATCTCGGTGCGGCATCCGCAGCAATCGGCTGGATGCTGGCAGAGAAGGTACGCAATGGCAAGCCAAGCGCGCTGGGTGGCATCTCGGGTGCAGTCGCAGGCTTGGTGGCCATCACGCCAGCGGCGGGTTTTGTGCAGCCGATGTCGTCTTTGGCGATCGGACTGCTGGCGGGGCTGGCCTGTTACGCCATGGTCGCCGTAGTCAAGCTGCGCTTCGGCTATGACGACTCACTGGATGCCTTCGGCGTGCACGGCGTCGGCGGGACACTGGGCGCGCTGCTGACGGGTCTCTTTGCGGCGAAAGCGGTCAATCCCATATTCAAAGATGCGCAAGGCAACAACCTCCCCGTGGGCGCGATTGACGGACATTGGGGTCAGTTGCTCAATCAGAGTGTGGGCATCGCCATTGCGATTGTGCTATCAGTGGTCGGCACGCTGGCGCTGCTGAAATTGGTGGATGTCACGGTCGGGCTGCGCCTGTCGGCTGAAGATGAGGCAGAGGGCATGGACGTGTCGCAGCACGGCGAAGAAGGGTACGACTGGGCATAGAGTGTTTCACTGGAGGTGTAGACAAGAGCGCGATCAGCCACGTGGCTTTTCCATCAAGAAAAGCCACACTTCGCGGAACTTGGCTGTACACAGCAACAGTGAAAACGCTCTAGTCACTCCAGCAGCAGCGCGAGGGCAGGGAGAAAGCATGCAGAAGATTGAAGCGATCATTCAGCCCTCCCGGCTGGATGCGGTGAAGGATGCACTGATTGAAGCAGGCGTGGAGGGGATGACCATCCTGGAAGCGCGCGGCCACGGACGGCAGAAGGGCCATACCGAGTTCTACCGTGGCCGCGAGTACACGGTGGACCTGCTGCCCAAGGTGAAGCTGGAGATCGTGGTGCGCGACGAAGTAGTGGAGAAGGCGATCCAGGCGATAGCCACGACTGCGCGGACGGGTCACATCGGCGACGGCAAGATTTTTGTGTCGCGGATTGACGAGGCAATCCGTATCCGCAACGATGAGCGCGGCGAGACCGCGCTCTGACCAGGCATTGCCGCAAGAGGTGGTCCGCGCGATGACGCAGCCGTTCAACTCAGTCAACTCCGCATCGACGCATTACCGGGCAGAGTTCGCCGCGATGGCCGCCGCGTTCGCCGGCACTGGCGACGGCATGGCATGCATTCATCGGCGCACCGCGCTGGTGGATGAAATCGTGATCGGACTGTGGGCGCTGCTGGGCGATCCGGTTGCGCCCATCGCGCTGGTAGCGACGGGCGGCTTTGGCCGGCAGGAACTGTTTCCCCACTCGGACATTGACCTGCTGTTCCTGTGCGCCGATGCAAAGACGGAGTTGGCTGCGCGCGATCGCATCCGTGCCTGCAGCCAGGCGTTGTGGGATACCGGGCTTCGCGCCAGCACAACCACACGAAGCGTGAAGGAATGCGACCGCTTTACGCCGGAAAACTATGAGTTCACGCTGTCGCTGCTCGACCGGCGGTGGGTGGGCGGAGACCCCGCCCCCTTCGCATCCTTGACGGAGAAGCAGCTGCCCTCTCTGGTCGCCCGCGAGTCAGAGGGCATACAGCGGCTGCTGCAGCAGGCACTCCTCGACCGCTATGCACGCTTCGGCGGAACCATCTTCCATCTGGAGCCCAATGTAAAAGACGCGCCCGGTGGCCTGCGCGACTATCACATGGCACATTGGAATGCCTTGCTGGCGCTGGTGCGCGAATCGCGGGAATGGCCGGACACGGCGGATCTGCAGCACGATCCAGAGGTCCGCGCGGCGGTCGAGTTCCTGACCGCGACGCGCTGCTTCCTGCATCTGCGCGCGAACCGGGACGACAACATACTGAGCTGGCATGCACAGGACGAGGCGGGCGCCAGGAGAATCGGGCTGGCAGCCGCCGCCGCCACAGACCCCGCTTATTGGATGAGGACCTACTACCGCCACGCGCGCACCATCTCGCGCAACGTGACGCCGCTGCTCGATCTGCCATCTCCGCAGAGATCGTTCTTCGCGCGCAAACGGCGGCGGCTGGCGATTGAAGGCACGCCCTTCGTGGTGGTGGAAGGACGCATCGATCTGGAAGATGAGGATGCCATTGTCGATCCGGAGTCCATGCTGCGTGCATTCGCCGAGATGGCAGAGCAGGCCTGGCGGCTGACGGCACGCGCGGAGAGCGCCATCAGCAATGCACTGCCGCTGCTGAATCTGCATCTGCCGGAGGGGCCATTCCTGCGCGCCGCGCTGGAACGGATTCTGCTGGGCCGCCATGCGGCGCAGGCGCTGCGCACCATGCATACGCTGGGTGTGCTGGAGATGCTGGTTCCAGAATTCCACGGCATCGATGCGCTGGTGATTCGTGACTCCTACCATCGCTACACGGTCGATGAGCATACATTTGTCACCATCGAAAATGTGCATTCACTGCGCGACGCGACCATGGAAGACGGGCGCGGTGAGCGCGGCCCGGGACAGGATTGGGAGCGCCGCTTCGCCGGGCTGCTTGATGAGATCGACCGGCTGGAGCTGTTACTGCTGGCGCTGCTGTTGCATGACACGGGCAAGGCCAGCCGCAGTGGAGACCACACTACGCAGAGTGTCGAACTTGCGGAGAGCGTGTTGCAGCGGCTGGAACTGGAGCCGGAAGAGCGCGCCGTGGTGCTGGCCCTGGTGCGCGACCACCTGGCGATGTCTGCAGCCATGCGACGCGACATCTTCGATCCGGAGACGCTGCATGCACTGGCGGAAAAGGCCGGAACGCCGATGCACTTGCGCATGCTGTGCCTGCTGACTTACGCGGACGTGCGCGCCGTGAACCCGGACGCGCTGACACCGTGGAAGGCAGAGAACCTGTGGCAGCTATTCATCGCTACATCGAACTGGCTGGACCGCAGCGTCGATGAGGAGCGCTACCATGCCGCCGTGGATCCGGCTTTGCTGCGGCGCATTATCGCGCTGGCGCCAGAACGTGGCGATGAGATGCGCCGCTTCCTGGAGGGTCTGCCGCAGCGCTACGTGCATACTCGCGCGCCAGAGCAAATTCGCGCGCATCTGGAGATGGCGTCCCGGCTGCACCAGCAGCCCGTGCAGGTTGCCTTGCGCAGGACGCGGCACTTGTTTGAGCTATCCCTGATTGCGCTGGACCGCCCCATGCTGTTTGCCGACCTGGCAGGCACGCTCTCGGCGCTGGGGATGAACATTGTCAAGGCTGAGGCGTTTGCCAATGACGCTGGTGTGGTTGTGGACAGCTTTCTCTTCGCCGACTCGTTCGGCACACTGGAGCTGAACCCATCGGAGTTTGGCCGGTTCACACAGAGCGTCCTGGATGCCGTGATGCGGCGTGTATCCGTAGACAAGTTGATGCGAGCGCGCCGCCACGTCGCCCTCGCCCCGGTGAAGATGCAGGTGGAGACGCGCATCTCCTTCGACGATACGGCCTCCACCGCCAGCACAGTGATGCAGGTGGTGGCGCAGGACGGTCCCGGCCTGCTGCGCTCGATTGCCTCCGTCATTGCGACGCATGGCTGCGATATACGCGTCGCGCTGATCGATACCGAAGGGGAACTGGCGGTCGACGTGTTCTATCTGACGGTGCGGAAGCAAACGCTCGACGAGCCAATGAAGTCGCGGCTGACAGACGATCTGACAACCGCGATCCAGGGGCTGCGCCCTGCCGGCGTGCTGACGCGTTAGAGCTTCCCTACGCCTGTGGGCGCGGCGTCAGCTTCAACAGCATCTTCTCAGTATTGGTCCAATCCGCCAGCAATGCAGCAGCCCGCTGGCTGCGCGCCTCGTTCGCGTGCAATGTGAGCAGCGCGTGTACCTCGGCGGCAGACGAAGCATCCTCCGCAAGCGGCGATGCGCTGAGGAAGTCAGCATGGTAGCGCTGCTCAGACAGGAAGGTGCCGTCTTCGTCGAGCACCCATGCGATGCCCCCGGTCATGCCGGCGCCAAAGTTCTGTCCGGCGCTGCCCAGCACCAGCACAGCGCCGCCCGTCATGTACTCACAACCATGGTCGCCGACTCCCTCGACAACGGCCACTGCTCCCGAGTTGCGGACGGCGAAGCGCTCACCCGCGCGTCCCGCTGCCAGCAGACGGCCGCCTGTCGCTCCATAGAGCGCGACGTTCCCCAGCAGTACGTGATGCGCGCTCTCCCGTGCTGCATCGCCCTCTGCGCGCAGGATCAATTTGCCGCCACTCATACTCTTGCCCACAAAGTCGTTGGCCATGCCCTCCAGCACCAGGCGCATGCCGCGAACTGCGAAGGCGCCGAAGGATTGGCCAGCGACTCCTTCCAGCTCGATCCGGATGAATGGGGGAGGCTCGCGCAGAGGCAGCCGCTCCAGTGCCAACGCACCGGCAAGCCGCGCGCCCACGGCACGGTCGCAGTTGGCAATCGTAGCGCGGACGCTGTAGGGCTGACCCGCCCGCGCTGCTTCGAGCGCCGGCTGCACCCAGGCGTCGTCCAGCGCCGGCTCGCCCTGCGGACGATCGTTGCGCTGGCCCATCCAGGCGCGTATGCCAGTTGTCGGCGCTGCCAGCATGCGCGTCAGGTCCAGGCCGCCAAGGTGCCGCGTCTGTTCCAGCAGATCGGTGCGGCCGATAGCATCTTCAAGGCTGGGCAGCCCCAGCTCCGCGAGCAGGCATCGCACCTCAGCGGCGAGCCCTTCAAAGAAACGGATAATGTGCTCCGGCTTGCCGCGGAACTTCGCGCGCAGCTCTGGCTTCTGTGTGGCGATGCCGGTGGGGCACGTGTTCAGATGGCACTGCCGCGCCATGTCGCAGCCGATGGCTACCAGGACGGCGGTACCGAAGGCGTACTCGTCGGCGCCCAGCATGGCCGCGATCAGAACGTCACGTGCCGTTTGCAATCCGCCATCGCAGCGCAGGCGAACGCGGCCGCGCAGACCGTCTGCCAGCAGCGACTGCTGCGCTTCCGCCAGCCCTAGCTCCCACGGATTGCCCGCGTGCTTGATGCTCGAAAGCGGAGAGGCACCGGTACCTCCGCTATGTCCAGCGATCACGATGTAGTCGGCGAAAGCCTTGGCGACACCCGCTGCGATGGTGCCGACGCCGAAGGAGGAGACCAGCTTGACGCCAATGGCGGCGCGCGGATTGACGCGCTTCAGGTCATAGATAAGTTGCGCCAGATCTTCGATCGAGTAGATATCGTGATGCGGCGGCGGACTGATGAGCATCACGCCGGGCTGCGCGTGGCGCAGGCGCGCGATCAGGTCTGTCACCTTATGAGCAGGGAGCTGACCACCTTCGCCGGGCTTCGAGCCCTGGGCTATCTTGATCTCGATCTCTTCCGCGTTCGCCAGGTATTCGGCGGTGACGCCGAAGCGACCGGAGGCGAGCTGCTTGATCTTGTTATTGCGCAGGGAGCGCCCGCCGGTGACCGGGTCAGGAGCGTAGACGGCGGGATCCTCTCCGCCTTCACCAGTGTTGGAGCGCGCGCCAAGCAGGTTCATCGCTTCCGTAATGGTGCCGTGCGCCTCTGGACTGAGCGAGCCGAGCGACATTGCAGAGGCGATTAAGCGGCGCGTGAGCGCAGGCGTAGCTTCGACTGCCGCTTCGTCGAGCGCAGGGCCGGCAGCGCGCATGGTGAGCAGGTCGCGAAGCGTCTGCGGGGCCGTATCTGTAACGCTGGCCAAAGCGACGGAGGTGAGTTGTGAAGTGGCGAGCAACGCGCCGCTCTCCGTAACAACGGCGGAAGAAGCACCGCGCACCGAGCCTACGCTGTTCTGCAGCACCTTCACGCGTTGCGGCTGCCACAGATGCGGTTCGGCTGTATCTGCCTTGCGAAAGCGCACCCAACCATAGTCGGGCAGATCGTTGCCGGAGCTGGATGGATCGGGGTGGTAAGCGTTCTGCCAGGTGCGGCGTACCTGCGCCTCAATGCCGGCGAAGCCGATGCCGCCCAGTGGCGCCGGAGTTCCGCGCAGGCAGCGGTGGACCACCTCTTCTTCCAGACCAATGGAGTCAAACAGGTGCGCGCCGCGATAGCTGTCGACGACGGAGATGCCCATCTTCGACATGATCTTGGCCAGGCCAAGGTCGAAGGTCTTGAGCATATTCTGCTCGCCCTTCTCGGGTGAGGCAGCAACTGCGGTCTGCAGCGCGAGCCAGGGACAGACAGCGCCGGCGCCTGAGCCCAGCAGTACGGCGGCGTGATGCAAGTCGCGGCAGTCGCCCGCCTCCACGGCGAGACCGACGCGGGTGCGAATACCCACGTCGATCAGCGCATGGTGCACCGCGCCGGTGGCCAGCGCCATGGGCACGGGGAGGCGCTCGGGGCCGGCCGCACTGTCTGAGAGCAGCAGCAACTGCGCGCCGCCGGTGACCAGCGCTGTCGCCTCCATGCAGAGGCGATCGATGGCGCCGGCGAGCGTCTCATCCGGCGAGAAGACGCAGTCGAGCACTGCCGTCGGTAGATCGGCGGCCAGTGGATGGCTGCGCTCGCGCAGCGCCTGCACCTGGCCCAGTGACAGGAAGGGCGAGGCGAGCGACAGGCCGGGAATGCGCGCATGCGGATCGAGCAAGTGTGGCCATGGGCCGAGTCGCGTGTGCAGTTGCACTACGCAAGCCTCGCGCAGCGCATCGACCGGCGGATTGGTGACCTGGGCGAAGCGCTGGCGCAGGTAGTTGTAGACCGGGCGCGGCGAGCGGGCAAGCGCGGCGATGGGCGTGTCGTCCCCCATGGACCACACAGCGTCTTTTCCTTCTGCCGCCATCGGTTGCAGCACCACGCGAACGTCTTCGCGGGTGTAGCCGAAGAGCCGCTGCAACTCTAGCAGTCGCTCCGCGGGCAGGCCGCTCTTCCAGGTGACAGCGCTGGTCAGGGGAATGTCAGAGACCAGCGTCTCGTACTCCACCTCGCGATCGAAGCGGGCCAGGATCTCGCGTGTGTCCAGCACCTCGTAGGTCTTCAGGTCAACCACCAGCATCTCGCCTGGGCCGAGCCGCCCGCTCTCCAGCACAGTCTCCGGATCCAGATCGACCAGTCCTGCTTCAGATCCGGCAACCACCAGCCCGTCCCGCGTGATGAAGTAGCGGCAGGGTCGCAGTCCATTGCGATCCAGCGCGGCGCCCACAATGCCGTCATCGGCAAAGGTCAGCGCAGCAGGGCCATCCCAGGGCTCCACGCAATCGGCGTGATAGTGCATGAATTCAGAGACCTTCTCCAGGCGCGCGGGCGGCACCAGCATGCGCACTGCCTGGCTTACGCTGCGGCCGTTGCGCGCCAGTAGTTCGACTGCCTCGTCCAGGCTGGTCGAGTCGGAGCCATCGAGCGAGTAGAGCGGATGGTACTCCGCAGGGATGGTCGCGGCGCGTGCATCCATACGCGCGCGATTGCCCCAAACGGTATTGATTTCGCCGTTATGCGCAAGCATGCGCAGCGGCTGGGCGCGGCTCCAGGAAGGCTCCGAGTTGGTGGCATAGCGCTGGTGAAAGATGGCGAATGCAGTGGTGTAGTTGGGGTCGGCCAGATCAGGGTAGTAGTCGGCCAGCACACGACCGGCGCAGAGCGCCTTGTAGACGATGGTGGATGCGGACAGCGAGCAGACATGGACGTGTGGCGTTTCGCGCTCAAACTGCTTGCGCGCGAGGTACAGGCGGCGGTCCAGCTCCGCGGGATGGGCAGAGATGAATGCCTGCAGTATGCGCGGAGCAGAGGCGAGCGCCTGCTGGCCCAGTTGTTCTGGCTGTGTGGGGACGGCACGCCATGCCAGCAGCTTGCAGCGCTGCGTACTCAATGCTGCTGCAAAGCAAGCCTGAGCTGGCGCTGGATCATCTGCTGGTGGGAAGAAGCAGACGCCCACGGCGAGCGCGCGGTCCTCGCTCAGAACCAGGTCTGCGGCGGAGAGGAGAAACTCGCGCGGGATCTGGGTCATGATGCCGACGCCGTCGCTGCTCTTTCCATCGGCGGCAACCGCACCACGATGGGCCAGGCGCCCCAGCGCTGTCAGCGCGTGCTCGAGTACCAGGCGGGAGGGCTGGTTGGAGACGCGCGCGACGAACCCCACGCCACAGGAATCATGGTGGAAGCGGGGGTCAAGGAGGGAAGGCGGTGATGACGCAGCAGTGGAGAGGGAAGGGGAGCCAGGCGCACACACCCGGTCTAAGCCAGCAGGGTGACACTGAGGAGCGGCAGTTGCAGTGTGCCGGTAGCTCGCCATAGTTCACTATAAGCCGATTTGTTGTCACTGGCCGCAAGGAGTTATCACGAATTGTCGAGCAGTCCCGGGAGGTAGCAGGCCTTCAGCAGATGACGGCTGGACTGCATAGCCGCATACTGGGAGCACGATGCTGCCCCTGCTATGGAAGCCAGAGAGCTGGCCGGCGCGCCTGGAAGAACTGGAAGCGCGCACCGGCGATCTGAAGGAAGTACCCCTGCGCCGCGATGTGCGTTCGCTGGGCATGCTGCTGGGGGAAGTCCTGCGCGAGCAGGCCGGCGAACGGCTGTTCGAGCTGGAAGAGGCGCTGCGGCAACTTTCCATCGACCGGCGTGAGGCGGCGGCCATGGGTGACGAGGCGCGCGCGACCCCGCTGCTGGAGCGGCAGATGGCGCAGATCAGCGAGCTGGATTTGCCGGATGCCTACCAGCTGACGCGCGCCTTCGCCTATTACTTTGAGTTGATCAACCTGGCAGAGACGAACCACCGCAAGCGGCGGCGCATCTCCATGCAGATGAGCGGCGAAGATGCAGTGCAGCGTGGCTCTTTCCGCGGCACGCTACGCGCCATGCGCCTGGCCGGCATGGATGCGGCTGCGGCGCTCGACTGTATGCGGCGGGTGCACATCACGCCCGTCTTCACGGCGCACCCTACCGAGGTAGCCCGCCGTTCCGTGCTCTACAAGCGGCGGCGGCTGAGCCGGTTGCTCGAAGAGCTGGACCGTATCCCGCTGCCCGATGCCGAGCTGGCACGCCTGCAGGCGGCCGTCGCCGCAGAGATCACTGCGCTATGGCAGACGGACGAGGTGCGTGCCCGGCGGCCGCTGGTGAGCGATGAAGTAAAGATGGGGCTGGACTACTATCACGCCTCCATCTTCGCGACCGTGCCCGCGCTCTATGCGGAGATCGCTGCTGCCTTCACTGCCGAATATGGCGAGCCCGTGACGCCGATCGAAGTGCCCGCGATGCTGAGCTTTGGCTCCTGGATCGGCGGGGACCGCGACGGCAATCCATTCGTTACTCCAGCGGTAACAGAAGAGTCGATCAGTGGAGCCCGGGAACACATCCTCGCCCATTACCGGGATGAGGTGCAGTCGCTGATCGATCTGCTCACCAGTTCCGTGCACCAGGTGGATATCAGCGCCGATCTGCGCAAACGAGTGGAGAGCTACATGGCGCAGGCGCCGCCTGCCGTAGCCTCACAGAGCATGGAGCGCCATACGCTGGAGCAGTATCGCCTCTTCCTGCGGTTGTTGCAGCAGCGGTTGGATGGGGCTGAGTCTCCAGGACGAATGTTGGAGCCGTATCCGGATGCGGACGCCTTCCGCGAGGATCTGCTGCTGCTGCGTGCCAGCTTGATGGAGAATCGCGGCGAACGTATTGCAGCAGAGTTGATAGATCCCCTGCTGCTGCTGCTGCGTACCTTTGGACTGCATCTGCACACGCTGGATGTTCGGCAGCATGCGGTGCGGCACAAGCTGACAGTGGAGCAGGTGGCGGCCGCGGCGGGATGTTCTGCCGCGGAGGGACGCCCAGCGGACCCGCTGTCGCCAGAGTGCCAGGACGTGCTCGACACCATGCGCACGATCGCGCGCCTGCAGCAGGGTCCATCGCGCCAGGCGATCCGGCACTACGTAATCAGCGGCGCAGCCTCGACGGAGGATGTGCTGCGCGTGGTGGGCCTGGCGCGCATCGCTGGCGTGCAGGTGGAAGGCGGCAATGGCATCGCCGGGCTGATGCCGGTTCCTTTATTCGAATCCATCGAGGACTTGCAGCATGCTCCAGAGATCTGCCGCGCGCTGTGGACCTCCGCGGAGTACCGCACGCTGCTGGCCTCGTGGGACAACACGCAGGAGCTGATGCTGGGCTACTCCGATTCGAACAAAGATGGCGGCATGCTGACCAGCACCTGGGAGATCTACTGCGCGCACCGCGCACTGCACCAAGTGGCCGCAGAGTGTGGCGTTCACCTGCGGCTGTTCCACGGCCGCGGCGGCACAGTGGGACGCGGAGGCGGCCCTACCCATCGCGCCATCTACGCGCAGCCCTTTGACAGCTTCACCGGCCAGTTGCGTATTACCGAGCAGGGCGAAGTCCTCAGCTTCAAATATGCAGATGTGGTGCTGGCAGAGCGCAACCTGGAGCTGATGCTGGCCGCTTCCCTGGACGCGCTGGCCAGGCCGAATGACCGGCTACGCAGCCGGCAGCCCAGCGGGCGCATGCTCCCCGAGTGGGGCACTGCCATGGACACGCTGTCGAAGGAGAGCTTCGCGTTCTACCGCCGGCACATCGTCGACGATCCGGAGTTGCTGGAGTACTTCGAGCAGGCAACCCCGGTAGCCGAGCTGGAGAATGTTCGGATCGGCTCGCGGCCCTCGCGGCGCAGCGGGCGGCGCAACCTGTCCGACCTGCGCGCCATCCCGTGGGTGTTTGGCTGGACGCAGAGCCGTCATCACCTGCCGGCGTGGTTCGGCGTGGGACATGCGCTCGCCCGCTTCTGCGAGCAGGACCTGCCGCTTTTGCGCGCGATGATGACGGGTTTCCCGCTGTTCATCGACCTGGTACGAAATGTGGAGGTGGCGCTGGCCAAGTCGGACTTTGGCATCGCCCACCTCTACAGCATGTTGGTGGAGGACGAAGGGCTGCGCGAGCGTGTCTTCCACACCCTGCGCGACGAGTTCGAGCGGACCACCCGGGCGGTGCTGCTGGTTACCGAGCAGAAGGACCTGCTCGAGTCGAATCCTGTGCTTGCGCGCTCCATCCGGCTGCGCAACCCTTATGTCGATCCGATGAGCCTGATCCAGGTAGAGCTGCTGCGGCGCAAGCGGGCCGGAGAAGAATCCGACGCATTGAACCGCGCGCTAGGCGCGACCATCAACGGCATCTCTGCCGGACTGCGCAATACTGGCTGAACTTCAGGCCACACAGTGGTGTTCACGCTTATGGTTTCAGAGTGAAGACAAGAAAGTAATCCTGACCATCGGCCTTGGTGAAATCGTAACGGCCACTGAGGCGGTAACCGCTCTGTGCCATCTCCTTGATCAGCACAGCGGATTCAAGGCCGTGGTCGGCGCCATTGCCCTTCTTGTCGATCACGCCAACCATGGCACCGGGCCGCAGCGCAGGCTTCAGGTTGCGCAGCAATTCCAGCGGGTGGGCGATCTCGTGATAGCTCTTCAACATCAGCACCGCATCCACGCTGACCGGCGGCAGCTTGGGGTCGTCTTCCGTGCCCGCAACAGCTTTGACATCGGAAAGATGTTCACGCTGGGCACGCTGCTCGATTGAGACGATCGCTTTGGGATTGATGTCCTCCGCGTACACTGTGCCACCGGGAGCAACGCGCTTAGCGGCGCGCACAGTGAACCACCCGGAGCCTGCGCCAATGTCTGCCACCGACTTGCCAGGCTGGATGCCGAGCAGGTCCATCACGCGATTGATCTGCAGCCGCTCATCCCGCCCAGCGCTTTCGAAGATGGAGAGATCGCCGGTATAGGGATCGCTGGTTGGCCGTTGCTGGGCCTGCGGATGCGTGGCCGCCTGTGCGTACAGAATTGGTGTGAAGGGAAGTGGCTTAGTCGGCGTCAGCAGAAGCAGGGGCAGGAAGAAGTGCAATGCACGCAATGCGGAGGGCATAGCAATAGCTTCTGCCCTGAGGCCATCGCATGACAAGCTGCCGGGTCAGTAGCTTTCGGTTCGCAGGCTAATCAGCGCTGGTGGTTGAACACGGGTGAGCACGACCGCAGAGGCAACCGGCTGACCGGCCTGATCGGCACGCAGACGCTTGGCAGCCTGCAGTGCAACATCCGCTGCCTCGAAGAGCACCTCGCCCGACTCGCCGTCGCGCGGGTAGCAACTGATGCCCACGCTCATGGTGACGTGCTGTGCATCTCCATCCAGCGTCAGCAGGGCTGCCTCACGAACTGCGGCGCGCAGGTCGCGTACACGCGATTCCGCGATATCGGGGGAAAGCCCAGGGAAGAAGAGCGCGAACTCATCGCTACCCAGCCGGGCCAACAAGTCGCCTTCGCGCACGGTCAGGCGGAAGGAATCGGCGATGGAACGCAGCAGGCGATTGGCGTCCACCAGACCGGCGGTGCGATTCAGTTCGCCGAATCGATCAACGTCGCAAAGGACGAGGACGGCCGTCTGTCCTGCGGCGTCGCAGCGGTCGAGCCGCGCGGTGAAGCGGGAGAAGAAGCATTCGGGCGCGAGCAGACCGGTCAGCAGATCGTGCTCCATGCCTTCGCCGGCAAGCTGCTCTGCGCGAGTGTCGCTGGTTGGCGGCTCGGCGACGGTGCTGATCTGCAAGGCCACTAATTCTGGGGCGTCGGATTCAGAGAGCGCTACAGCCAGCACTGGCGGCGCGGTAGCTGGCAGATCAATGACCGGTTCGGGCAAGGCGACTGCTGCCAGCGCTTGCGGCGGAGCCAGTTGTCGTGGAATCTCAGCGGATTTAACCTCCACTAGCGGCCTCGACCAATAGATGACTGCCGAGGCGCAGGCAACTGCGACCATGGCCAACAGGCTGGGCAACGCGGGCCATCCCTGCATGCCCGCGAGGGCGGCGAATGCAGCTCCCAGGATCGGAAGCAATGCGAGCAGGCTGCGCGTGACGATGGTTCTTGGCATAGGCGGACACCGTGCGATTCTGGAGCCCGCGGCGGGGGCCCGCCGACTCAGCTTGAGCATAGCCCTGCATGCGCGTATAGGAGCCTCACCTTCTGTGACAACCGCTACAACTTTGAGGGGACCCAGCAATGATTGAGGCTTGATCGCGCCAAGCCTTGTTGGAGGGAGCGGCCCCGAACTGCGTGATGCCCAGCGACACTCTTGTATCCTCGACTGGTGATGATTTGTGGCATTCAGCGGGGCGCAATGGGCGCCCTGATCGCGTTTCTGGCCAGCGCTGTTGCGGCCAGCCTCCTGGTCTCAACCTCTCCGGTGATTGCGGCAGCGAAGAAGTCTCCTAATGGCGGAGCGGCGTCGGACTACGCGCACGTCTCGCACATTCTCGAGACGCAATGCAGCAGCTGCCATAGCCCGCAGGGTGGCGCGCCTTTCAACCTGTTGACCTACGACGACGCGAAACAATGGGGCGGCCAGATTCTGGACGTAACCCAGAGCCGCTATATGCCACCGTGGTTGCCCGCGCCCGGCAAGGGCGACTTTGCTGGAGCTCGCCGGCTCTCCGATGCAGACCTGGCGGCGATCCGCGGCTGGGTGGGTGCGGGGATGCCCCCGGGGCCAGCCTCATCAGCTTCAGCAAAACCGGCAGCGTCCGAAGCGGAGTGGGCGCTGGGAAAACCGGATGCAGTGCTGACGCTGGCGGCGCTGGTGAAGCTGCCGGGGAGCGGCCCGGATGTCTTCACCAGTCTGGTCGTGCCCATAGAGATTGAAGAGCCGCGAGTGCTGCGCGCGATCCAGATTCGGCCCAGCGACCCGCAGGCAGTACGCAGTGTGTGGCTAACCCTTGATGAGAGTGGCCAGGTGCAGAATACAGAGGGATGGCAGCAGGGAATCGCTGGCATGGAGCCGCCCCCCGCAGCGGACAGCAGCACGGCCGGATTGATGTTCTGGGCTTCGGGATCGCGGGCCATCCAGCCGCGCACAGGGGAGCGGTGGGCGGTGCGGCCGGGCAGCGACCTGGTGTTGACCACACACCTGAAGACCACCGGGCGCAAGCAGACGCTGCAGATACAGATTGGGCTCTACTACGCGACCGCGACCAGTCCGGCGGGCACCGCCCTTGTACTCCAGCTTCAGCACAACGGCGCGATCGAGATAGCTGCCGGTGCCGCACGCACGCAACTGGAAGACACCTACACCCTGCCGCAGGCGGCTGCTGTAACGGCAATCTATCCGCGCGCCCATTTCCTGGCGCGCAGTCTGGATGCCTATGCAACCACGCCAGCGGGCAAGCAGGTGCCGCTGCTGTCGATTCCCAAGTGGGATGTGGATTGGCTGGAGGTATACAGCTATCGCGCGCCGATTCAGTTGCCCGCAGGCTCCATCCTGCACTGGTGGTATGTGTATGACAACTCAGCGGAGAATCCGCATAATCCAAGCGACCCGCCGATCGCAGTGCATAGCGGCAGCGGGCCCCGGGAGGAGGAAGCCGGCCTGATGTTGGAGTTGTTGCCACCAGCCGGTGCAGAGGCTGCGGCGTGGCGCAAGAGGATGACGCCCGTGCCAGCTAAGTGACCTTGGCTTCCAGCTCTGCCCAGCGCGCGTAAAGCGCATCGAGCGCTGCCTGCGCGGAGTCGAACTCCAGCATCGCCTGCTGCAGCCGAGCGGCGTCGGTAGCGATGGCTGGATCTTCCACCAGCGCATGCGCCTTCTGCCATGCTTCGTCCGCGGCAGCCACACGCTCCTCACTGCCGTCGTACTCGCGAGCTTCGAGGTAGGAGAGCTTGCGTCGCGAGTTGCCGTTCGTGCTGGTTGCCGGTGAAGTTGACGCCGCTGGACGTTCAGCCTGCAGCCGCTCCCGCTGCTGCTCATCGCGCCAGGTTTCCCACTGGCTGTAGTCGGCGAACTGGCCCGCGCCGCCTGCGCCGTCAAGCCCCAGCACTACGGTCGAGACGCGATCGAGCAGATAGCGGTCATGGGTGACCAATACCAATGCGCCGCGAAACTCCAGCAGGCTCTCTTCGAGAATCTCCAGGGTCGGGATGTCAAGGTCGTTGGTGGGCTCGTCCAGCAGCAGCAGATCGGCGGGCTCAAGCATCAGCCGCGCAATCAGCACGCGGGCACGTTCTCCACCAGAGAGGTTAGCGACCGGCTGGTTGAGTTGTTCGCCAGTGAACAGGAAGCGCGACGCCCAGGAGGCGACGTGCACCACGCGGTCCTGGTAGATGACCGAGTCGCTATCCGGTGCTAGAGCACGTCGCAGTGTTAGTGACGTATCCAGGTGCCGGTTTTGGTCGAAGTAGACGATGCGCAACTGCCGTGCTCGTTCGATGGTGCCGCTGGTCGGCTCGATCTCGCCGCGCAACAGCCGCAGCAGGGTTGTCTTGCCGCTTCCGTTCTGGCCGACCAGGCCGACGCGGGTGCCAGCGGTCAGCGGGAAGGTCAGGTTCCGAAACAGTGTGCGGTCGCCGATGGCGTATGTCAGTTCATCCAGCACGACGACCCGCTTGGTCTCGCGACCGCTCTCGCTGAACTCGATCGAAGCACTCGAAGTGCGATTGCGCGTAGATACATCCGCGAGTTCTGCAATCAGCGAGTTCGCATTGTCGATCCGCGCCTTGGCTTTGGTAGCGCGCGCCTTGGGGCCGCGGCGCAGCCATTCGATCTCGGTACGCACGCGATTCTCCAGCGACTCCTGGCGCCGCTGCTGGGCTTCAAGGAAGGCCTCCTTCTCCTCCAGGAAGCGGCTGTAGTTGCCGCGCGTGCGCAGGATGCCATCCGGGTACGTAGGGTTGATCTCGGCGATCTCGAGCGCGACGGCTTCGAGGAAGTAGCGGTCGTGGCTGATAACGACAGACGCGAAGGAAGCACCGGTCAGCAGGCCTTCCAGCCACTCAATGCCGCCCAGGTCGAGGTGATTGGTGGGCTCGTCCAGCAGCAGGATATCCGGCGCTGTTGAGAGCGCCTGCGCGATTCCAAGCCTCTTGCGCCAGCCGCCAGAGAGTTTCACCGCTTCGGTAGTGAAGTCGACAAAGCCAGCGCGGCCCAGCGTCTCGCGGATGTTGCGGTCCCACTCCGCCGCGGGCACCATCGCATCGCGCATGGAGCCTTCCATCACCGACCAGACGGTCTCCTCCGTTTTGTATTCCGACACCTGTGCGACGTAGGCGATGCGTGTCCGCTTGCGCGCGGCCAACTCACCCGCGTCGGGGTCAATTTCGCCGGCAAGGATCTTCAGCAGCGTCGACTTGCCCGCACCGTTGGGGCCGATGAGACCGATGCGCGCACCCTCCTCAATGGTGAAGGAGAGGTCGCGGAAGAGCGGCCGTGGACCGAAGGCCTTGGTCAGGCCCTGCGCATTGAGAAGTGGTGGCATAGGGTCGAAGTCGATTACAGAGAGCGACAGACAATAACAGACAACGGCAGAAGTTGAGTGGCACACAGGGCGGCAGCTGATCGCGCGGAACTGATCTACTTCATTTCTGCAGTCGTCTGCCGTTCTCTGCCTTCGCCTGCAGTTGTCATACGGCGGTGGCGCACTAGCGCGCTGTCATAGCCGACGTCGCAGAAAGGTACTCCTGATACGGCCCCTTGAAGTCCTCGATCGTACTGCCGTCGAAGTGCCAGATGCGCGTCGCGACCTCGTCGATCAGGTCGTGATCGTGGGTTACCAGCAGTACGGTTCCCTCGAACTTCTGCAGCGCGATGTTCAGCGCGTTGATCGATTCGAGGTCAAGATGGTTGGTGGGCTCGTCGAAGGCCAGCACGTTCGGCTTCTGCATCATCAGCCGGCAGAAGATGAGGCGCGCTGCTTCGCCGCCGGAGAGCGCATCGGTTGGCTTCAATCCCTCTTCGCCGCGGAAGAGCATCTGGCCCAGGATGCCGCGAATATCTTCCTTGGTCGCCTGCGGATCGAAGTTGTGCAGCCACTCTGCAACGGTGGTGCCCTTGTCGATGATGCCCGTCACATCCTGCGGGAAGTAGCCGACCTGCGCCTCGTGGCCCCACTTGATGGCGCCGCTGTCAGTACGGAAGCCCTTCTCGACCAGATCGGGCAGGCCCGCCAGAAGCGACTTCAGCAATGTGGTCTTGCCCAGCCCGTTGCGGCCCATCAGGCAGATCTTTTCGCCTCGCATCACCTGCGCGGTGAAGTCCTTCACCACTGGCTGATCTTCGTAGCCCTTGCGGAGGCCTTCGATTTCCAGCAGGTGCTTGCCCGAGGGGCGCAGCATGTCGAAGCGGATGAAGGGGCGCGCGATGTTGGAGCGAGCGAGCTCTGTCGTCTGCAGGCGCTCGACTTCCTTCTTGCGTGAGGTCACCTGGCTGGAGCGAGTGCCGGCGGAGAAGCGCGCGATGAACTCGTTCAACTGGTCGATCTTCTTCTCGCGCTGCTCGTTCTGCGACTCCAGCCGGGAGCGGATCTGCGTCTTGGCCACCACCATGTCGTCGTACCCACCGGTATAGGTAATGATGGTCTGGTAGTCGATATCTGCGATGTGGGTGCAGACGCTGTTCAGGAAGTGGCGGTCGTGCGAGATGGTGATCAGGGTGCCCTCGAAGTGCTCGAGGAAGTCCTGCAGCCAGTGGATGGAGTCAAGGTCAAGGTAGTTGGTCGGCTCGTCCAGCAGCAGCGCCTGCGGCTTGCCAAACAGTGCCTGCGCCAGCAGCACGCGCACCTTCTGGCCGCCCTGCAGTTCGCCCATCTTGCGCTCGTGCACGTCGTCGTGGATGTCGAGACCCTGCAGCAAAATGGCGGCATCGCTCTCCGCGGTGTAGCCGTCTTCTTCGCCGACGATGCCTTCGAGCTCGCCCAGCCGCATGCCGTCCGCGTCGGACATCTCGGGCTTGGAGTAGAGGCTCTCGCGCTCTTCCAGCGCCGCCCACAGTCCTTTGTTGCCCATGATGACGGTGTCGATGACCCGGTAGGCGTCGAACGCGTACTGGTCCTGGCGCAGCACGGAGATCTTCCGCGGGCGCACGACGTTGCCCTTCTGCGCATCGATGTCGCCAGCCAGCACCTTCATGAAGGTGGACTTGCCCGAACCATTGGGCCCGGTCAGGCCATAGCGGCGGCCGGAGATGAAATTGGTGGATACGTCCTCAAACAGGACCTTCGCGCCATAGCGCATGCTCACATTGCTTACAGAAATCATCACTCGCTCTCAACCTTTATTGTCGCAGAAGATGCGGCAAAGCGCATGAATAGCGCGTTAGTCGAGCGCGGCGAATAGGCGACAGCTTGGGACCAGCTCTAAGTTCTTGGCAGGAGTCGTTCGAATAGCGGCGCTAGTTCCACCCGGACGGGCGTCCCTTCCACCGTGAGCACGCCAGTTCGCTGCCAATCCCGCATGGGCCAGCCGGAGCACTGGTATCCCTGCCGAGCTGCGGGGTCAATAACCCAGACCGTGTCGACGCCCATTTTCAAATAGTCGACGATCTTCTCTTCGACTCTTCCGAAACGATCCTCTGAGGACAGGATCTCAATACAAAGCAGTGGAGCATGGCGAATGATCTGTTCCAGCTTCTGATCACCTCGCAAAACCATCACGTCCGGCACACGAAAACGTTGCGAAGAGACCTGCAGGCGAAGTTCTGGACGGACGACGATGTTCCACAATGCAGCCTTCGTCTCGAAAATAAACGCCAGATAATGCTGCAGTGTTGTGTGATCGAATTCGCCCAAATTCCGCTCCTGAACCTCGCCGTCTACGTAGTCGCAGTCGGGGCTGTAGCTGGAACGCAGATATTCATCAACGGAGATCAGAGTGCCCGTAGCCAAAGGGAGCCTCCTCGCAGCGAGGTTGACACTAACGTAGCATGTGCGCCAAGACTCACAGCAGGCGCGAGAGCACCTGGTTGGTGATCAGCGCGGCCACGTACGCCAGGCTGCTCATGTAACAGAACTGAATGATGGGCCACTTGATGCTGTTGGTCTCGCGCCGCACCACAGCCAGGGTCGAGGTGCACTGCATGGCGAAGGCGAAGAACACCACCAGCGCGATGGCACCGCCGATGGTCATGTCGTGGCGCAACGCCGCCTGCAGGGTCAGCGACTGGGTGTGCGGGTCGACGCCGTAGAGCGTGCCCAGCGTGCCCACGATCACCTCGCGCGCAATGATGGAACTGAGCAGGCCAATGCCAATCTTCCAGTTGAAGCCGAGGGGCCGCAGCACCGGCTCCACCCAGTGGCCGACCCGACCGATGACGCTATTGGTCAGCTCAGACAAGTGGCCGCCATGAATCGGCAGAATGCTGAGCACCCACAGCACAAAGCTGACGCCGAGGATGACCGTGCCGGCTTTCTTCAGGAACAGGGAGCTACGGTCATAGAGACGCAGACCCAGCGAGCGCACCGTCGGCCAGCGATATTGCGGCAGCTCCAGGACAAAAGGCGCGGAGGATGCCTTAAGCACAGACGACTTGAGCAAGCGCGCCGTCGCCAGTGCTGCGGCGAAGCCCAGCACGTACAGACTGAGCATGACGCAGGCACGCAGCCCAATCAGGCTGCCCAGCACCGGACGGTTGGGGATAAAGGCCGTGATAATGAGCGTGTAGATGGGCAGCCGCGCAGAACAGGTCATGAAGGGCGCAACCAGGATGGTGGCGAGCCGGTCGCGCTTATTCTCAATGGTGCGGGTGGCCATGATGGCCGGCACCGCGCAGGCATAAGCAGAGAGCAGCGGGATGAACGCCTTGCCATTGAGGCCGATGGAGCGCATGAGCCGGTCCGCGATCAAAGCAGCGCGAGCCAGATAGCCCGAGTCTTCCAGCACGCCGATGAACAGGAAGAGCAACAGTATCTGTGGCAGAAACACCAGCACCGCCTGCACGCCGTGCCAGATGCCATCCTGGAGCAGGGCCTGCAGCCAGGGGATAGGGATATGCTGCGCCAGCCGTTCGCCGAGCACGGTGAGTGCGTCGCCCATCCAGTCACTGACCGGCTGCCCGATGGTGAAGACCACCTGGAACGTGGTGATGACGACGGCAAGGAAGATGAGCGGGCCCCACACGCGGTGCAGCAGAACCGAGTCCAGCCGCCGCGTCCACAGCGGCGAAGCGGGCGCCTTGTACTTGGTGCGGCTACTCACCTGCGCTGCCCAGCGCCGGCACTCGCCGGGGTTTTGCAGCACCGGAAGCTGAACTGGCAGCACGGGCAGCGCGGGCTTGGCTTCGCCGTGGTGACCGCTCTGCTGGTTCAGGAAGCGCTCGATTGCGTCCATGCCCGTACCCTTGGCAGCGCTGATCAACGCCACGGGGCGTCCAAGCTCCTGCGCCAGCGCCAGCGGGTCAACCACTCCGCCGCGCGACTCCATCAGGTCAGCCATGTTCAGCAGCACCATGGTGGGCAGGCCAAGCGCCAGGATGGGTCCGGCCAGCATCAACTGGCGGCTCAGGTTCAATGCGTCGAGCACAACCAACACCGCATCCGGGCGCGGTGTGCCGGGCATCTGGCCCTTCAACACATCGACCGCGACGCGTGCGTCTTCGGAGTAGGCGGAGAGGCTGTAGATGCCAGGCAAATCAATCAGCGTGAGGTCGTTGCGATGGATGCCGGACATGCGGCCGGAATGCTGCTCCACGGTGACGCCGGGATAGTTAGCGACCTTCTGGCGCAGGCCAGTCAATCGATTGAAGAGCGTGGACTTGCCGCTGTTGGGGGGCCCAATGAGGGCGACGGTACGGAAGCGGCCGCGGGGCGGCGCGTTCTTCGGCAGCCGCTCTTCGAGCAATGTCGCGGTGCCGGTCGTATGGCAGCTCATGCTGGAACCTGGGCTTCAGCGATGCTCCGCGGCCTGACTTGAATGTGACATGCCGTCTCGCGGCGCAGCGCAATCTCCGCGCCTTCAATGCGGTAGACAGTAGGGTCCCCAGCTGGGGCACGGCGCAGCACAGCGATGCTGGCGTCCGGCAGAAAGCCAAGGTGCATCAGATGGTCGCCCACCTCGCCTGGCAGATCGAGCGAGGCGACCACGGCGGATGCTCCCACCGGGATCTCACTCAGCGCCATGCACCGCACCTCTGGCACGTCCGTAGGCATTTCACTCCAAAGGCGACCGAAGGAGTCGCATATAGAGACTATAGATGGCCGGCGCGAAAACGCCAAGTGCCGTGAGCGGGCAAACGGCCTAAGGAGCGATGCGAACCAACTGCTCGACTGGCTCGCGCGGACCCAGGATGGAGACGTCCGGCAGGACTCCGTGTGCCATAGCCACCTCATCGCAGCAGTGCAGGCGCGGGCAGCTCTGGCAGTCCTTATAGATCTTGTCGGGCAGGGCAGCGCGATCTTCCACGGTGAAGAATCCAAAGTTCTGGAAGAACTCCGGAATGCGCGTGAACAGACACACACAGCCGACGCCGTGCTGCTCTGCCTCTTCAAGCAAGGCATGAAGCAGATCCTGCCCCCGGCCGCAGCCCTTCCATTCTGGACGCACCACGATGGAGCGCACTTCAGCGAGGTGAGGGCCGTAGAGATGCAGAGCCCCGCAGCCCTGGAACTCGCCCGAGTTCGACTCGACGATGGTGAAGTCGCGAATGTTCTCGCATATCTCTGCAAAGGGCCGGCTCAGCAGCGTTCCATCGCCGGAGAGGCTGTTCACCAGCGCGTGGACCTTCTCCGCATCCTGCAGGCGCGCTTTACGAATGGACAACGGCTGCCTCCAGTTCTGGCGATGTCTTCGCGACCAGCCGCTGCTTGGCCTCGGCAACGGCTGCATGCACACGAGCACGGGCCGTGCCGCCGATCACGTCATGGCAATCAAGCGTCGCTGTGAGGGTGATGCTGGCATAGAAGTCTTCGCCGAATGCAGGAGAAAGCTGCCGCAGTTCGGGAAGGGTGATGTCGTCGAGCTCGCACTCCTTGTCGAGTGAGAGACGCACCGCCTCGCCGATAATGTGGTGCGCGCGGCGGAAGGGAACGCCACGATGGGCGAGGTAGGTAGCCGCAGCCATCGCGTTCAGGAAGCCGCTCTGTGCGGCTGCTTCCATGCGATCGAGACGGAATGCGAGCGCTGCGGTAAAGCGTGCCAACAGATCGAGCATGGGCAGCAGGGAAGACGTTGCGTCGAACAGGGGCGGCTGCATCTCCTGCAGGTCCTTGTTGTAGGCCAGTGGCAGGCCCTTGAGCTGCATCGCCACTGCCTGCGCGGCCGCAGTGATCCGGCCAGTACGGCCGCGAACCAGTTCGGTTAGGTCAGGATTCTTCTTCTGCGGCATCGCGCTGGAGCCGGTAGAGAATGCCTCGGGCAGGGTGACAAATCCAAACTCTGCCGTGGCGAAGAGCGTGATCTCCTCAGCGAAGCGGCTGGCATGCAGCGCGATGGTGGAAAGCGCTTGCAGAAACTCGATCAGGAAGTCGCGGTCGCTGGTGGCATCGATGCTGTTGCTGGTAGGCGCAGTAAAGCCGAGCTCCCGCGCGGCGAGCGTACGGTCCAGCGCCAGCGTGGCGCCAGCGACTGCGCCCGAGCCGAGCGGGCAGTAGTTGAGCCGCCGCGTAAGATCGTCAAGGCGGCTGATATCGCGCTCCAGCATGGAGACGTAGGCCAGCAGCCAGTGGGCAACCAGGACCGGCTCAGCGCGCTGCAAGTGGGTGTAAGCGGGCATTACTGCTTCACCCACGAACTCTGCCTGCTCGACCAGCGCAGTTGCCCATGCGTGCAGAAGCCGCTGCCCGTTCGCTGCCTGCTCGCGCACGTAAAGGCGCAAGTCGGTGGCGATCTGCTCATTACGGCTGCGCCCGGTGTGGAGCTTCAGTGCCAACTCGCCAATGCGCTCGGTCAGTTCCAATTCGACGAAGTGGTGCACATCCTCCGCACGCTCATCTGCGGCGAGGAGGGCACGGCGCGGCGAGTGCCAGAAGTCTGCAAGCACAGCATCGAGCGCGTCGCGGACCGTGGTGGACTCAGCAGATGTGAGGATGCCCGCTGCGGCCAGCACCGTGGCGTGCGCCTTGCTGGCAGCAATCTCCTGCGGGAGCAACTGCCAGTCAAAGCCGAAAGATCGTTGCCACTGTTCGAAGGCCGCATCGAGCGGCTCGCGAAAGCGGCCAGACCACATCTTCACTTCACAACCTCTTTCTGCTTCTGCAACAGCCGGGCGCGGGTGCGCGCCGGCAACCCGAGGATCTGGATGAAGCCCTTGGCATCCTTCTGATCGTAGCTCTCGCCCATGGTGAACGACGAGAGGTCGGTCGAGTAAAGCGAGAGCGCAGAGGCCCGGCTGGCGATACTGAGGTTACCCTTGTAGAGCGAGAGTGTGACTGTTCCCGTAACGTTCTGTTGCGTCTGATGCACGAAGGCGTCAAAGGCCTCGCGCAGCGGCGTGAACCAGAGGCCGTTGTAGACCAGCTCCGCGTACTGAAGTGCAACATGCTGCTTGTAGTGCGCGACTGCGCGGTCCAGGGTCAGTGCTTCGAGCTCCCGATGGGCAGCGACGATCAGCGTGCCCCCGGGCGTCTCATAGCAGCCGCGGCTCTTCATGCCCACGAAGCGATTCTCTACCAGGTCGATGCGGCCGATGGCGTTGCGCGCACCGATCTCGTTCAACAACTCCACCAGTTGCACCGGCGGCAGCTCCATGCCATCGACCGAGACAGGTGTCCCTTCACGGAACCCGATGGTCACCTGCTCCTCGCGGTCGGGCGCTTCCTGTGGCGAGCGGGTCATGGTCCAGGTGGTGGGGAAGGGCGCGTTCCCCGCGTCTTCGAGCTCGCCGCCCTCGTGGCTCACATGCCACAGGTTGCGATCGCGCGAGTGAATCTTCTCTCGGCTGGCGGTCACGGTGATGCCATGGGCCTCGGCATAGTCCAGGCAGTCTTCACGGCTTTTCAGCGTCCACTCCCGCCACGGCGCGATCACTTTCAGCTCCGGCGCCAGCGCCTGGTAGGCATGCTCGAAGCGCACCTGATCGTTGCCCTTGCCGGTGCAGCCGTGGGCGACCCAAGAAGCGCCCTCAGCCAGAGCAACCTCCACCTGATGCTTCGCGATGACTGGCCGCGCGATGGAGGTGCCCAGCAGGTATTTGTCCTCATACACCGCGCCGGCCTGCACGGTGGGGAAGACATAGTCGCGCACAAATTCGTCGCGCAGATCGCGTACTACTACCTTCTTCGCGCCCGTCTTGTGGGCCTTCTCGACCACCGCGTCGATGTCTTCGCCCTGCCCCACATCGGCTACCATGGCGATCACGTCGAGGCCATAATGCTCGTTGAGCCAGGGAATGATGATGGAGGTGTCGAGTCCCCCGGAATATGCCAGCACTACTTTGTCGGCCATGAATCTCTCCTGAAATTATTGTTGCCAGTTGGCAAGCGCACGGCGGCGCGCGGACCTGGGCGCCTTGCGGCGCTCCGGAGTGACAGAGGCGCCCAGTAGCATCAGCAGGATGGCCTTTTGTGCGTGCATTCGGTTCTCTGCCTGATCGAAGACGATGGACTGCGGCCCGTCCAGCACCTGATCGGTCACCTCGGCATTGCGATGCGCGGGCAGGCAATGCATGAAGACGGCATGCTGTGCGGCACGCGCCATCAGGTTCTCATTCACTTGATACGGCTTGAAGAGCGGCGCACGTTTGGTGGCTTCATGCTCAAAGCCCATGCTGGTACAGATATCGGTGTAGACCGCATCTGCGCCGGTGACGGCAGCGTGTGCATCTTCCATCAACGTGAGCGAACCGCCCACGTCGCTGAGGATGGCGTTTGCCTTGGCAACGATCTCTGCCTTCGGTCCGTAGTTCTTGGGCGTGGCTACGATGCAGTTCGCGCCCAGCAATGCTGCAGTCAACATCAGCGAGTGACACACGTTGTTGCCATCGCCCACGTAGACGAACTTGAGGCCGCGCACGGTGCCGAACTTCTCTTCGAGCGTCATGAAGTCGGCCAGCGCCTGGCAGGGATGTTCGAGGTCGCTTAGCGCATTGATGACTGGGACGGCAGCATACTGCGCCATCTCCGTAATGGTGTCATGGGAGTAGGTGCGCAGCACGATGGCGTCCACCCACCGCTCGACATTGCGCGACATATCTCCCAGCGACTCGCGCTCGCCCAGCGGGGATTGCGTCTGGTCAACGAAGATCGCGTTGCCGCCGAGGGTGTTGATGGCCGCCTCAAAGGTAAGGCGCGTACGCAGCGACTGCTTCTCGAAAAACATCACGAGTTGTTTGCCATCGAGCACGCGGCGGTAGTCATGCGGGTGTGCCTTGACGGCATGGGCGAGCTTGAGTACAGCGGCGATTTCGCCGGCAGAGAAATCTGCAATCGAGCAGAGGTCGCTGCCTGCCAGCGACTTTGCAGCCAGTGCATAGGGGCCGGTGGCAACGTGCCGCCGGGGCGGGGCAGCTGGTTTCAATACATAGGCGTTAGCGGCCATGGGGTGTGTCTCCCTCGTATGTGTGTTCAGAGGCATGGCCGGCGATCGCCGGCGCATGCTGATGCAGAATGTCGTCAAGCGCGGCGATCGCAAGATCCACATGCGATGGCCCCAGGATGTAGGGGGGCAGAAAGCGCAGCACTGTTTCGCTGGTCCGGTTGATGAGGATGCGCCGCTCCATCATGGCTGCGGCCACAGATTTGGCGAGGTCCGCCGTCGACAGCTCAAGTGCGAGCATGAGCCCCATGCCACGCGCTTCCACCACAGTTGCGTGCTCGGCTGCCAGCCGGTCCAGTTGGGCACGGAAGTAGCCACCCACCTCCGTGATGTGGTCGAGCAGCTTCTGCTCTTCCATGGTATCGATCACAGCGCAGGCTACTGCGCAGGCCAGCGGCCCACCGCCAAAGGTGGTGCCGTGCAGGCCGGGCTGCATGGCGCGCGCGACTTCTTCGGTGCACAGCATAGCGCCCAGCGGCAGGCCACCGGCCATTGGCTTGGCCAGTGTGGTGATGTCCGGCTGTATGCCGTAGTGCTGATACGCACACCACTTGCCGGTGCGGCCAAGGCCAGACTGGATCTCGTCGAGAATCAACAGCGCGCCAGTAGATGAGGCAAGCTCACGCGCGGCCGCGAGGAACTCCTGCGAGACAGGGCGAATACCTCCCTCGCCTTGCACGGCCTCGATGCAGATGGCGCAGATATCTTCAGAGGACTGCGCGCGCAGCGCATCCACATCGTCGAAGGGAATGAAGGTTACGCCGGGCATCACCGGCATGAATGGCGCGCGGTACTTCTCCTTTTCCGTCGTGGCGATGGAGCCCATAGTGCGGCCATGAAAGCTGTGGTCAAGCGCGAGAAAGGTGGTGCCAATGCGCGCACCCTCGCCGCGGCGCATGCCCGCATAGAGCCGCGCCAGCTTCAGCGCCGCCTCCCACGCCTCCGTCCCACTGTTTGAAAAGAAGGCGCGATCCATGCCCGTGCGTTCAGTGAGCCGCGCGGCCAGCGCAGCCTGGCCGGGGTGATAGAAGAGGTTCGAGACGTGCAGCAGCTTGCGGCTCTGCTCGGCGATGGCCTGCTCGATTGCGGGATGACTGTAGCCCAGCGCGTTGACGCCGATGCCGCTCAACAGGTCGAGATAGCGGTTGCCCTGCTCGTCGATAAGGTGCACGCCCTCACCGCTGACGAAGAGCACCGGATTGCGCTCGTAGGTCTGCAACAACAACTTCGCTTCTGCTGCCTGCAGCGCGGGCAGACTGCCAAAATAATTCATGCGAACAGCACCTCCGTTCCCTGGGTCACGCGGCTCTGCAGCAGGTCCGGCATGGATGCCGCAGCCTCTGCCGGAAGGATGCGCACACGCTTGACGCCGTGCAGCAGGGCCTCACGGCAGGCACCGAGCTTGGGCAGCATGCCGCCGCTGATGATGGAGTCGCGAGTAAGCGCAGCAATCTGATCCACGCTGAGCCAGCGTATGATCTCGCCGTCTGCGCCACGCACTCCGGGCACGTCGGTGAGGAAGATCAACGCATCCGCGTGCGCAGCAACGGCACAGGCGGCGGCCATCTCATCTGCATTGATGTTGTAGTACTCGCCGTCGAAGCCGAGGGCGAGGCTGGAGAGTACAGGCACGGCGCCCATCTGCCAGATGGCTTCGAGCCAGCGCGGGTCGGAGCTGACGATCTCGCCCACGAAGCCAAGGTCGGGCGCGCTGCGCTTTTTGCGCGCGCGGAAGATCAGGCCATCGCCGCCGGAGAGCCCGACAGCGGGTTGCCCATGTGCGCCCAGCGATGCCACCAGCGCCTTGTTGACTCGCCCGGCAAGCACCATCAGCGCGGTATCGCGCGTCTCGGCGTCGGTGATGCGCAGCCCGGCGATGAACTCGCTCTGCTTACCCAGTTGCTTGAGGGTGCGGGTCAGTGCCACGCCGCCCCCATGCACAACGGCCACCTGATGACCATCGCGCGCCAGCTCCACGATGGCCAGGGCACACCCGTGCAGGGTCGCTGCGTTCTCCAGCGCGGTGCCCCCCAACTTCACCACATATCTCATAGCAAACCTTCCGTCTCCTGCCATCCACACATCAGGTTCAGGTTCTGCACTGCCTGGCCGGCTGCGCCCTTCAGCAGGTTGTCCAGGCAGCTGATGACGATCAATCGTCGTCCGTCCGACGCTAATTGGAAGCCAAGGTCGCAGAAGTTGGTGCGCACCACGTGCTGGATCTGCGGCATGCTGCCTGCCGGATGGACGCGCACCATCGGACTGTCCGCGTAAAACGCCCGCAACAATGCTTCGGTCTCTGCCGGGCTTTGCTGCTGACGCAGGCTGAGGTAGATCGTAGAGAGTATGCCGCGGGGAATCGGCAGCAGGTGCGGCGTGAAGATGATGTCATCGGCAGTGACGTCCAGTTGCTCCAACAACTCGCCGGTGTGGCGATGGCTGAAGAGCCCGTAGGCGGAGAGATTATCGGCCGCGTGCATGAAGTGCGTCGTTGCGGTGGGCTCCTTGCCCGCGCCGGAGACGCCGGACTTGGCATCGCACACTATCCCGCGCGCCAAATCGATCCACCCTGCGGATACAAATGGTTTCAGCGCGAGGATGATGGATGTCGCATAGCAACCGGGGTTGGCGACCAGGCGTGCCTTGGCAATAGCGGCGCGCTGCAGCTCTGGCATGCCGTAAACGCTGGCGGCCTGCGTCTGGTTCGCGTGCGCAGAGCCTTCATCAGAGAACTGATAGACGGCGCGGCTCGCCGGGTCTGCCAGACGCCAAGCACCGCTGAGGTCAATCACGCGCAGGCCACGCGCAAGTGCCTCGGGCACATAGTGGCGCGACTGCTCATGAGGCG
The DNA here is from genome assembly GCA_038231235.1 of Terriglobales bacterium. Lineage (GTDB taxonomy): Bacteria > Acidobacteriota > Terriglobia > Terriglobales > Acidobacteriaceae > KBS-83. The sequence continues at coordinate 49,754 of JBBRLT010000003.1, forward strand.
TCGCGAACAATAGCAGCTTTACACGCCGCGCAGCGAGCAGCTCCCAGGAGAATGGCTCGACGCAAAGCTGATCCTGGCTGAGCCCGGCAAGTTCGGGATGCATGCTGGTCAGCGACTCTTGCACGCAGCCTTCACGTCCCAGGAAAAGGGGTGATGTGCTCGCGAGACGCGGATGGCGCAACAGCAGGCGCGCCAGCTCCGCACCGGCGTAGCCGCTCACTCCCATTAGCGCGGTTTGGATTGCAGTCGTCAACCGATCAGTCCTTCCAGGCGTGTACGCAATGTGCTGGCGCTGCGTGTATCGGGGCAGATGACCAGCACCGTATTGTCGCCGGCGATGGTGCCCAAGACCTCCGGCCACTCCTCATCGTCAATACCAGCCGCCACTGGTTGCGCACTGCCCTGGGTGGTCATCACTACCAATTGATTCATGGCCTGACGCACCCGCAGCCCGAAGCTCGTAAGCATCTCGGCGATACCGGGCAGATCTTCGTCACCGTCGTCAGCGGGCGCACTGGGAATCTGGTAGCCGCTGGGGCCCTTGAAGAGCCGCAACGCATGCAGGTCGCGCGACAGCGTGGCCTGTGTGACCTCATGGCCGCGTTTGACCAGCAGGCGGCGCAGTTCGTCCTGGCTGGTCACGGCGCGTGTCGTCACCAGTTGGCGGATGGCGGAATGTCGTTCCACTTTCATCATGATTCCCAATCATCAAACGCGCTCGGCCGCACCGGAGTGGGGGAGCCGCCGGCCGGCCGATGCATAACTATACATATATATGTATAAATATACAGATGTGCTTTGTCAAGGATGGCTGCGCGTTCTAGAGTCTCGGCGACAATCGTTGAAGCGCCTGCGCGATAGACCCGCGTTTGCCGTGAGGTTCCATCGCACGTATCATTCGGGTTGTTTGATCGATTGCTTTGAGAGCCATCTAGAGGAGACGAAAGACAACGATGCGAGTTGGAATGCTGACGGGCGGCGGAGATTGCCCTGGACTGAACGCCGTGATCCGCGCCGCGGTACGCAAGGGGATCTTCCATTACAAGGATGAGTTCGTCGGCTTCCTTGAAGGCTGGCGCGGCGTGGTCGAGAACCAGACGCGTCCGCTCGATGCGGATGGCGTGTCGGGCATCCTGCACCTGGGCGGCACGATTCTGCGCACTTCGCGCACCAACCCGCGCAAGATGGAGGGCGGCATCGACAAGTGCCAGGCCACCATCAAGGCCAATCACCTGGACGCGCTGATCACCATCGGCGGCGACGACACCCAGGGCGTAGCCAATGCGCTGATCGAGAAGGGCGTGAAGATCGTCGGCGTGCCCAAGACCATCGACAACGACCTGAGTGGCACCGATGCCTGCTTCGGCTTTGACACGGCAGTCTCGATTGCGACCGAGGCCATCGACCGCCTGCACTCAACCGCTGAGGCGCATAACCGGGTGATCGTTTGCGAGGTGATGGGTCGCGATGCGGGCTGGATCGCGATTACAAGTGGCATCGCTGGCGGGGCGGATGCTATCGGCGTGCCGGAGAAGCCGCTGGATATCGATCACATCTGCCGCATCGTGAAACATCGTTACGAGCACGGGAAGAAGTTCTCCATCATTGTGGTGGCGGAAGGCGCGAAGCTGCCCAATGCAGAGCAGGCCACGCAGGGCGCCAAGGTGGACGCCTTCGGGCATGCGCGGCTCAGCGGCATTGGCCAGCGAGTAGCAGAGTTGATCGAAGAGAAGACCGGCTATGAGACGCGCAGCGTGAACCTGGGCCATACCCAGCGTGGCGGCACGCCCACCGCGTATGACCGCATGCTGGCGACCCGCTACGGTAACGCAGCAATTGATCTGGTGCATGCCGGGAAGTTCGGTCAGCTGGTAGTCCTGCGCGGCACAGAGATCACCAGCATTCCGCTGAAAGATGCGATCGCCAAGACGCGCACCATTGGCGACGATCTGATCGCATTGGCGGACGGGCTGCAGCCAGAGGTTTAGTCAGAAAAGGGGAAGGGGGGTTGGAGCTGGTTTAGGTCTCACTACACCAAACGTCACAAAAAGTACGTTAGCGGGCTGCGCGGTGGAACTCAGGACGGCCGTCTACTCCTTACTACGATAGGCCTCAACGACCATGAATTCGCTCCAGGTCTTCGCGTCGTCAGACTTCTCACCTCGCCACGTGAAGTGCGTCATGGAGTGGTTCGTGTACGTGGCGCGCGTATAAGCGTGGCTGGCCACCGGCTCTTTGAAGGCGTAGAGGATGGATTGACCATCGAACCTGACTCCGCCGAACTCCTCCGATACGAGATCCGTCCAGTTTCCAGCCAGTGCGTTGAGCCATCTTATATTCCAAATCTGCTTCGCAGCGTCATATGTGCGGAAGTTCATGCCGAGCACGATCAGCTCCCCGGAGGAGCCTGTCATTCTGTATTCGTCGGCGATTGCATAGCCGTCGAGGATGAAGCGGCCCAGCCACGCTGCTTTGAACGTCTGCCATTCTCCCGTGGCTGACTTTATTTTCGCTTCGCACCGCCATTTGCCAATGAGAAAGGCAAATCGCGAGAGGGCGGCAGGGGCATGGGAGTTGAGCTTACCGAAGTTCTGATCCTGCTGGTCCATAGCATTGTCCTCTGCAGCGGCCGCCGCTGGTCGCGTTGCTCCGAGCAGCAGTGATACTGCTGTGAATAGAACGCTGCGCCGTGTTTGAGTTCGAGCCAGCATTCTGCTCCGACCGCTTCATTGTCCGTATCAAATCGAAGGCTTCTAAGAGGACCCGGTTATGTATCTTCAGCAGCTACAGATCCTTCGCCGCCCGATTGCCCTGGATCAGCGTGGCATGTCTTGGGTTTCGGCGATCGGCAGGAGACGCGTTAGCAGCCGTGCTTGCACTTGGCCAGGATGGCTGCCTGCAGCCGCTCGCGCAGTGCTGTCGGCAGCTCATACAGCTCATGCTGACGATAAATCTCAATGGTCTTGCGCGTGGTGCTCAACGTGATGACGCAATGCTCGCAGCCCTGCAGATGCAGTTCGAGGTCGGCGCGCAACGAGCCGGTGACCGTGTTGTCGATCATATCGTCGAGTTCAGCCAGAAACTCCGAGCAGGTCACTGAACACCATCCTCTTTCTTCTTGCGGAAGTACCGGCTTAGCCGCTCCCGCAACTGCAGCCGCGCCCGCAATAGCCGCGACTTCACCGCCGGCACACTCAGCCCCAGCGCACTGGCCGTCTCTTCGGTAGAGAGACCTTCCACATCGCGCAGCACAAAGACCACGCGGAATCCAGGCGGCAGGCCATTGATGGTCTTGCGGAGAATCTCTGACAGCTCCGACTGGCCATATTCCTGCTCCGGATTCGGCCTCCACTCGGCCAGGTCGCGGGGTACGGAGCCTTCCTCCGTCTGCACGTCCTCATCGATTGAGACCATTTTGCCGGTGCGGCGTTTGCGCAGCCGCATCAGTGCTTCATTCACTGCAATCCGCACCAGCCAGGTATAGAACTTGGAGTTGCCCTGGAACTGGTCCAGCTTCTCGTATGCCTTGAGGAACGCATCCTGCACCACGTCCTGCGCATCTTCGCGGTTCTGCGTGATGTGCTGCGCGATGCGAAAGACCTGCCGGTCGTACTGCTTTACCAGCGTCTCGAAGGCGTGCACATCGCCGCCCCGCGCGCGCTCGACAAGCGCTACGTCCGGATGCACCTCCTCGGGAGCATTCGTAGCCTTCACTGGTTCGATGGTCTGGCTCTCGGAAGGTTTCAGAGGATTCGCGCCTTTCGATGACGGATACCGGAAACCCCGCGTCACTCATCTGGATTCTATCAAGAGGCATTTGGGCAACCTGCCAGGCAAGGGATAACGCTTCGGATGCATGCCGCTTTGGTTTGATAGCGATGCTTGGGTGATTCCGCTTAGTCTTTTGACAAGACCCGTTTGTGATTTGAGGTACTGGATTTGACTTCCCCGTATTGGTATCTGCGTATTGGCCCCATGATTGGTATAGCGGTGCTGCTGTCGGTGGCCACGACCCAGGGTGCTGTACCACCGAAGAAGCATGCGACCAAAACAGCAGTTCGCCACGCCGCTGCAGTTCACCCGCGGGACCGGCATCGCCTTCCAACCCACGTGCGCCACGCGCCCACGCGCCGCGCCAAGCTAAATGCGCGTGCACTGGCGCGCAGCCGCAAACTCCAGCGCGCCTTTGTCGCTTCGACTCAACTGCGGGCCATGGCGCAGCAACTGGCGCAGAACCGCACCCCTGCTGCCTATGCGGGCGTGTCCAACTACGCGCAGTCGCACAAGGGAGACGCGGCGGCGGCAGCCTATCTGTCGCTGGGGCATGCCTATCTGCTGGACCGCCGCTTCCCGGAGGCGCTCAGCGCTCTGACGCGTGCCGATACAGCAGGGAATGCTTTGGACGACTACGCCGCCTATTTGACAGCGCAGGCTCAGATGCAGTCTGGTCAGGCGGCGCAGGCGACGACGCTGTTGAATGGCTTCGCCGCGAAGTATCCGGACAGTGTCTTTGTTCAGCAGATGCCGGTGCTGATTGCGAACCTGGCCATCCAGCAGGGCGACTCGCAGACTGCGTTGCGTACCTTGGGCGAACACGCCGGCGGGCCGCTGGCCAATCGCGCCGACTATCTCCTGGCTCTGGCACGGGCGCAGCAGATGACCGGAAATCCGGATGTGGCCAAGACCTTCCGCCACCTCTATCTAGGCTACCCGCTGGCGCCCGAGGCATCGCAGGCCGGGACGCAACTGCAGGCCATGGGCGCCTCCGCCCCGTTGACCGTAGCAGAGCGGCAGCACCACGCCGACGCGCTGTATGCAGCGGGCCGCTATAACGAGGCCCATGACGACTACCATGCCTTGGCCAGCGACCTCAGTGTGACCGATGCCGAGCAGCGCGACCGCCTTCTGGCCGCAGCGGCTGCCTGCGATTACAAACTGAAGCGGCTCTCCCGCGAGATGGCGCAGGAGCTGAAGGACAACAATGGCGAGGCTGGCGCGCGCCGGTTGTATCTGCTGATGGAGCTGGCGCGCGACCGCGGAGATGTGGGTGAGCAGCAAAGCCTAGTCCAGCAGATGGAGCAGCGCTTCGGTCAGAGCCCCTGGCTGGCAGAGGCGCTCTACTCCTCCGGCAATATGTATCTGCTGCGCAAGGACTATCCCACCGCCGCGAACTACTATGGCGAGCTGGCACAGCGCTTTCCGGTCATCTGCAAGGACGCTACCGGTCCTTGCTCCGACTATGCTCCTAGCGCGCACTGGCGCTTTGCGTGGCTCAACTACCGCATGGGCAAATACTCAGACGCAGCCCGTCTCTTCGATGAGCAGATTGCGCATTATCCTGCGGGCAAGGAACTTCCCAGCGCCCTCTACTGGCGCGGCCGTGTGTACCAGGAACAGGAACAATCCCCGGCCAGGGCAGCTGCCTACTACCTGACGGTGAAGGACACCTATCTCCACTACTTCTACGCGCAGCAGGCAGACCAGCGCCTGGCCGAGCTGGGCAATGTCACTCCTGCAGCAGCACCAGAGCTGGACGGCATTCAGCCGCCGACCATCCCCGCACTGACGGACGCGGTGCCGCAGGACGACCCACACGTGGTGCGCGCCAAGCTGCTGGCGAATGCGGGACTGAATGAGTTCATCACGCCAGAGATTCAGGCCGCCGAAGGAAGTGAAGAGTGGGGTGCCTTTGCCGAGGCGGCCATCTACAACTCCTACGGCGAAAATGCCAAGGCAATGCATGTGATGAAGCGCGCGCTGCCGTTCTATACTTCAGCGCCGATCGCATCCATTCCGCTGGCTTACTGGCGCATCCTCTTTCCTGAGGCGTACTGGAGCACCATCCGCGCCGATGCCGGGAAGAATGGCCTGGACCCCTACATGGTGGCAGCACTGATTCGTCAGGAGTCGGAGTTCAACCCAACAGTCGTCTCGCATGCGAATGCCTGGGGACTGATGCAGTTGCTGCCCACGGTGGGTGCAGAGATGGCGCACAAGCAAGGCATACATCATTTCGATCACAACGAGCTGCTGGACCCCGCAGTCAACATACGGCTGGGCACACTCTACCTGAAGCAGACACTGGACAAGTTTGGTGGCAAGCCGGAGTACGCCTTTGCCGCATACAACGCAGGCGACGATCGCGTGCTGGACTGGGAGTCAATCGGCAGCTACCACGGCATGGAAGAGTTCGTGGAGTCGATCCCGTTCACCGAGACGCGCGATTACGTGCAGGGCATTGTGCGCAACCAGATGATCTATCGCGAGCTGGCCACGCGTCCAGCAGCCGTCGCTTCGGTGGCTCCTCCGCAGAAGCATTAACCCCAGCAACCGCGGAAGAAAAGGGCGCAGCCATCGGCCGCGCCCTTTGTGGAACGAAGATCGCTTATTGGCAGCCGTTCACCTTGAAATTGCCGATGCGCGTGTGCCAGTTGAAAGTACCGTTTGCGGCAAGGTACTCGTTCGTATACCAGAAGGTGCAGTCGTCGGATGGGTCGACAGTCATGGCGCTGTAGTCCCCCCAGCGATTCAGGGTTCTCTGCTGTGCTCCGGTCCCTGCCTGCAACAGATGTTCCGAGCCGAGCTGATTCAGTGCGTCGCCAACCGAACGGTAGGAGTACTGAATGGATGGATTTGCGCTGGTGCTGGAGGTGCTGTACCCCAAAGCAAGATCACCATTCTTGTCAGAGGCGAACGAACCCATCCAGCGGCTGAGTCCGCCCGATGGAGCATAGGTGGACTGCTGAAAGACGCTGACGCCAGTGGTGCCGCCAGTAGCTGGCCGCAGCTCATACCAGCGGCTGCCTGAGGCCACTGCGCCAGGGTTGACTGAGTGGTTGACGAAGAGCGCCTCATGCCCATCGGCAAAGTGCCGGTAGGAGAGCCGGTACATCAGCCGATCGGCCAGCGAATCCAGTTGCTGCCGTGTTCCTGGCTGAGGGATGCATGTGCCCCCTCCGCAGGCCTCGCTGAAGCTCGCAACCGCAGTGGAATACGGCCCGGCAAGTGTGCTGTTGGAACTGGTAACGAAGTCGACATGGAAGCGCCAGGTGTTCAACGAGTTCGGGCCGAAGTTCAGGAAATACTCATTGGTGCCGGTCGGGGGTGCGGTAGTGCCATCCACGTCTCCCGGCAGAACACCGCCGTATGCGCTGCCGAGTTGGAAGCACTGCTCGGCCGCGCTGGCACCAGTGCGCATCGCCGCGCCGTTATAGGCGCAGAGTCGTGCACCGACAAAGGTGTTTCCGCTGAACATGTTGTAAGTGGCGTAGTAGGTGCCATTGAAGACGCCGAACTTCGGGTAGTCGTTGAAATTCGGTTCACGGTACGCGTACACATTGTAGGCGCCGGTTGCATCGCTGGTCTGCGACACGGCGATGCATTGCCAGTAGCCGCTGGTAGCGCCGTTGGTGACCGAAAACTGGGTCAGGAGCCAGCGCCCGTTCGCCTTGTCATACTGCGCGATGGGGTCGCCATCATTGTTTACTGCACACGGATGACTCGCGCCCAGTGATTGAAATAACTGGTTTCCTGCGACGGGGCCCTCCTGCGTTGCGCCGGTCGCTTTATTGAATACGGCAAACGACTCATTCACCCACTGCACATATTGCGTTGCGCCCACTGCGCCGTTGGTGTCTGGCGGTGCGGAGTTGACTGAGAAGCCCGGAAAGCCATTGCCCAGTCCTTCGAAGTTCAGGCCGGTTGCCAGGGCGCCGGTGCTGGCCGCCGCACTGCTCTGCACCACCGGGTCAGTCGATCCGCCCCCGCCGCCCGGTTTGCCGGCGCCGCCGCCCTTGAGCAGGCGCAGGGGCTTGTCCACCTTCGGACCACTGGACTGCCCTTTGCGCATGCCGTGCACGGTGCTGCTGCCGGAGCCAGCACCATAGCTGACATCTGGATTAGTCAGGACGACCGGGCCCTGGTCATGCGGATTCTGCGCCAAAACAGCACCTGTCGATACCAAAGTGGCGAGGAGAACGGTCGAGGCTGCGCGGAAAAGATACGCAGGAGTAGAGAGGCAGAGGGAGGGCAGTTGCATTTTCAAGCTGGGGACTCCTGAAGGGGACTGGAGATATCTACCAGGGGGCCAGGACGGGCCCCTTCGCAGAGTGCTGATCACCTTAGCTTGCCGGTCGGCCGAAAAGCAATCACAGATTGCATGTCATTGAGGGAATGGTTGATGTTGTCCTATAAAGTACTGTGGTTGCGACGTTAAGTCCGATCCAGAGGCAGAATGCCACCTACTTGCTGGCACTCCGCGCACGCCACTTGGCGGTCAAAGTCTCGTCGCTGAGGGCTTTGACGAAGACGCCACCCACCACACTGCGCGCCTGGAACCCCTGCTGCTTGCCGGTCTTGGTGTCATACCAGTCGGTCAACGGGACGCGTGTCGATGTCTCATTGGTCCAGCGGTAGAGGGGGTCCACCAGCGCGTCAAAGTCTGCGCGATTGTCTGCCAGGGTGGCGGTCCATAGCTCCCAATCGAGCTTGGTGTAATCGGCGCGGCTGTCCAGCGGCAGGCCGTCGCGGTTCAGCCTGCCGCGATAGTAGGCGATCTCCGCCTCGTGCACCTGAGCAGGGAACAGATCGAAGTGAAGAATCTTGTCCCATACCAGGTTGTACTTCTGGCTCCAGGTGTTGGGGCTGTTGAAGGCGAGCTTGTAGTGGTCGCCCTCCCGGGCCATGTCCACCCACTGCAGTGCCATCTTTTTCGCGTCAGCCTGGTAACTCTTCGCTTCGGCATCGTGGTGCAGTCGATGAGCCAGGTCGGCATAGGCGGCGAGTCCCACGATGGCTTTGATGGATAGATTGCTGTTGTGTGCGAGATGGCCGGCAAAGTCGTCCGTACTGAGCTGGTTCTTTGGGTCCAGCCCATTCGCGTGCAGATACTCTGCCCACTGGGTCAGCTTCGGCCAGTAGCGGGAGGCAAGCGTGGTATCCGCTTCCGCGCGCTCGATGGCATCGACCAGGATGAGCAGATTGCCGCTCTCCTCAACCGGCATCTGGTCTTCTTCGGTCTTCTCGCCGCCGCCGTACTCCTGTCCGTTGGCCAGCGGATATTGACCCAGGTCATGCGGCGCGAAGGGGAAGTGCCAGCGGTTTGGCATGCTGGCGTATTCCAGTACAGGCAGCACCTGCGCTTCCAGCAGGCGCGGATTGAACAAGAGAAAGAGGGGCGCCGAGGGATAGAGCACATCCACGGTGGCAATATCGCCATTGGAGAAGTTCTCTTTGGCGAAAAGCATCGCGTGGCCTTCGCCATCCGCAACCAGCACATGTGCTCCAACTGCCTGTCGATAGGCAAGTGTGCAGATCCACGCATAATGCTCGCCGCCAGTGCGGGTCAGGTCGGAAGTAAGTTCCTGGTCAAAGGCGGCGCCACGCTTCTCAAGCGCTGGATACTCGCGTTCCGCCTGGTCCAGCATCGCTCCCACTGGCTGGTCGTTGCGCTCCCAGTAGGGCCGGAGATTGCGGTGCATCAGTTGTATGGCGTAGCCCTCGGTATAGCTGATCAGCAGGTGACGCGACAAGGGAGCCGAGGCGACGTCGCCCAAAGGGAAGACGACCACCAGGTGCGGCGCATTTCGTCCTGAGGCGACGCCTTCCATCTCGTCCGCCTGCGGAATGTTTCCGGTGTCGATGTACTGCACCAGGGCCCGGTGCGAGATGGATGTCTGCGCAGACTCGTTGTCGGGAACCACGAGATGCAAATACCCCCAGTCGATGCGCAGGTCGTCACCGGAACGATTCAACACCGCCTGGTCACGCGTGCCCACGGAAAGCACCTGGCTGCTCTCTGTGCGATTCCGCGAATACGCGACCGGCTGACCATCGAAGCTGGTCGCGATGTTGGGGTTGGCATCCAGCATGACGGAGACCTGATGCTGAGCGCCGTCGTTCGCATGCGCCGTCCAGGTGAGATAGGTGACGGGACGAGATAACACGTCGAGGTCATCGAGCAGTGTTGGCGTGAAGAAGGTCAACTCGATCGCGACGCCCGCGCCGGCAAAGCTGTAACGCATATGCGTTGGCGTGAGCTTCATGGCGGTCTGCTCGAGTGCCGGAATCTCCGATGGATCGGCGCCCATGATGCGGTAGGTCTTGCCGTCGATGCGCACCAGACCAGTCAACTGCTGGGGATGGCCGGTCCAATGCCGCGTGTTCGAATCGGTCAGCTTGTCAGTGTTCGACCAGATGCTGAAGTAAGGGTTGTGCACGATAAGCGGGGTAGCCGGGGGACGCTCCTGGGCGGTGGCGAATGCCGAGGAGAGGAGAAGCGCACCCAGCGCGGGTAAGAGCACCAAGGCGAGGGCGGCAAAGGTATTGCGGCGGAGATGATAGTTCTGCATGCGCATCGAGTGTCTCATTCTCTGCCAGCTTATAGCTGTTGAACAGCCCCAAAAGCGCGCCTACTGACCGGCGGACACCCTACCCCGCAACGCGTAGGCATAAGAGCTTAGTCACGCAAACGGCGCTGCGACGCTCTACACTTCACAGGGTGAACTCCCATTCGCACGTCCGAGGATTGGTATGCCCGATCCCCTGACCTCGAAAAACTCTATTCAGAACGGCTTGGCAAAAGACGGCTTGGTCCTGGAGATTTGTGTCGATTCACTCGATCTTGCGCTCGCCGCGGCGCGTGGTGGCGCGGACCGGATCGAGTTGTGCGGGCCGCTGCATGACGGCGGCATCACGCCAAGCGCAGGAGTAGCAGCGGCGGCGCGGGCGATGATCGATCTGCCGCTCGCCATGTTGGTGCGCGCACGCACAGGACCCTTTACCGCGTCGGCCGCTGAATTCGAAGTGATGCAGCGGGATGTTCTCTATGCACGCGAGATCGGTATGGATATGGTGGTGTTGGGTATCCTGCGTGCGGATAGGACTGTAGATGTGGAGCGGACTCGGGATCTGGTCACGCTGGCGCAACCGATGCAGACAACCTTTCACCGCGCCTTCGACGCGACCCCGGATCCAGAGCAGGCGCTGGTCGATGTCATTGAGACTGGTGCGACGCGAGTCCTTACATCGGGCGGGAGTACTACGGCGCTGCAAGGCGCGTTACAGGTGGCTCGTTTGCAGGATGCAGCCAGGAGTCGCATCACCATGCTGCTATGCGGAGGCATTGGGCTATTGTCTATCCGCGAGGCCGTCGCCATCTCAAAGGTGAGAGAGGTGCATGCTGCTTTGAGAGATAGTGTCGGTCCGAACTACGCACTCGGATGCCCGCTGCCCGAGGAGCTAGAGCGCTTCGCCTCCGCGGTGTCAACGCTCAAACTCCGCATGCGACAAGAGACAACCTAGTCCTTCGGCCCTTTGATAGTAGCGAATACGATCCAGCACAGAGTGTGCGCAATGATCTTTCAGCTAACAAATGTCGTCGCACTTAGCACATCGTTCGCCACCCCAATCTAAAGATCACAATAACTGTGACAATACTGCCGGGAGAGCATCGGCGGCGTGAGCCTACTGCTTTCGTTGCTTCGGTGTCAGGCACGGGGAAAGTGCTGTACGCCCCCCCCATTTATGGGCAGTGTGTCCGTCCACAGCTGACAGCGCTCCATGTTCCATGAACTTGGCAGGTAAATAAAACCAGTCGCAGCGCTGTCTTACTCCGCCGAATGCGCACAATCTTCACTTGTTCAGTGTCTACAGCGCTGTAACGATTTTTCTTTGCAAACTCCGCCGGAAAAGCCTTTCAGTTGACTGCGGAATGTGTATTATCCGCTCTAGAAATCACCCAAGGATTCGGCTCGAGTCATTGTGATCGGGGCCGAGTTGGACGGTCGAGCGCTGGCTAGGTGCGAAGTTTTCGTACATAGCCAGTGTCGTGAGCGGGCTTGCACCTCGTCGGCGCGGGTCTGCGTCATGTAAATGTTTTAGGTGGGCGGCGGCGGGTTTGTTGAGTTGTTGCGGACGCAGATATCCACTGCAATCCTCTACAAGACGTTTGACATATCAGTTCGATACAAAAGCAGCCAGTAGGAGAATCAATGTTGTTCCTAAACAGAAGCATCCCGCGTGTCAGCCAGATCGCCAGCCGCTTTCCTCTCTTGTTCCTTACTACCCTGTTCGGACTTACCATTCCCCAGTCGGCTTTAGCTTCCAATATCACTGTTGCCAGTCCTGTGAGTGGGACGAGTGCTTCCTCGACGGTATGGGTGCGGGCCCACAATATCGGGTGCAACGGTCTTACGCCGACAGCATTCGGCTACTCCATCGACAATAGCAGCGCCTTTACCCTCGGCGTTACGCCGTACGACATCGACGTTACCCATCAAAGCATCGGCGGCGGTGCACATGTCGTGCATTTCAAATCGTGGACGAACAACGGCATCTGCCCGGTGGTGGACAGTACATTCACTGCTGGTGGTGGCAGCAGCATCGGTGCAGCACCGAACCCGGCGCCAGCGACGCTTCCACCCAATGCTGCGTCCAACGATTTGGACAGCGCCAGCGCATGGGAATACGAGCATGACGGTGGGACGCCGGGGGAATCGAGGGGATCGACCGTCTTTCCCGCCACTACTCCTGTGTATGACGACGCGAGAGAGTTCTACATGACCTATTCCAATCATGGCGGCGAGCGTTGGCATCTGTCCTTCGGCAAAAATCCAAATGTTACGCATTTCATCCTGGATACATATATCTATTTTGTCGATCCGGACCAGGTTCAGAACCTTGAGTTGGACATGAACCAGGTCACATCGAGTGGCAGCACGGTGATCTTTGGCACCCAGTGTTCCAGCATCTCGAAAACCTGGGAGTACGTCTATGTTTCGGGGAACTCACCGCATTGGCGGCCATCGAATATCGGCTGCAATCCCCGGAGCTGGGCTCCCAATACATGGCACCATGTACAGATCGCATTTCATCGTGAAGGCGAAGGAAAAGTAGTTCATGAGTGGGTGAACTTCGATGGAACACGGAGCACTTTCCAGAATGCGATTGGCGATTCGAGCCTGAGGCTGGGTTGGGCGGCTGGAGATCTCTTGGTCAACTACCAGCTTGACGGAAATAATGCCTCCAGCGGATCCATCACCTCTTATGTTCACAAGATGACCGTGGCGAGTTGGTAGAAGAGTTGTGTGGCTTCGCAAGATGGCCGCCCCGGGGCGGCCATCTTGTTTTGGCGGGGTTTGCCTCTTCCCAGAGCCTGGTCGCGGCTGGGGCGGTGTGGTCCGCAAAGGCTGTAGCTGCACACTCCGCTGTCCTTGGACAGGCGCTCGGGGCTGCCTAGACTCAAACTGGTTAGGCCGGCTGGCCGATCCCTGCTTGCTACACTCGCAGGGAGAGCCTTGAGCCTTGAGAATCCACCTACTCACGCCAATGGCATCCTCAGCTTTGGAGGGAACGTGCCAAATTCCGATCTGACCTCCATACTTTTCATTCTGCTGTTGCTCGTGGGACTGGCTCAACTCCTCGGCTTCTTCATCGTGAAGCTGCGGCAGCCACGGGTAGTGGGAGAGATTCTGGCGGGCGTCGTCCTCGGTCCGGCTCTGGTTGGCAGGCTGCCCTTCGCCTCCAGATTGATGGATGCGATGAAGCATCAGGAGAGTGTACTGAGCCTTTTCTACTGGCTCGGCTTGTTGCTGCTGATGTTTCTGTCGGGTGCGGAGGCGCGTCAGCTATTTGGCCGCGAAGAGCGCCGCGAGGTCGCGTGGTTGTCGATTGTCGGAACCGGCATTCCGTTCCTGCTAGGTCTTATCTTCGGTCCAAGACTTATCGGCCCATCGCTGGCCGGGCCGCACGGCAATACCGTCTCCATCACGATCATTCTGGCGGTGGGTGTTGCCGTTACATCGATTCCCGTTGTGTCGAAGATGTTTTCTGACCTGAATATCCTGGGCACCCGCTTCGCCCGCCTGGTTCTAGGGGTAGCCGTACTGGAGGACATCGTCCTGTGGCTGGCGCTGGCCGTGGCAACTGCGACGGCTGGCCAGGTAGCGTTGAACTCCCGCAGTATCGTGCTTCACTTAACCAGCACGATCGCGTTCTTCGCGCTGGGACTCACCCTTTTGCCCCGCGCGGTGAAGCGTGCCAATAAGTCGCGCTTCAATGTGGTGGCAAGGCACTCGCCGATCGCTTACGTTCTTGCTGTGCTGCTTGGCTATTGCGTAGTTGCTGGCGCTCTGGATATCAGCATGGTGTTCGCGGCATTCCTGGCCGGCTTCGCTGTTGTGCACAAGAAGCGCAAGATATTCGCCGAAGCGCTGGACGCGATAGGGAAGGTGTCGTTCGCCTTCTTTATTCCGCTTTACTTTGCAATTGTCGGACTGAAGCTGAACCTGGTGCGAGGCCTCTCTTTGTGGATGCTGGGAGCCTTCATCCTGGCGAGTTGCCTAGTGAAGGTCCTCTCAGTAGCCGCGGCAGGCCGGCTCGCGGGATTCCGCGGGCTGGATCTCATCAATCTGGCAATCGTAACGAATGCGCGTGGCGGGCCAGGAATCGTGCTGGCCAGCGTCGCGTTCGATGCGGGCATCATCAGCTCGAAGTTCTATACAACGCTGGTTGTCGCCGCGGTCCTGACGTCGCAGATGGCGGGCGCGTGGTTGGACTTTGTCCTGCGTCGCGGCTGGCCACTGCTGGCGTCCGATGCCAAGGGTCCAGCGGCCGTGGTATTGCATGAAGAGATTGTCCCCGGCCAGTGATGCGTTGCAAAGCCACGCGATCCGAGAAAGATGCGCAAACAGCGGTGCTTGCTGAAACAAAAGGCCGCGGTAGCACGCTTCGCGCTGTGCCGGATACTGCAGAGCGGGTAGGCCCAAGTCCACCCGCTCACAATCCAAAGCAGATTGCTCAGCTACGGCCCCATGTCAGTGGGGGTACACGGATTGTGGCCGAGCGAGGTGGGCGTAACCGGAGCCGGCGGAGTGGGCGGCGTAGCCCACGGTGCATTGCTGAAATCGAAGAACTCCAGCAGATCCGGCTGTGTCGCATCGCGGGCAGTCAGGTGGGCCGAGCTGCCGATAAAGCGCTGCTCGACAAACTTGATAATCGCAGTGTGGTCCATCGGCGTGTGTGAGACATAATGCTTGCGCGTGAATGGGGAGACCACGATGTTTGGTACCCGGAAGCCCAGTTGCGCGGCAAAGCCATTAACGGCTGCGGCATCACCGGAATGTGCGCCGGGTGAATTGGCACCAAGATCGCAGTGCAGCGTCGGTGTTCCGCCGCTGGGCACGCACGGATTGTAGGCATCCGGGTTCACTGCGATGGCCGAGATATCGGGAATGGATCCCAGGCCAGCACTGGTCTTGTCATTGGAGTGGCCGCGAACCGGCGGCACGTGATCGTAGGGACCGCCGCCTTCGTCATAGCCCAGGAAGAAGACAGAGTCGTTCCATGCGGGACTCGTCATCAGGGCATTCACGAGCTTCGCTACCTGGGACTGTCCGGTCAGAATCGACTGGCCCGATCCCGGATGCTCATCATTCAAGCCGGAACCAGATTCGATGAAGCTGAAGCTGGGCAGTTTGCCGCTGCCAAGGTCAGTGAAGTAGGTCGATATCGGAGCGATCCGGCTGATATCGATACAGAACGAGTTGGTCGAATCGCCAACTACGCTCGAAGGCTGGGTGGTGCCAGTGCAGGGTGTCGTACTGGTGTTCTTATGCAAGTACTGAAAGGCATAAGTGAAGTAGGAGAAGGTGGTATTGGGCAGCGCGCTGGATGTCGTGTAGTAGATTCTCCACGATACCTTGGCATTGTCCAGCTCCTGGAAGATGGTCGGTATGGTAAGCCCGGAGAGGTGATCGTTGCTGCCCGGATCGAATACCAGACCCTGGGTTGTCCCACCACTGAAGGTCGCAATGCGATTTGGAATGCTCTTGCTCGACATTGGCGTGAACCAGCGATCGGAGAGCGCAAACTGCGAGGCCATGTAGTAGTAGTAGTTCAGCAGGCCCTCGTCGTAGTAGCCCATGGCACGCTGACCCGTCAGGTCAGTGAAACTGCCAGAGCAGGTTCCGGAAGCCGCGCAACTCTTTGCAAAGCCTTCGGCATTATGAACGAACCCGTCCATGAGGATGGGGCGCGAGGTCAGGAAGTTGTAGCGATTCACATCGCCATAGCTTTCCAGCCAGGACGAGGTCAAATCATCGATGCAGGTGGTCTTGAACTTGAAGAGCGGCATAGCTACGCCCTCGTCATCCTTGTTGCTGGTGATCAGCTTGTCATCGATGCCATCGACATCATAGGCATGCCCATCCTGGCCGAAGTTCCAGTTTTGGCTTCGCCGGTAGGGGTTAAGCAGGCCGAAGTAGTTATCGAAGGTGTGGTTCTCCTGCAGCATGAAGATGACATGGTTGATCGATTGGGCGCTGCCCGCAGGCCCTACCGTCACCGTCGCGCTCGCAGTCGCGTCCGTTCCTGAGCCAGTAGCATCCGCAGTGTAGGTAGTGGTCGCCGTCGGAGTTACTGTCTTCGTGCCGCCAGTGGACGAAAGTGTGAAGCTGGTGCCGTCCGAGCCGCTCACGGTGACACCGGTAGCGTTGGTTGCGGTGACGGCCAGGGTGGACGAACCTCCCGACGTGATCGACGCCGGATTGGCAGTGATGCTGACCGTCGGCGCGGCTTGCGCACTTACGGTCACTATCGCCGTCGCGGTCGTCGTACCACCCGCCCCAGTGGCATGGGCGGTGTAGGTGGTGGTCGCCGTCGGACTCACGCTCTGCGTGCCCCCGGTGGATGTCAGGGTGTAGCTGGTGCCATCCGAGCCGGTGACGGTCACGCCGGTAGCGTTGGTTGCGGTGACGGTCAGGGTGGAGGAACTACCCGAGGTGATCGATGTGGGATTGGCGCTGATGTTGACTGCCGGGGCGGCTTGCGCATTGACGGTCACGGTCGCCGTCGCGGTCGTCGTTCCGCCTGCCCCAGTGGCATGGGCGGTGTAGATAGTGGTCGCCGTCGGACTCACGGCCAGCGTGCCGCCCGTGGAGGCCAGGGTAGTGTTAGTGCCGTCCGGGCCGGTCACGGTCACGCCAGTAGCGTTGGTCGCGCTGACGGTCAGGGTGGAGGAGCTGCCCGACGTGATCGATGTGGGATTGGCAGTGATGCTGACTGTCGGCGCGCCTTGCGCAGCAACCGTCACGGTCGCCGTCTTCGTCGTCGTTCCGCCTGCGCCCGTGGCATGCACTGTATAGGTGGTGGTTGCTACCGGGCTGACGGTCAGGGTGCCGCCAGTGGATGACAGGGCGAAACTGCTGCCATCGGAACCAGCCACGGTCACGCCAGTAGCGTTGGTCGCGGTAACGGTCAGAGTGGAGGAGCTTCCCGAGGTGATCGATGCCGGATTGGCGACGATGCTGGCCGTCGGCGCTGCCACGACGGTCACATTGATTGTAGTAAAGGTGGAGCCGCCGCAATGGTCCCACTCCTGCACGACGGTATGTTCATACCCCGGAGCCAGGGTGATACGCGTGTCCAGCTTCGCTCCATTGACCGTGTAGATCAGCTTGTTGTTGACATAGATGCCCATCGCGCCCACGCCGGTGGCGCAGGTCGTCGCGGTGGAGGTCGCTACATAGTGAGTCGGCGAGGCGACTGTCGATCCGGGGGTCGGGGTACTGACGGTCACGGTCGCGGAGGCCGAGGCTACCAACGCCAGAAGGGATAGGGCAACGTAGAAAAGCTTTTTCATAACTCCGCCTTGGCGCTCTGTCTCACGTAACTCGGCTGGCTCGGCGGCTAAGTCTCGAAGACTTGTGTTCTCACCGGGCGCTGTTAGAAATTGTCTGATCCCGAGGGGGGCGGAATAAGAAAAGCATAGTTCCCTGGCTGGGAGCCACGCAAGCTGAAAGCCCTCTATCTTGGGATCGGCGAAGTTCTAATTCCGCCTTTGGAGACCAGCTAAGGAATGACCCTTGAGGAGTCGATCCAGGCTGCACGCCAAACTCGGTTCGCCTGCCGTTTGCCGAGCTTGCAGCATAATCGCTCACTCCGGCATGGGACGATTCATGTGAACGAGTCTCACTCCACAGTCGTTGACCCAACCGGCTCCGCCGGGAGAGCAGCCATACCGAGCTGCCTCAGCGCATGCTGCACGACCACATGCCCTGCTGCCTCAATGCCTGTGGCCGGGATAATGGTCATCCCACCGACTAGATCGCTCAGCGTGAGATAGGACGAACGGCAGACATATAAGAAGTCCAATGGATATTCCGGTTTGCGTTTGAAAGCCTGTTCCGGGTCCGCATCCAGCAGATAGCTGATATGTGGACGAGGGACAAAGGTCATAATCCATCGCACATAAGCGCGAGCGATGGGGTTACTGAGCGTCAGGTTTGCAAGCTCGTCGTAGGCATATCTATCGAAGATGATGAAGTCCGCATCGGACCGCAGGGCCTTGTTCACCACACGCCGCAGCGAGACTGCATCGACGAAGTAGATGAAGTACCGGACGGCGGTCATCGGCCAGGACCGGACATTCTTATCCCGCCGGACGATGGGAGCCTCTGGAGAGCCGACTCCCTTGTCGCCTTTGAAGAGGGTATGCGAACTTGCCTGGCGAAGGTTGGTCAACCTCGCTACGTCGTCCCAGAAGGTGACAAGAGAGACCTTCAGCCCAGCTGCCGCCAGCCGGGTGCGGAGGTTCTGGATTTGCGTAGTTTTGCCAGCGCCATCCATGCCAGAAAAACTTACGAAAGTGGGCGGTCGCTTCTTGCCTTTTCCATGCATGGGTACACTTTTCATTTGTCACGCTTCGATTTGTTCCGAACGGGTTCGATTGCCGCTAGCGGGGCCTACTGGGGCTCGCGTTGGATAATCCTACGACGCTGCCAATGGCGACTGCCGCGCCCAGCACCAGTGCACTCTTGATCAGGAAGGATCGCGTCCGCCGCTGCTTCGCGGGCGCAATCACGGCTCCCGCAGGCCGGGACGCGGCCACGCCGATGCCCTTCTCGTAGGGCGCAACCGCAGTGCCGACAGGCGCCGTTGCGTCGTTTTTCGGTTGCTGCGCCGTGGTCTGTTGTTGCGCCGTGCTCTTCGCAGCGTCGTTCTGCTGGCGCACCTCCGTCTCCGGAACGGGGGTCCCCGACGGAACGGAGTCAGCCGCCTGGGGCGAAGACGAGGAGCCAGTCACGGCCGGCGCAGCGGGCGTCGTTTGCTGGGCTGGGTTCGTCTGCTCAGCGGCAGGGGTCTGCTGCGCAAGAATCCTTCCGGAGCCACCAAATGGCAGCGCGAACATGATGGTAAGTGCCATCGCAACCAATCGCTGCAGCCAATAGTTCAACTTTCTCATCAAGATACCTCGCCTTCCAGCCTGACTCTCTACAACCACCCGCTGATTACGCCGCGTTCCCTGCGTCTCGCGTCGCCGCGCACGGCGCCAGCACGTCGGGGATGGCATGGCCAGGGAGCTGGTGGAAGCTGTTTACGGCGTCGGTGGTGTT
The DNA here is from genome assembly GCA_038231235.1 of Terriglobales bacterium. Classification (GTDB taxonomy): domain Bacteria; phylum Acidobacteriota; class Terriglobia; order Terriglobales; family Acidobacteriaceae; genus KBS-83. The sequence continues at coordinate 69,145 of JBBRLT010000003.1, forward strand.
CTCAAAGCTCTCGAACAGGCGGTTCACGCCGGAAAGATGATGCTCGCCGTCCGCGTCCATGGGAATGCCGGAAAGTTTCACGTCGCCATTCCGCTTCATCGCCTCCTCCAGACAGCACAGGAGCAAGTGAATACGAGAGTTGTCCAGCCGTTGCACCGTGGAACAGTCGAGCACCAGTTGAGGCCGGTCGACTTCCATGCAGTTCCCGACCTCGCGCATGAATGTACGGACTTCCTTGGCGCCGCATTGCGTCGGCAACGGCAACACAGATACTGGACGTCTGCGCATTGTCATCTCCACCCCCTACAGTCGGATATATGGAACGCTGAACTCTTCAGACAGCTATCGGCCGGAACCCTAATCACAAGTTGCCGCAGTGCAAGTGCCACGCTCGATCTTGCTTCTGAATCAGCCGGCACGCTGCAGCAGCCGCGCTAACTCCGCCTGGTGATCGCGGGTAAGGTGCCTCAGAATGTTTTTTCCGTACCGGTACAGAGTCCCCAGGTTGGTGGCATACCAGCAGCACTCCGTCATTCTGGGCGAGAAGCCGCAGAGAAACCGCAGCCGTTGGGTCCTGGGGGGCGTGGTAAGCATGGATGCGACCAGCCGGTGATTGCCATCCAGAATCGTCAGCGGCTCATTCTCATTCACGCCAATCAGGACGACCGAACCCAGATTATCTTCGGCTTGCTGGAGGCGCGCACCGATGTTGGCAATCTTGGCTTGAAACTGGCCAGCATCTCCTCCTCGGCTGCGCATGCGATCGGCGACATCGATGATGGACAGGGTTTTGGGTGCGAGTGTGGGCCACTGCGCCCGGGGAAAGACGCGGATCCTGTCAAGATCAGCCTCTTTAATCTCGACCTCAAACCATTCAGTCTCGGGAGGCAATTCCTTCCAGAGCGAAAAGTGGCGGATAAAGAGGAGCGCGCGGCGTTTCGCATTCTCGCTTGCGTCCTCGAAATTCGGATTGTCCACGATATTCCGCAGGATGGTGTGATAGTCGCGAAACAGCGGCCGGTCGAATTCGCTCTTCAGAAAATCTGCTATGACCTCATCTTCGGTGACCCGGCGTAGCAGGCGAATCGGGTGACCGATGCTGGGTTGTCCGATAGCCTTGAGCGATATGCCCGAGTTGATGAGGAAGGGGAAGGCCACGAAGAGCAACAGCGCCACCATCAGCACCAGCTGAACCAGGATCACCTCCCGGAGTGACGAGTGGAATTGGCAAATACCCGCAACCAGTACACCGCCGAACGCCAGTTGTATCCAGCTGGTATTTGCGATCTTGTACGACATCTCATAGGTGATCATCACCACGCTGAGGGAATAGATGACCGTAGTGACGGCATAAAGCGACAGCAGGTAGGGAAGACCATGCGCGCCGGTGATGCCAAAGCCAGGCCCGAAGAATGCTGTCCAAAGGCTGGCTGGGGCCAAGCGGAGCACCAGGGCGATTCCGCCGCCGATGCCGAGCACCAACATCAGCGCCGTGGCGATGACCTTGGCATCCTTTCGCTCTTCATCCCCGGTCCCGGCTACCAGCGGGAACATGCTGTTGACCACGGCAGAAGAAAACGCGAAGATGACGCGCCCCACCATCGCGACCGCCGCATAGAGCCCAGCCATCGCTGGTGGGAAGAAGTGCTTCACCAGGACGATATCGCAGTTATTGATGAGTACCTGGCCGGCAAAGAAGGTGATGGCCTGCGCGGACTCGCGCAGTGCATGCGAGAAGCGAAGCTGGTTCGGCACCGGCGGAGGAAGCTTGGGTGCGGCCGCAAAGTAGGCCACCGCAATCGCTGCAGCATTGGCAGCAACCACACCGGTCACGCCGAAGCCAAACCAGATGGCGAGCAATGAGCCGCTAAGCCGGCTTACCCCTTCCAGAACGAGATTGGTAGAGAGGGAGCGGAAGCCATAAGCACCCTGGATATAGCCTCGCCGGCTGCCCAGTGGAACATAGAAGGCTGCTCCTATTGCGATCAGGACGACCAGAAGAGGACTGGGTAAGCGGAGGAAGCTGGCAATCTCTGTTTGGAACAGCGCCAGAAGCAACGCCACCAGGATGCCGCAGCCCCAGGCGCCCCGATGGAAGTCCCGGTAAGCAGCGCCCTTCGCTTCCGGGGTGCTCTGTTGTGCAACCACCTTGGCGGGAACGATCTGAAAGGACAGCGTTACAGCGGAGATGAGGGTAAGCAGCGTGTATACGGCAGTGGCATGCCCGAAGGCGGTCGGACCCAGGAAGCGGGCCACGGAGACGTTGTAGGCGAAGTTGATCGCCGCGGCCATCCCCGAGCCCAGAAGAAGAACGAAGCTTCCGGACAGTATGCGAGTGTGAAGCGACTTCTTCGATTCCTGTGAATTGCCGCTCAAGACTTTACTGCTCCAGTTTCAAAAAGAGGGATACAAGCTTGCCAGCCGTAACCAAATCCAGCATGCTGCGCTGCGACTTGGATTACGAGAATGATACTACCCAGTGCCCGCATGTCCTGCCGTTTTCAGGTAGAAACCGCATGGCCAGACACTCTATGGTCACCACTGTTTTGCGCCGCCGTCATGCGCGCCAAAGAGTTGTCGTTGCCTCTAGAATGGAGCTAGCAATCGTGGTCATTTCTCTGCCCTCCCATCTTCTTCAAAAGGCAAAATCCCCCAATGGCATTTCGCGCGACGACCGGTCTGCTGTTTCTTATCGCTCTGCTGCATGGGTGTGGTCCCGCACGATCACCCCAGCGCGCCGCCGTGCCCGCGCGGAAGAGCGGACCTGCTCCCCAGGTGCTCGCCGTGTACGAGGCATGGTTTGGACATCCCAGGCACATTACCGTGGCTTACTCGTCGCACGACCCTGCAGTGATTCGAAGGCAGATTCGAGAGGCCAAGAGTCTGGGAATCGCTGGATTCGTCCTGGACTGGTATGGATATCGGGAGCCATTCATCGATCAGAGCTATGCGCTGATGCAGTCGATCGCCGCCGAGGAGCACTTTCACCTGGCCATGATGTACGACGAAACCGAGGAAGACGATGGGGCGACGGACGAGGCCCTCGAGGATTTCAAGCTCTTCAACAAGAACTATCTTGCCCCCAGCGCACCTGGCCGCGAGGCCTACCTAATGAACGAAGGCCGGCCAGTGATCTTCATCTTTCCCAAGCACCACACCGATTGGAGCCGGGTGCGTGCCGAGGTTAATAAGTGGGATAAGCCGCCCTTGCTCATCGACGAATATCCGCCGCGGCCCTCCGCGATTGCAATGGATGGTTACTACGCCTGGGTCAGCCCAGGGCCCAAGGGCTGGGCGGCCGATGGCAGTCACTGGGGAGACGGGTATCTCACAGACTTCTACACCATGATGCAGTCGAAGTATCCCGACAAGATTGCCGTAGGGACGGCCTGGGCCGGCTTCAACGACAGCAAGGCATCGTGGGGGCTGAACCGTCATATCGCTGCGCGCTGCGGCCAGACCCTGACGGACACCGTTAACCTGTGGCGGCAACATGCAGCAGAGTCCTACATGCCGTACCTGCTGATAGCGACCTGGAATGACTACGAAGAGGGAACTGCGATTGAGGGCGGATCCTATAACTGCGGGGCCGAGAAACGGCAACGCATACTTCCGTAAGCCGCCCCTTTTTTGTACCAGACTTTTCTTGCAAGCCGAATTCCCGAATTGGGAATTTCGCAGGGGTGCTTGAAAGTTTTATGCCGCTCGAATCGATAAAAGAAAGCGCAAGCATGGATAAGCTGGGAGGCTGACTTCCATGCTTACGCAAGCGTGCCGTCGCCAACCGAGCGACGGCACTGGTTAGTTAGGCTACCTGAGCGCGATATGCCTTTGCAGGCTCCAGCTGATCGTAGCGTGAGCCGGTTTGCGCGGGCATCATCTCCTCAGCATAATAGACGCGATTGATGATCGAGAGAGGACGGCCACGTACTTCGTCGTAAACACGGCCGAGATATTCGCCGAGGACACCGACGCAGACCAGCAGCATGGTGCCGACGAGGAATACGGACGAGGCCACACCGAAGCCGAGCGAGTGGAAGGGATTGCGAGAGAAGATGGTGAGCACCGCAAGCAAGGCGGTGAAGAAGGTGGATACCGAGGCCATAGCGAAGCACAGCCGAAGCGGCTTGTAGCTGAAGCTGGTGATCGCATCCATCGCGTACTTGATACGGCTAACGAAGGACAGCTTGCCCTCACCCGCTGCGCGATCCTGCCGGTCATAAAAAACCACGGCATTGCTGTAGCCAACCCACGCACGCAATCCGGGGAGATAGCGGTTGCGTTCGCGCATGGCATTGATAGAGTCGACCGCCTGGCGATTGATCAGGCTGAAGATTCCCGCATCGAGAGGTATCGGAAAGTCGGACAGGGCACCCAAAACACGGTAGAAGAGCGGGAAAAGCTTAGACAGCAGCCTGCGGCTCTCCTGACGGCTCCTTCTCACGGCCACCACGACATCAGCGCCATTCCTCCAGGCCTCCACCAGCTCCGGCAGAACCTCCGGAGGATCCTGAAAGTCGCCATCCATCAGGATGGTGGCATCGCCGCGGGAGGTCAGCAGACCGGCTGAAATCGCTCCCATGTGTCCCCAGTTGCGGGACAGATCGACGACGACGACGTGGGGATCTTCGTTTTGCAGTGACTTGAGTATCTCCAGAGACGAGTCTCTGGAACCATCGTTGACATAGACGACTTCCCAGTCGTCTCCGATATCTTCCAAGGCATTGGCAACAGCTTCATGAAACCGCGATATGAGGACTTCCTCATTATAAATTGGTACGACCACTGATATCATTTGGCACCTCCCAGAGTTGTCGTCATTTCTTCCTTGCTGCAAGTCGAAAAATGTCCTTCAAGTACTTCATCTTTGCCGGGGCTTCCCGAAAGTTGAAATTGGCTTGCTCCACAGGATGCGAGGGCCATTACTCGGGTTGCTCCTGAAACACACGCACTCTCCATCGAACCTCGGCCGGAGTCATCACAACGACATAGCGCGCCGTGGTCTTCTGTGTTGTCTCCACCTTACCGTGATCGAGAACCTGTACGTTGTATTGCACGGTATCGATCAGTTGGATGGATAAACCCTCTGGCGAGTAGAAGAGTATTTGCAAATCGTGATTCTGTGCTACGTACCGGGTAGAGATGCCTAACGTAACTTGGTCATGAATGGTGCCGATAAGCTTCTCTTTTGCCGTGCCCACAAAGTCGCGGTCGAGCAGTTCTGTACGGTTCTGTTCAAGCGCCGCGCCGACGCTCTGCCATGCCTCCAGATAGTCCCGGATTACTGCCGCCTGGGTCTGCTCGTTGAGCAAGCGAGGCCCCTGCAGATGCGTCGGCTCCACGCGCACAGCACTCTGCTGAGCCGCGAGCGGCAGTGCTGCGGCGAGGATGGTGGCGACGATCAAGATGCGCCTGCTCATGGTCTGGTCCAGTGAATCTCATTGCCCAGGACAACCCCGGTCGCTGCAGAGATCTTCGCGCCGTTGTATGCAGGAAGTTCGGCTTGCGCGATGCCACGTTTCAGCGGCACGTCTACTGTCGTCTGCGTGCCGTCATACACTTCGGTGAAGGTGACGATCGTCCCATCCGGCACGGCATTGCCGCCACAGTCGCGCAATGGATCAGTCTGGAGCTGAATGCTGCGGCCGACAGGCGTGGCGCTCAGCCTCAATCCACACGGATCGCCGGGAACCTCCTGGATGACGCGCGTGCTGGTAACGGTGCCGGCGCGGGCGGAAAACTGGGCAGCGCCCTCTTTTGCAGCAGAATCCAGTTGCGCCCAGGCGCTTCCGTTCTGCGTGACGGCGGTCCGGGTCTGGGTCGCGCCGGCGCCGGACAACTGGAAGGCCACCGGCATTGGCGTGGTGATCAGATTCTGGTAGGCGTCGAAGAGGTAGACCGCGCCACTGATGCCGTTATGCAGGCCAGTGGGCACGCGTGAGGGCTTGGCGAGGAAGCTCACGTTCGCTACCTGGGTAGCCGGCGCCACATGGAGGGAGCCTTCCTCCGTAGAGAAATCGCCGGTCAGGAGGGCAGTGTAGTGTCCGGCATTGTGCAGGACTCCGGCGGCAAAGGATACCGGCTGCCCCAGCTGAACATCCTGCCGCAGCACCTGACCCAATCCGACAATCGAAAGGACCGCCTTGCCGCTTCCTGTGGTCTGGATCTGGAAGGCGCTGCCTGCTTCCACTCGCGGGGGCAAGGTCATGCGTCCTCCCTGACCATGGGCAAGGCACGCTGTGGCAAGCGCAAGGCCGCTGAGCACCTCCGGAAGCCGCAGACTCATCGAGTGTCCCCACTGTACGTCGCTACAACCGCGCGTTCGCTGCTGATCAGCCTCGCTATGTCGGGGGGAAGCAGGATTTTAAACGGGGTGGGCGTCTGTGGCAAGAGGGCGCGATCGACATAATGATCGGCAACCCACACCAATTGCCCATTCTTGTCGTAGAAGGTACCCAGCACATGGGCAACATTCACTACCTGACCGCTTTGATCCACCAGCTTTCCTGTCAGCGACGCGTCTGGAGAGGGATTCAGCTTCTGATCTTCAATGGCGACCACAGGATCGGCCGACGCTGCGATCAAGGATGAGGAAGGTTCCATCCGGACGCTGGCAATCTGCGCCAGGGTCACTCCGGGGAAGGAAATGAGAAAGGGAGTCACCTGCTTGGGCAGCAGCAGGTGAGAAATCTTGTCGAAGCTGTCCTCGGTTGCGATCGGCGAGCCATTCTTCGCCACCAGAGTAGCCTTCACGGCGACGTAGGCGGGCACCACATCTTCAGTCAGCAACTCGCCCATGATCAATACGCCATCGCCACGCTCCACCGGATGCATGTCGACAATACGTACGTGGGGCGATTCCACATCCTGCGCCCCCCAGTCGTCCTCAGGGCCGCGATAGATCACGTCCCAGCGAAGATAGTTGACCGGAATCACCTGGGGCGGGACGCGGGCCTCCTTCACCAGCGGCCACTCCACCTGCCAGCGATCGCCATTCTTGATTACGTGCAGATCCTTGGTGTCCTGAAAGGTTCCGACGACGGTAGACCAGCGCAGCTTCAACTGCATCTGCGCATCGCTGGCTGAGGCATGCAGCGGCCGCACCTCGAAATGATCGAGCGTCGCGTAAGTCCGCAGGCTGAGACTGCTTCCCGTCAGATCGCGGAGGAAGTCGGGCTCAGCGAACTCGCCCCGGTTGGCAAGGCTCGCGTATGCGGGCCCCCAGTGCCTCTGGCTGATCTCCCGCGCCAGATTCTCCACGGCGGCCTGCGGCGTGGACGAGGGGCGCAGCACGCTGGCAGTACTCGAGTCTGCCAGTGCAACCGCAGATGCATTGGGATGCAGCAGGCTGAACACGATCAGGATGATGGTTGCAACGACCATGGACAGGGCAAGCCAGCGGCTGGTGTTCATATGACCAGCCTCCCCGGCGCTAGGTCCTCGGAGATGGAAGCGTGCTCCGCCTCGTTGACAGCTCGCCGCCGCCGGTCGGGAACAAACGCTACCAGCAGTGCCAGCAGGCTGCTGCCGAAGGGAAGCGTCCCCCACAGCAGACCCTGCCAATGCGGTGGCACCAGGGCGGTGTTCACTGGCATTGCGGGTGGCGCACCCTCCTTGCTCCAGATGGAGATGGTCTTGTCGTCCAGCGTGTCGACGCGACGGAAGCCAGCAAACGACAGCAGCGGATCATAGTAGGGGTCTCGCACGAAGACCCACTTCAACCCATAATGGTCAGCGTGGTAGAGGATAGCGCGCAGCGCATCGAGTCCAGGCTTGCCGAAATATTTGGTATCGGTCAGCGGCCCAGCGCCGTTCTGTGTCAGCTCAGGGAGGGTTCGGCCCGAGTTCCATTCTCCATCGACGCTGCTGGCATCGGTAAAGATCGCCAGCCGTGCCACCTTGTTTCCAAAGCCCAGAGTGACGTAGCGGTACCTGTCATGTCCATCCCGGTTCAACCACGCAGCGACAGACTCGACCTTGAAATCGGCGGCGTCGGCTGGCTGATAGGTGATCCATGCCACGCCCAGGCCGCAGGTGAACGCCGCTGCAATCGCCAGACCGACGACGGCGCGGCGATGAAAGCGGTCGATCAACTCGGTGGCCAGCAGTCCCACGAAGGGCAACGCCAGCAGTGTTCCCCAGTAGGTGAAGCGCTCCATGGTCAGCACTTCGAAGGCGCGGCCCAGCACCAGACGCGCCACGGGAGTGGTCCCGCCCAGACCAACCAGAAGGGCGAACCAATAGCCCACCAGCAGTGGACGCAGCCGCACCACCGCCGCGCCGCGCATGAGGATGAAGGGCAGCGCTAGAAGCAACGCACCGTAGGGCACTACGAAGTAGTTCAGCCCCAAGTGCGGGCTGAGGATGTAGTTGGCTCGGCTGGCATGCGGGATAGGGGTCTGGGTGACTGGGTTATGGATCAGCGCAATCCAGAAGGGCAGCAAGACGGCGGCGATGGACAAACCAACCAGAATGCCAATCGCCACGGTGCGAAACACAAAGGTTGGAATGGGCAATCTCTCGCCCTGCTCGCGGTCGAGCAGTGCCAGCGCGAGGATGGGAAGCGCGAAGAACATGGAGCCGAACAGCAGTGTGGCATGGTGGGCGGCCGCCGCAGTGGTGAACAGGACGAAACCCTTAAGGAATGATCGCCAGTTGCCATGCCGTACCCAGTCGAAGAGATACGGCAGAGCATTCAGGTAGATCGGTGCAGCGGTCGTGGTGGACAACTGGCCGGCGGCGTAGACCAGGAAGCTCTCCGAGCCGAGAAAGATGCTGGCCAGGGCTGCAAACGAGGCGGCGCGCTCATTCACCCACAGGCGGGAGAAGCGATAGACCCCCAGAGCCAGAAGCAGGATGGAGATGAACTGCACTGCCATATAGGCCATGTCCAGGCCTAGCAGGTGGGAGAGAACGGCGATCCACTGGTGGGGCAACGGAGGATAGGTGGTCTGCGAAAAGCCGGCGTACCATTTCGCATTCCAGGGTTCAAACCAGTGGTGCAAGTAGTGGGAAGCGAAGAAGATGTGGAAATTTGTGTCATACGACCGCAAAGGCAGCTTCATCAACAAAAGCGGGACGTGAACCATGAAGGCCGCCATAAAGATGAGGCTTAGGGGGATGGGCCGGTTCATGGTGGCGACAGATTCAGTTCTTTGCAAGGTTCCCTCTCGAGGCAGTCGGAGACGACACTATAATTCACCTTAGCCGATGAAGAATGATCTCGGCGGCTGAACCAGGTTACCTCGGCCGCCGCCGCCGTTACCTTGGCATGTACGTGCGCGATTTTACACACGACCGGGTACTTTTTGCATCAAAAAATGATGCCAGCGTAAGAAGCGCCGCTTTCGAGGCATTGTGCTGCTTCGGCTCACCCACTATTACCTTTGCATACACTTGTGTGCCTGGAAGTACGCCAGTGGACAACAAATTGCACTACCACCGCATTATCATAAAACCTTCAAACTATGTGGATGACTCTCCCCGGTGAATTCGTTGATAGCGACGCGTAACTGCCTGAAGATCAAGTACATACTACTGCTGGTCCTGGCAGTTTCCTGTTCCCTTTGGGGGCAGACATATCAGGTTGGCCCGGCGGCTCCCCAGGCGCCGGCCACGCAGAAACCTACGCAGCGTCCCGCTCAGGCGCCGGCAGCTGCCCCGCAATTAGGCTGGGGATCGAATATTCAGGATGCGCGTCTGGCGCGTGCCGCGGAGCTGGCATTGAAAGAGGGCAAGCACGCCGAGGCCGCCAATTTTGCCCAGAAGGCGGCGCTGGCGGCCCCGAATGACCCCCAGCTCTGGATCCTGCTCGGCTACGCAGCACGGCTGAATGGCCAATATGCACTATCCGCAGAGGCCTACGCTCACGGTCTCCGGCTGAAGCCGGGCGCGGTGGACGGCATGTCCGGCCTGGCCCAGACCTATCGAATCACCGGCAGGACCGCCGATGCCGAGCGGTTGCTGAAACAGGTATTGGCCGCCGATCCGCGCCGCACCGAAGACGGGCTCCTGCTGGGCGAACTTCTGATGAAAGACGGAGAGTACCCGGCCGCGCTCGGGTATTTCAAAAAAGCAGAGCAGGCGCAGCCGAGCACGCGGGCTGAGGTTCTGACCGCACTGGCCTACCAGCATCTGAAACAGTTCGATCAGGCAAATCGCTATTTGGACCTGGCCCGGCATCGCTCTCCGGACAATCCGGAGGTCCAGCGCACGCTGGCCGGCTATTATCTCGAGACAGCAAACTATGCCGAGGCGCTTACCGCGCTGAAGGCGATTCGTAGTCCGCGGTCTGATGTTCTGGCTGAACTCGGCTACGTCTATCAACTCTCTGGCAATCCGGCCGACGCTGCCAAACTCTACGCCCAGGCTGCCAATGCAGTGCCAAAGGACCTTGGACTACAGCTCTCCGCTGCGCAGGCCCAGGTAGTGGTCGGGTCCATAGACACTGCCGACAACTTCCTGCAGCGCGCCGCGCGCCTAGATCCGGAGTATTACCGGTTGCACGCCATCCGCGGAGAGATTGCTCGACTGCAGGACCGGAACAGTGACGCTGTTAGCGAATACACAGCAGTGCTCGCGCATCTGCCGGCTACCCCTTCTGAAGGGCCGCTGTTCGGCATCCAGATGCATCTGGACCTGATGCAGCTCGATCAAAGCCTGAAACAGCCCAGTGCTGCGCGGGAGCAGTTGGACACTGCCCATACGCAAATCAGTGCGCTCGATGAGCAAGGCTCGTCACGAGTGCCATTCCTGCGTCTCCGTGCCACGATCAAAATGCAGTTGCAGGACCTGGACGGAGCAGGCAGCGATCTGAAGGAAGCCCTCGCGATCAATGCCAGGGATCCGGGCACGCTGCAACTGGATGGAGACCTCCTGGTGAAACAGGGGCACCCCGCCGAAGCGGTGGACGTGTACAACCGCATCCTGGTCGTGGATGCGAAGAACAGGTTCGCCTTGACCTCGCTCGGCTACGCCTCCCGGGCAGCGGGCCGCGATCAGGACGCGGAGAAGTACTTCCGCCGTCTGGCCGACAACTACCCGTCGCTGTATGTTCCGTATGCAGCGCTGGGTGATCTCTACACCGCGCGCCATGATTTCGCCAAGGCGGAGGCGAACTACATCAGGGCTTACCATCTGGCGCCGAAAAATGCCCTGATCGTGGCCGGAGCGCTGAACTCTGCCGTCGAGGCGCGCACGCTCGATCTGGCCGGCGAATGGTTTGCGCGCGCCGCGCCGGAGATGCAGGAAGAACCTCAGCTTCTGCGCGAAGAAGAGCGCTACCTGCGGCTGAAGGGAGACTTCCGGCAATCCGCGGTCCTGGGCGAAAAGGTTCTCAAGCTGCTGCCCAAGGATCGAGATGTCGTCGTCTATCTGGGCTATGACCTGCTCGGTCTCGAGCGCTACGACGATCTGCTGGCCCTGACCACTCAGTATTCCGACGTCTTCCCCAAGGATGCGGATCTGCCGCTGCTGGCCGGCTATGTCCATAAGCATGGCGGACAGCTGGATGAGGCGCGGACCGACTTTACCAACGCGCTGGACCGCAATCCCAATATCGTGACCGCGTATGTAAACCGCGGCTACGTCCTCAATGATCTGGGAGAGTGGAAATCCGCTGCCACCGATTTCGAAGCAGCCCTTAAGCGCGAGCCGAACAACGGCGAGGCGCACCTGGGGCTGGCCTATTCGGAACTGGACCTGAAGCGGCCCCAGCTTGCCATCCGGCAGTCGCAACTGGCCGAGCAGTTCCTGGGCGATTCAGAAGCAGTCCACTTGATTCGTGCGACTGCATATGGGCAGAGGACTCTGCTGATCAAGGCAGCCAGTGAATATCGCCTGGCCTTGAAGTTTGCGCCGAATGACGGCTCGTTGCACCTTGCGCTGGCAGGCGCTCTCTATTCAGCGCGCCGCTATCACGATTCCATCGACGAACTGGAGATCGCGCAGAAGCTCACTCCCGCGGACGCTGCCACGTATGCGCTGCTGGCCCGCGCCCATGCCCAGTTGGGGGAGCGGGAAGAGACGCTCAAATATGTGCAACTGGCCGAGCAACACGCGCCAGAGTCGAAGGTCAATCCTAAGAAAGCGGGATCGGGACCTTCGGGAATCCTGCTCTCGACTGGCTCGGCGCTGGCAGTGCTGGGAGATCAGGCGGGGGCCATGGACCGCTACAGTAGGGCATTGATGGCGCCGCGGAGCGACCGCGTGGGCGTACGGCTGGCCATTGCCCAGCTGTTCGGTCAGCAGGGTCATCAGGAGGAGGCGGGCAGGCAGATTGCTCTGGGGCTGATGGAAGCGCAGGCGGGCGATACCGAGCCGGCGACCGGGGAACAACTGATCGAAGCAGCAAACGTCTTACGCAGTCTGCATGAGTACGAGCTGTCACAGAGCTATCTTGACCGTGCCGCGGCGGCCGGCGCTCCAGACTCGGCCGTGCGCGTGGGCCGTGCAAATAATTACATCGCCTTGGGAGACACGCCCCGAGCCCAGGGGCAGCTGGCCGGCATCAGCCGGGATGCAGACAGCGATCCGGATTATCAATACCTGCTGGCGGAAGCCAACGTCTACCGGCAGCAGCATCACACCACCCAGGCGCTCACGGCGTTTGCCCAGGCTTCCGACGCTGCTGGTGAAGACCAGACAGTAGAACAAAGTCTACTTTCGGCTGGCGGGGACGAGGGCTTGCGTGTGAATCGCAGGTTGAGCCTGCTGTCGGATTTCTCTGTAGATCCCATCTTTGAAGATACGACGGTCTATGTGCTGGATTCGAAGCTGGATGGATTGACGCCGGTACCGGTCGCGGATACTGCGCTGCTGCCGCCGCCTCGCTCGTCGCTGCAGACGCAGTGGACCACGGCTTACCACCTGCATCTGAACCATCTGCCCACCGCGAGCGGTTTCTTTCAGATTCGCAATGCCCGGGGCCAGATCTCCGTACCCAGCACCAGCTCGATCGCCAACCGCAACACGACCGATTATTCGCTCAACTTCGGGCTGAATCCGACGCTCCGCCTGGGCACCAACGCCATCACCTTTAACAGCGGAATCCAGGGCACCTTGCGCCGTGACGCGAATAACCCCATCGCCCTGAATCAGAACCTGTTCCGCGTCTTTACCTTCGCGCAGACGAGTTCTTTCTTCAACGCGGTGTCAGTCAGTGGTTTCGTTTTACGGGAGTCAGGCCCCTTTACCGAGAGCAATGTACATTCGCGGACGCTCGCCGGCGCCTTGGACTTTCGCGTTGGGCAGCCCTGGGGAAAGAATGCGCTGGTAACCGGCTGGGCAGCGAACGATCAGCAGTTCACCTCGGTGAACATACACAACTACTACACGTCTTCCTATATCGGGTTGCAGCGGCAGTTTTCGCGACGGCTGAATGCCCGCGCAGTGATTGAAGATCTGCGCGCCTTCCGCACTTTCCAAGGCCGGTCCGGGATAGCGCAGGCCTTGCGGCCGGCCGGTACGGTCGAATACTCCCCGGCACGCAACTGGAGGCTGCAGGCCACCGGGTCCTACAACAGCACCCGTGGATTCCATGTTTACGATGCGGTGCAGAGTGGTTTCGCGGCCTCCTATGCGATGCCATTCCACCGGGGATTCAAGGATGAAAGCGGGGAAGTTCCATTGCAATACCCAATTCGGTTCTCGGCTGGGGTGCAGCAGGAATCCTTCTTCAACTTTACGAGTTCTCACAATCTACAGCTGCGCCCCTATTTCAGCGTCAGCTTATTTTAAAGGCGTCCATTTCTATGAAGATTTGCCTGGTTGCGACCTTCCCCCCGAGCGGACGGCAACTGAACGAGTATGCATTTCACATTGCGCGCGAGTTGCAACGTCATCCGGACATCGAGTTGACCATCCTTGCCGACGAGCTTGCCGACTACGAGTTTGCTACCGATGCGAACGGTCAGTCGCTCAAAGCCGACCAGCAGGAGGAGCTGCCAGGATTCAATGTGGTTCGCTGCTGGAAGTTCGGCAGTCTCAGCACACCCGTCCGGCTGGTAAAGGCCCTTCGCAAGCTGAAGCCGGATGTGGTCTGGTTTAATCTCGTCTTCTCGAGCTTTGCCACACCCGAGAACCCCATCGCCGCATTCGCTGGACTCACCGCACCCGCACTCAGCCGCGCCTTTGGGTTCAACACCCACGTCACCCTTCATCATGTGATCGAGCATGTAGACTTCGCTGCTGCCGGCGTGCGCTTCGAGAAGTTCTACCGCCTGGGCACTGGGTTCACCACCAGAACGCTGCTGCGTGCGAATTCGGTCTCGGTTCTGCTTCCCGCGTACAAGAAGGTCCTGGTGGAGAAGTATTCGGTTCAGAATGTTCTGCTCGGCAAACATGGCACCTTCGCTTCCAACCCCACACCGCCCGACTTCAGCAATCGCGGCAATCCAGACCTGCGCATCTTGGCGATTGGACACTGGGGCACCTACAAGCGTCTGGAGACGCTGATGGAGGCGTTTCCCGCAATTCTGAAGGCAGTCCCCAATGCCCGGCTCATCGTTGCCGGCGCCAATCACCACACCAAGGCGGGATACTGGGAGGCGATTCGCGAGGCCCAGCCAGCGCACCTGCCCATCGAGTTCCGCGGCTACGTTGCAGAGGAAGACATACCAGAGCTCTTTAGTACCGCCTCGGCGCTGGTCTTGCCCTATGACTCTGCAACCGGATCGAGCGGGCCAGCACATCAGGCGTGCGAGTACGGAGTCCCCATTGTGTGCGCCGACATCGACGATTTCCGCGACATGGCCACCGATGAGGACATGGCAGTGCGCTTCTACAAGATCGGGAGTGCCGCCGATCTAGCCGAACAACTGACCACACTTCTTCAATCGCCGGAGCTGCAGCGCAGCATGGGAAGGCAGAACTTCGCCGCCGGGCTCGAGATGACCATTGCCCGCGTGGTGCGCAACTATCTCCGCTGGTTCGAGCTGAATCGATATAAGCGGGAATTGCTGCAATCGAGTGATGGGATGGCGTTCAGGCATTCCATCGCGGGGGCATCGGAGAAGGGCGGACACGAACGCGACACCGGAAGTAACGCTCGACCCGACCTGATCGATCCCCTAGCGTAACGCACAACGGGGAGTTGGATGATGGTGCTGTCAAAGTCCTGTTGTAGGTTATGAAGAAGGGCCCGCAGGGCAAGACCGCTTCACTTATTCTAGAGTTGGCGTCCTTGGAAAAGAAATTGGCTTGCTCGGGAGAGGGCACTAACCCCGGCAGGGGCTTTGACTTTCCAGCCAGGCAGACAACGAAGTCTGGACAAGCATCCAAGAGGATTCATGGAGCGGCGGACCAGAAGCCGTCAAGTTTCCCGGCCGCAAGCTGCCGTCGCTGCTGTTCATTCGATGACTGACTACTTATACGATTTGTCGTTATGTTCTGCCGAGCCATCGATCGCTCATCTGAACAGGAGAAGGAAAACATCATGATGAGGTCGCGCGATTCCAGGTTTCTCTATCGGATCCTCTCGTTAGCGTGTTTCTCGTTGCTGATCCTGCTCGCAGGTTGTGGGGCCACGCTGGACAAGGGCCCGTCGACCACGCCTGCTGTCACCATTGCTTCGAGCACAGCCTCGATTACCGCTGGGGCCTCTTCGACTCTGACAGTGGTGGCGGTTAACGCCACCCAGGTCAAGATCACGGGAACGGACGGCAGCAGCTACAGCATGGCGGCAACCGGCGGCACCCAGGTGGTCAGCCCAGCCGCGACAACGACCTATACTGTGACCGCGACTGGCGGCGGGGGGACTGTCACGGCAACGACCACAGTGACAGTCACAGCGCAAGTGCCCACAGGGCCGCCCCCAACGGTGAGCCTTGCTGCTAACCCTGCGTCGATCACGACGGGCAGCTCTTCCACCCTGACCGTAACAGCGGCTAACGCGACGCTAGTGAAGATTACTGGATCGGACGGCAGCAGCTATAACCTGGCGTCGACGGGCGGCACCCAGGTGGTCAGCCCAACCGCGACCACCTCCTATACCGCGACCGCCACCGGCGGCGGGGCGAGTGTCACGGCTACGGCCACGGTGACTGTAACGGCACAAACGTCGGGCAGCCCAACAGTGAGCATTGCCGCGAACCCGGCGTCGATCAGCGCAGGCAGTGCATCCACCCTGACCGTGGCCGCGGCTAACGCGACACAAGTGACAGTGACGGGGTCGGACAACACCACGTATACCTTGCAGGCAACGGGCGGCACCCAGGTGGTCTCGCCGGCAGCGACCACCACCTATACGGCCACTGCCACCGGGACGGGAGGCACCACTTCGGCCACCGCCGTTGTGACCGTCACGGCGCCCGTGGCGAATGCTCCAACCGTGAGCATCACGGCGAATCCTGCTTCGATCACCTCGGGCGGATCCACTACCTTGACCGTGGCTGCGACGAACGCGACCCAGGTCGTTATCAGTGGCTCGGACGGCAACACCTATGCGCTGCAGCCGAACGGCGGCGCCCAGGCTGTCAGTCCAACGTCTACGACGACATATACGGCGAGCGCTTCGGGAAACGGCGCAACTGCCACGGCGGCAGCAACCGTAACGGTCACGGCCCCGCAGGCACAGCCAACGGTCACGATCGCCGCCAATCCCACCACTATCACAGCGGGTAGCTCGTCCACCCTGACCGTGGCCACCACCAATGCAACGTTGGTGATGGTGACGGGCACAGATGGAAGCAGCTACACGCTGCAGCCGAATGGCGGCACCCAGGTCGTGAGCCCTGCGGCGAGCACCACGTACACTGCCACGGCTACCGGCAGTCCGGGGACGACCCAGGCGACTACCACCGTAGCTCTGACCGTGGTGCCGGCTCCACCGCCGCCCCCAGCTGCGACCGTCGCTATCACTGCCAACCCCACCTCCATCACTGCGGGCGCATCGTCGACGCTTACGGTGACGGCAACCAATGCTACCCAAGTCACCCTGACCGGCTCAGATGGCACCGCGTACACCGTGCCTCCGACTGGCGGGACACAGCTGGTCAGCCCTAGCGTGACTACCACCTACAACGCGAGCGCAACTGGCCCCGGCACACCAACCTCCACGCCGGCCATGGCATCCGTCATCGTCACCGTCACCCAGCCCGCGACGCCGACAGTGACCATCGCGGCGAACCCTGCCTCGATTACTGCGGGCAGCTCCTCCACTCTGACCGTCATCGCCACCAACGCCACACAGGTGACCGTCACAGGAACGGATGGCAGCTCCTATACCCTGCAGCCGAGTGGCGGAACGCAGACGGTGACTCCCGCCGCATCCGCTACTTACACCGCTACTGCTACTGGAAACGGAAGCAGCGCGACGGGGACGGCCACGGTGACAGTAACCGCGCCGGGGAGCGTGCAGTCCATCAACCACGTCCTGTTCATGCTGCAGGAGAACCATAGCTTTGATAACTACTTCGGCGAGCTGAACCCTTACCGGCAGGCTCACGGATACACGACTGGCGACGATGGCAAGGTTTACAAGGTAGACGGCATCGACGGGCGGGAAGCCACCATTTCCAACCAGACTGACGGCCCTAACAGTCAAACTTTCCACCTCTTCAAGCTCGCGACGACCTGCGTCGACGATATGTCTTCGTCCTGGTTAGAGAGCTTTGGCGACGTGAACCGTTACAACTTCCTCACCACGCGTCCCATTGCGATGGATGGTTTTGTGCACAACGCAGAAGGCTTTGCCAAAACCTGTGCCGCCTCCGGCACTTGCTCTGGCCAATTCACGGACCTAGCTGGTCAGCGCGCCATGGGCTACTACGACGAGGGTTTCCTCAACTACGACTACTACATGGCGTCGCAGTTCGCCGTTTCCAACCGCTGGTTCTCGCCCATGGCCAGCAAGAGCATCCCGAACCGCATCGCAACCTTTACCGGCGGCACCACGCAGGGGCTGGTTCTCGATATCGGCAATGACGACCATCTTCCCCAGCTTGTCATCCGCACCATCTTCGAGGAACTGGACAACGCCAAGGTCTCGTGGAAGATCTACTATACCGTCACAAATGGTGGCGGCGGTGCGACGTCGGCCTTGCCTGCGACCACCTTCTCTGCATTGTCGTATTCGTACAAATATCTGTACGGAAATCCGAGCCACGCGGCCTGCACCGGAACCACGCAGCCATCCAGCATCGTGGGGGATAGCACCAATTCATTCTGTATCGATCCCAACCACATTGCTCCGCTCACGCCCAACTATTTCAACGATGTCAACGGCGGAACACTGCCCAGCTTCAGCTTCATCGAATCAGGCTCCGGCCTGAACGATGAGCACCCAGGTTCCGGCCAGTCCATTCTGGTTGGTCAATCCGAGGTCGCTCATATCGTAAATACCTTCATGTCGAGCCCGTCGTGGAAGGATTCGGTGTTCTTCTACAGCTACGACGAGGGCGGCGGTCCCTACGATCACGTGCCGCCGGTACCCGGCCACTCGAACCAGAACACCGACCCCTCCCTGGGAGCGATTCCGGATATCTTGCAGATAGCCGTGAACCCTGAAGACCCTAGTGGAAATCCTAATTATTTTCCATGTCAGCCAGGTGGATCGACAGCAACCTTGCATTGCGATCTGAAGGCAAACTATCCGGGCGACGGCTCCAACGATGCTCCGGCAGTGAGAGGATTTGGCGCGCAGCTTGGCTTCCGTGTGCCGAATATCATCATCTCGCCATTCACGAGGAAGCACTACGTGGGCAACAACCCCATGGATCATACGGCTGTGATCAAGTTTGTGGAGAACCGTTTCATCGGTAGTTCTGCACATCTGACGTTGCGCGACCAGGCGCAGCCTGACCTGCTCGACTTCTTCGACTTCACTGCCGTTCCATGGGCCACACCACCCACGCCACCGGCGCCGGTTACGCAGGGCACGTGCAATGCGGCCCAGTTGCAGTAGTTCCAGTCTGTCGGACACGGCCTATCGCATCAGAAGGTGCGAAGTCCGCGACGACGCATTGCTTTGTCATTAGGCGTGTGACGACTACTGCGACAGTGATAGTGCCGGGGTTTGACCAAATGGGGCCCCTTCGCAGGCATCCCTGGCGGGAGCCTGGTTCTCGGGAGAAGGGGCAGAATGTTAATTACGTATGGGCCGCACGACTGCCGACGAGGCGTGCGGCCAGTTCCATTGCCTGCCAGATCGTTCTGTTGACGCGTGGCGACAGGGCGGATAGGAACGTAGTGTCCCACCTTCCGCCCGCGGCTCATAGGAGCGACTATTTCAGGGTGATTGCCTTGGCCACATACCGCGTCCCATCGAATTCCGCAGTCACCTTTACATGCGAACCTTCGTGGAGATTGCGGGATTCAGGGAAGGCAGCGGGGTCAAAACTGATCTTGTAGCTTTGGTCGTCTTGCGCATCCAGCACTGCAAACTCTTTGGTGCGCAGATTGAGGAAGGTCACATCGCCGGCGAAGGTGATCGTCGATCCGGGAGTCGCAAGGATGGCGATCCGGCTCGCGACGCCCTGGCCCTTGTTGTCGGCCGCGAACATGGCCGAGATCAGCGCGCCCTTCATCAAATCTCCGGTACCGGCGCTGCCAGCCGCCGATGCAGCCTGCCCCTCGCGAACAATCGCCGTTCCCGCAGGCACCATCAGCTTGATGGGCTCTCGCGACAACGCTTCGCTCACGGTCAGTTCTCGTGTTCCAGTATCGAAGCTGACCACCTGGCCCTGGCATTCGCCCTGCGGGGATTTCGACAGCATATGGATGCTACGCGCAAACACGGTCGTTCCGTCCAGCATGGTTTCGACCGAAGCATGATCGTTGGCGCGCAACTCGCGCAGAGAAGTCTTTAGCCCATCCCGGTAGATCAACGTACGTTCGTCAAAGAGGATTTTGATGGGCTTGCCGCCAAACACCCTCAGCGTAAATTGGTCGGTGATCGGATCCACGTGATCCACGGTTCCGCCAATGACCGTGATCTTCCCCTGGGGCAGAGCAAGCAGATTGGGTTGCGCTTTGGCCCGCTCCGCAGCGGGGCGGGAGGCCGGCTGGGCCTTGGTCGTTGTATCTTGCGCCGATGCCAGCGTGCCGAGTAGCGCGATCGTGAAAAGAAGACCCATCTGCCTTTTCCTTATTCTTGTTAGATGATGACGCAAAGAGGGCGGCCACGCCAGAGACCGAAAGGGTGAACTGAAGTTATGGATGGAACCGGGGAGGCAATGGTGCGGGCCTGCGATGGGCGGTATGATTGAAGACTCAGTAGTTTGATGCGATGGATGGTTCGGCCTCGGTCGAGGAGGTTGAGAGGACTTCGGATGCTTGGTACACGTCTTAGACTACTCGGGTTCGCTGTGGTTTTGGCAAGTTCGGCCTTCCAGCACTCCTGGGCCCGCGACCTGAAGATTACAGTTCCCCGGCGCAGCCAGGTCACGCCGGTGCAGCGCTTGAATCGGGAAGGCGTCGATGCCGTCCGGAAGCAGCAGTATGAAAAGGCGGAGTCGCTGTTCCTGAAGGCGTACCTGTATGACCCCGCCGATCCGTTTACCTTGAACAATCTCGGTTATATCTCCGAGCTACAAGGAAAGCTGGATCGAGCCCTGAAGTTCTACCAGCTGGCGGCTGAGCAGGGCTCGGCGGCGGGCATCGACCGCAGCAATGCCAAGCAGCTCGAAGGCAAACCCATTGAGTACGCGTTGAGTGGTGTGAAGGATGCGCCCCTGCGCGTGAACCATTTGAATGTCGAGGCCATTGAGCTGTTGTCAGAGAACCGCAACTCCGAGGCCAACCGGCTGCTGCAGAAGGCGTTGACCGCCGACCCGCAGAACACGTTTACTCTGAACAATCTAGGCGTGGCCAGAGAGTCGCTGGGCGACTATGACGGGGCAGTGAAGTACTACGATGAGGCGGCTGCGGCGCGGTCGTCCGAGCCGGTCGTGGTCACGCTGGATCGCAGCTGGCGAGGCAAGCCGGTGAGCCGCATGGCGGCCAAGAGCGCCAAGAGGCTGAAGCAGCGCATCAAGGAAGCAGACACTCCGGACGCGCAGGCGGCCTTGCTCGCGGTGCGCGGCGTCTCGGCCACCAATGAGAACAACTGGGAAGAAGCCAAGAAGGACTTTCTCAAGGCCTACTCGCTCGATCCGGGTAGCGCCTTTTCGCTGAACAATCTCGGCTATGTCTCCGAGCGCGATGGGGACATCGAGACGGCGCACTTCTTCTATGCCAAGGCGCAGAAGGCAGATGGCTCCGACTCGAAGATCGGGCTGGCCAGTCAGGCGGAAGCCGAAGGCAAACATCTGGTGGCCATTGCCAATGACAGCGACCAAAAGGTGAACGGCGAAATCGATCAGTTCCGCCGTGCGCGCCGTGGCGAAACCGGCGACGTTGAATTGCAGCATCGTGACGGCACACCCGCGGGTCAGGATGCAACGCCCGCAGAGCCACCTGCGCCCCTAATTGAGCCCGAACTGGTGCCTAGAGACGCTGCACCGACTGCAACTCCTCCTCACTCCAACTAAGGGAAACATCCGTGCCTAACGAATCCACGTCGTATCCTTCGCGGCAGTCCATAGTCCTGCTCTCTCGGCTGCTGTTTCCGCCGGCTCAGCCCAACGGACCCTTTGCAGACCTGAACACTGAGATCACCGGCATCAGCCGTGGTGACTTTGACGACCTGGTTCACCTGGCCGACCTGAATCACGTAGTGATTCGCGGGCTGGAGCCCTTTCTGAAGATCGT